>JAJZCB010000085.1 GCA_021846285.1 Bacillota bacterium
CACCGTGGTATCCCATCGTTCTGGAGAAACTGACGATGCCTTCATTTCCGATTTGGCCGTGGCCACCAACGCCGCTCAAATGAAATCAGGAGCGCCTGCCCGTGGAGAACGCGTCTCGAAATACAATGAACTCATGAGAATTGATGGGGAATTGGAAGGCCTCTCTCTGGCCAAAAATCTCTATGCATCAGGAACAACCCATCACGATCCGGATTCTGACGAGTAATGGCGGATTGGACGACATATCGCGATTCTGCGCTACTTTCAGGAAAACAGAAGAGCAGCTTCCTTGCAGCGAGTATGAAGCGCGTCGACCGGAAGATTGAGCAAACTGCGCTGCCCGCCTCTGCTCGATTTTTCGCAGACGTCCACAACACTCAGCGTGTGCTCAGCCCATCAACTTCAGCTCTTACTTCCGTTCAAAACTGATCGAATCCAGTTAACTAATCAAATAATACCAATCAATGAACTTTCCATCTCTGTTTCCTTTACAAGCCATATTGCGGCATGGCGAGTTGGGATGCGCTCACCCGCCGACTGTTCAGCCCGGAACAGATACGACTCACTCATACCCCCGTGTCACCTGGGTGGAGGCATCCATGTTCTTATCTGAGGGTGTTGCCGAAGCGGCGCGGGGAATCGTCCCGAATATCCTGCAATACAAGTCTTCGCCATGACTGGTTTGCAATGGTTCGCCTTCGCGTACCCTAAAGGTTCGTCCTCCGTCGGTCTGCCTTTCGGCCCGCAGGAAAATGGCGTTTTTCATTTTTTTGTCGTACAGGCCATGGGCAAATTCATACAGATGCGTAACGAAGAAGACCTTGACGCGTCTTTCCAAAAGTGCGCATGTGATCTGCCTGGCAATCTCCGAACCTTCTCTTTCGTTTGTCGCGGCAAATGATTCATTGAACAGCAGCATGGAATTTGCTGTTATCGTGTCTGCGACGCCGCTCATTCTGGCGAGTTCTTCATCGAGTTTTCCGCTGTTCATGGTCGCGTCTTCTTCCCGTTTGTAGTGCGTGAAAAGGGCGTCGCAGACATTGGAACAGAAAGACTCGGCCGGAGCAAACATACCGCACTGCATCATCAGCTGGGACAAGCCGATGCTTCGCAAAAAAGTCGATTTGCCGCCCTGGTTGGCGCCTGTGATTACCACGAGGTCCTTATCGTCAGCAAACATGTCGTTGCCAACAATTCTCTGTTTCACGCGCAAAGCCAAACATACATCGTACAATCCGCGAAAAGAATGTCTCCGTTCGCCGCGCACCGCGGGCAGGGGAAAGGACAGCGGCTCCCCCTTTTGGTCAAGCTGCTGATGCAAGTTCAAACAGCAGACGTAAAAAGCCAACTCTGTCCGCAACATCTTAAAAAAACCGAGAATATGATCGGTAGACTGGGCGAACGTATCGGCAACAAGGTTGATCCCTTTGCCTTTCAATTCTGACAGGGCCCTGGCGCCGCTCTCATCCCGATCGCTGATAGTCATGGTGTGGACCGGCGCTTTCCTGGCCGAGATCCGCTTCATCCAACTCTGCTTTTTGTCTTGCGCTCTATGAAGTGTGTAATGGGCGCCCTTATTGCCTGCCCCCAATTCAGCGCTGATCAAAACCCCGTCGCGAAATTCCAGGTCCCTGAGATGATCCTGGATGGCGGCGAAATATTCATCCCCAAGTTCTTTGCCGAGCATTGCAAAAAACGCTGTAAAGCCCTCTGACTCAAATGCGCCGGCGTGCTCATCGGCGATCTCCTTCAGTTTTTTAAGGCTGCCCGCAAACAAGTGCATCACTTTCATCGACCTGTTCAGAATCGCGTCGGGATATGCGCCGAAAATGCCAGAATAAACCTTTTTCTCGCCTTCAATCGCTTCTGTCGCTATGTTGTATATAGCGTTTATAATGGAACGGTTTTTCAAGCTATCTTTCAGAATGCTCTGGCGATATAGTATTGTGTCCAAGTCGCTCACACCCGACAAGACAGCCTGTCTTGCCACCTCGAACAAAAATGTGTCGCCGAGCGACATGGCGGTGAACAGCGTGTTCAAGTCCAGGTCCTGCGTCAGTGCCTGTTCATTCGACGGCAACTTCCGATGCATGTCAAAATCATGATCCCTGTGCATGAGAAAGACCATCATGATTTTATGCGCTCCCTTAAACGGTCGTATGTGAGACCGTACTTTTCGGCGATTGATATCGCATAGGAAAGCCCGTCCGCAGGTCTTCTCACAATTTTATATGTTCGCACTCCCGGCCTTCCGGGAACCATCGTGCTGACCAGGCTCACAGTCTTCTCGCTTATAGAAGCCAACTCATCGATGAACGTCACGCAAACGCACAGCAAGTCCAATCGTATAATCTCTTCCATAACCCTCTTGCCCAAAAGGACAGCGTCTTTCAATGTCGTGGAAGTGAAAATCTCATTCATGATGATGATGCTGTTAAAGGTGGCCCGGTTCAGAATATCGTGGATTCTGGTCAGGTCATCCTGCAGTTTGCCACTGAAATTCCTGGGATTCTCCTCCTTTTCGAAATGCGTAAAGAGACTGTCGAACAAAAAGAGCCTCGCTTCCCTGCTGGGTACTGGACAGCCTAGGCTGGCCAGATAATGCAATTGCCCGAAAGTGCGGGCGAACGTTGTTTTCCCGCCCTGGTTCGGACCGGATACCACAAATATGCGCTCCTGGCCCTTCAGATGAAAATCATTGCACACGACGGACGATTTTTCGATACTGAGTTTATTGGCCAGGGCTGCATCAAACCCTTCATAAACGTAAATCTCCTTTTCGTGTTTGGAAACTTGCGGGTAACAGAATTGCAACCCCGTCCGCCTGAGCATTTCCATATATTCCAGATAGGCCATGTAAAATTGCACTTCCCGGTCAAAAACGCCCGTTATTTCATCCACATAAGCGACGTTCTTGGCGGAGTAATCGTCAAGACTTGAAAATACGTCGGGATACAACCGGGCCACCAAGTCCAGCACTCCCGCTTCAACATGGTTCATCCCGGGCCAGTCGGCAAACTTGGCTCCGTAATGTTTCACTGGCCCCTGTCTAAACTTCGCGAATGTTTTCTCCACGCTGGCGCTGTAATCAATTTCGGATTCATATTTGCGGACCTTGATGCGGCTGCCTTTTATGAGCAGGCAATACTTTGCTGCGAGCAAATCGGCTTCAAGCTTTTTTGTTTCCGCCAGAAGCGACATAAAGCCGTCGGATTTCGCATAGTCCGTCATATATTCGCGAAAGGACAGAAAGCCGCGCGATTTTAAATCCACGAGGCTCAGGTCCTCAACAAGGCGGCATACAGATTTACAATAAATGTCCACAGCATCCAAAAACAATCTTTCCTTCTGATACTTGTAGTGAAGCTTGTCTGCTTGGGCAAGGTATTCACGCATGGTGCGCATGTTTTGCCCAAACGATTTTATATGCTCAAACAGCTTGTCATTTTCGAGATCCCGCATGATCTCATGACGATACTCGATCGCATCGATATCGTTCAAGGGAGTGTAAAAAAACGGCGCCAAATTATATTCCTGCTTGCCGGCCGTGATGGAGTCTATGATCTGATCGAGGTTCAAATCAACAAAAAAGGCGGGCTCTTCATTGTTTTTGCTGTCTTCGGCTCTTTCAAAAAGTATGCTGTGAAAATTCATGGAACATTCCTCCTGAGCCGCAAGTGGAACGCACAACAACCGCTCCACCGCCGCAAATTCCTGAGCGACGGTGGAGCAGCCCCGTCACAATTCGGCGCGCGCAGTGGGGACGGCGAACAGCATCAACAGCAACGACGCCAGAACCGCGACAGCCGCCGCGCCAAAACCCCAGGACAATTGACCGATGGTCCATAGACCCCCGACGAGAATGCCCGAAGCAAGCGTTCCCCACCCCATCACGCTTGCATGCAATCCCATGCCGCGGCCTCGATGTTCGCTTGGCAACACAAGCCGGACATACGTTTTTTGAGCGGAGTCCTGTGCGCCGGCGGCAATCCCGGCAATGGTGAACAACACTGCGTCAACCGCAACAGAGGGTGGCAATACGGCGAATCCCAGCAAGCATACAAAACACGCGGCATAACCGACCACCAGAACGGATCGCGGTCCGGATTTGTCTGTGGCCCCACCCGCGATCAGGGCAAAGACCGAATACACCACGTTGTACCATGCGTACAAAACAATCGCGATCACAGACGCGCCAAGCGAACCGTGCGCCGCATGCAAACCTGAGACGGCGGCAAGGATGAAGAAACTCGGCGCAACATTGCCCATGCTGAAGATGCCGTCCGCGAGCAGCAAGCGCCAAAACCGAGCCGGATAGGCAAACTGGCCGGCCGACGCAAGCGACGGCTTCTCCCGCAGCGCTCCCTTGCGTCGGTGGTCGCGAATGAACACGAGAATAGCGAGAAAGGAGAGAATCGCAGGGATTGCGCTCCAGAAAAACAGGTGGCGATACCCGACGCGAGCGAGAAAAAACGCGCCCAACAGCGGTCCAATCACAGCCCCGAGCGTATCCATGCTTTCGCGAACTCCCAGCGCGCGCCCGTACGCTGCGGCCGGAACGGTGTCCGCGATCAACGTGTCGCGCATCGGCCCGCGCATCCCGCGCCCCAACCAGCCGACTGTGCGGATCAGGATGAGCCACGGCCAGAAGCCGACAAACCCGTACAACGCTTTGAGCACGGTCGCCGCATAACCCACCGCGACATAAGGGAAGCGGTTCGACGTTTTGTCCGCGCGCCGACCGCCCCAAAGACTGGCGAAACTTAGACCGGCTCCGGAGACGCCTTCAATCAAGCCCAAAGCAATCGGCGGCGCGCCCAGCAACGCGAGAAATCCAGGCGTCAACGACGTGACCCACTCGTGTCCCATATCGCTGAACAGGGACCCCAACGAAAACCCGATAACCGTGCGATTCCACCAAACTGGACGCCGCCGGGGCATCTGTGTCGTCTCTTCCATTCGCCGTCCGCTCCTTTCGACAGGGTATGAGAAAGTTCCTGACGTGTCCGATGATATGATGATATCAGGATCACTGAGTCACTCCTCAATGACCCGCCATTTTCCATCGCTCTTCCGATTCGCGCAGTATCTTCTTTGCATAGTCCGCTTCTTCCCATCCACGAACGGTTACCAGTTTATCCTCAAGATTCTTGTACACTTCAAAGAAATGCGCAATCTCCTTCAGATTGTGGTCGGGTATATCTTTAAGCGCCCGCACATGCGAAAAGCGCGGGTCTCTGGCCGGAACGCCCAGCAACTTGTCATCCTGCCCGAACTCGTCCGCCATCCGCAACAACCCGATCACCCTGCATTCGATGATGCATCCGGGAAAGGTGGGATTTGTGACAAGGCTCATGATATCGAGCGGATCCCCGTCTTCCGCCAGCGTGTCCGGCACAAAACCATACTCCACGGGATAATGAACCGCCGAATACAAAACACGATTCAGATGAAAACTTCCCGTCGCCTTATTCATTTCATACTTGTTGTGACTTCCTTTGGGGATCTCAACAACTTCCAGGGTCATCAATTCCGATGTCATCTTCGCAACATTCCTTCGACGTGTGTGATGTGTATTCTCTCTTCTTGGCCCGTCGGGTCTATCCGTCAATGATCCTCGAATTCCTATAGCGCGCCGCAGCTTCCTCTACGAACTGTTGCCCCGCAGACGCGCGCTCCCAACCCCTCACAGTGAAAGCATGATGGTCCGCGGACCGAATGGCGCCAAAATAATGCACGACTCGACGCAGTGTGTGATGCGACACGTCAGTCAGGTCATACGCATCGTCAAAGTTGGGGTCAACCGCCGAGACGCCCAGAAGTTTCTCGTCTGAACCCGCATCGTCCACCGTCCGCAGCAGCCCCACCACGCGGCAGGCGACTTCGCACCCCGGAAAGGTGGAAGCGGTCAGCAGGATGACCATCCGGAGCGGTTCGCCGTCTGTGCCGAGCGTGGCGGGAAGATAGCCGATTTCAAACGGACAGCGAGCGGGAAAATGCAGCACGCGATGTAGCGTGAAAGCGCTTCGTTCAACACTGTACCGATACACATTCTGGCTGTGTTTCGGCGTCTCCACCACGGCTGTCAAGGTCGCGACGGAACCTGTTGGTCCGGGTCTCTCCAGTTTGCGGATGGAGCATTCGATGATTCCTTGCTCCGACACGCCCATCACCCGGACCTGAATATGGTTGCCCACGCTCAACATGACTGCGGGATGCTCGACCTCAAACCAGGCGATTTCCGCAAGCGGAACGAAGGCGCTCTTGCCTTCGACGCCAATCCATGCGCCGCTGCGGTCGAGCGACAGAACCTCCGCTTTCACAATCTCTCCGGCGTGGAGCGAGTGTTTATGGTCAGCCATGTGGACCCTCCCCCCAGCTCTAATTCACACCAACAAAGCCCAGACGACAAAAAGGAGCAAGACCAGCAGCATGAACGCTAGATATGCCCACAGATGCCCGTGCTGAATCCAGCGCAGGCCGCGACTCACAAACTTCCGGGAGCGGCGCAGCAGCGGCTGATACACGTCACTCTCGAGCAGCGGACGAACTCGCGTGGTCACCTCGACTTGCAGCGGCAACGTCGCATCGCCCACGGTGGAACGGCGGCGAATCTTAAAATGAAGCAAAGACGCCCAATACATGCGATACGGATTGGCGTAGGCGGTCGCCGTGTACTGCGCGTGCTGCGCCTCCGTGGCCCGTCCTCCCAGCCAGGGAAGCGTATGGCGTTTGCGATACGGGCCGCGCCGCAGAGCGCGCGACACGAGGAAGGCCAGAAGTGCAAACACGACAAACCACCACAGCACGTAGGTCGGCGAAATGGCGGCCACGCCGGCGCCAGGTTCCACAATCGCGCCCGGCATGGGCAAGAACGAAAACAGTTGCCCCCCCAAGGAAACGAGCGGCTGATTCAGCGCGGGCTGCTGAAAGACAGCGGGTACAATGCTGGGAAACACATTGCGGTAGGGAGGAAGATTCGCGGCAACCGTACTCAGCGCGCCGAGCACTGTCGTGGGAAAGAATCCATAGAGGGCCGACAGGACGGCAAGCGCGCCCATTCCTATGCCCGCGGTTCTCGACGCCCGTATCCGGGAAGCTCTGCGCGTGACGTCCTCTGACCGCGCTTTTCCCGAAAACATGAACACGATCAGGCGGAGAAACGCCGTGAAGGCCATGGCGGCGCCAAGCGCCGCCACCGCGCCGAACAGCGCGAGAATCGCCTGCTCAAATCCCGACAGACGCTGATAGGCCTGCAACAGAGATTGCAAGATCAGCCACTCCGACACAAAACCGCTGAACGGGGCGACCGCCGCCAGTGTCAGACTGCCGACCAGGAACGCAAGGGAGGAGGCAGGAAAGACGCGCCACAGTCCGCCCAGGCGATCGAGCTTTACGCGGCCCGTCCTTCTGCTGATTTCGCCGGCCGTGAGAAAGCACAGAGACTTGGCGAGCGCATGGGAAATCATTTGGACAAACAGGGCGGTCATCGCCACTTCGGCCAAGCGGGTGGCTCCGGCGCGCGAAAAGCTGATGGCAAGACCGATCGCGATGATCATGAAACCCACATTTTCAATGCTGGAAAAGGCCAGGATGCGGCGAATCCGTCCCTCGAACACCGCATACAGCGCTCCGGCAAACACACCGGCTGCGCCAAGCCCAACGACCGCAATGCCCAAGGCCTCCGGAAGCGGAAACGTGAACGAGTAGACCCGCAAGATCCCGAACAGCCCCAGATTTAAAAGCGCCCCCGCCAATATCGCGTTCAGATGCGGCGGCGTCGCGTCGTACGCCGCAGGCATCCACAACTGCATGGGCACAACGCCGCTTTTCACTCCAAAACCGAACAGGGCGAGCAGAAAAATAATGGCGCGAATGGATTCCGGCCGCTCCGTCAGGAAGGCGTGCATCTGGAGCAACTCCAGCGATCCGCCAGGGGTTGCGGCGAGCACGAAGGCGGCAACCAAAAGAAGAAAACCGAGTTCACTCACGACCAGTGTCGTGAACGCCGCATAACGCACCTTTCTGTGGCGATGGTTGACAAGCACATAGGCGTAGGCGCACAGCGACATCGCTTCCCAGGTGATCAGCAGCGGCAATCCGTTTTGCGCAGTCAGCAGGAAACTGATGAATACGTACTGGGCCGCGACCACACTCACCAACACATAGGAGGTGCCCGGCCGCTTCATACGCGCATGCCCCCCTGCGTAGATGAAGGAGGCCGTTCCTATCAGACCCAGAATCACAAACAGCAAATCGCTGAGCGGATCCGCGGCAAATGTCCAGGCGCCAAAGAATCCGATGCCGGGGATGGAGACAATCGGAAGCGTCGCACCTGCAACCAATCCGACAAGGCCAAATACAAACTGACCGAAGCATGCGATTGCCAGGTAGATCCAGATGAAGAATCCAATGTTGCGCAGTTTCGCAGTTGCGACAGCGATCGGCGGCGCAACGAGAAACATCAACACCGTCGTCCAGAACAGAGCGATCAACTGGACTTCGCCTCCTCCCGTGACTGAATCGCCTTCAGAAGTCCCTGGAGAAGGGCGTACGGATTGGGCGGACAGCCTGGAATATAGGCGTCTACCGGCAGCACGCTGTCAACTGGACCGACAAAGCGACTGCTGTTTGCAAATACACCGCCATGCAACGCGCACACCCCGGTTGCCACAACCAAACGGGGCCGCGGCATGGCGTCATACGTTTCACGGAGCACGGGCGCCATCGCCCGGGTCAAAGCGCCAGTCACCAACAGCACATCGGCATGCCGAGGTGAATGGGTGAAAAACAATCCCAGACGGTGGAAGTTATAATAGGGATTGCTGAGCGCAAGGACTTCCGACTCACACGCATTGCACGATCCAACGTCGATATGCCTGATGTGCAGCGAGTGTCCGAAGTAACGGGCGAGCCGTGCGCTCATACCCTGTTCCTCCAGTTCATCCCAGTCCGCATGAATGCCATGATCAGCCGTCATTGATCGGCTCCCCCCTCCACGGTTGAGATGAACCGCTCTTTGCGCACTTCCGCCCGGTCGATCGCTTCCGCCCATGAAAAGACGCCTTCAGGACACCGGTCGACGCAGCGGCCGCACGCGATGCACGCTCCCACATCCAGGCGCAAAGCGGCGTTCCCCTGCGTCTCGACCCGCGTGATCGCGTCTGTTGGGCAAACCTCCGAACACTCCCTGCACGCCGTGTCACTGCACGGACCGTTCAAGGTCGGAACGCTGTTCCAGCGGCGCCTCGACAGCTCTTGCTCCCGCTGTCGAGGATACGTTGTGGTAACCCGACCGCTCGCGAGTCCCGACAGGAGCCACTCTGCCCTCATAGGCCGATCCCCTTTCGTCACAAGAAATTTACCGGTCCAGCCCCGCATAGGACAGACCAAAACTGGCGTCTATGATGGGAAAGTCAGTCTGAATGTTGCCGTTGGCGGTGGCCAGGCCAAAGACTGGCCAATTCCACGCCGAGGCGGCGCGAATCCCCCATGCAACCACTTTGCCGTTGTCACAAAAGAGTACATGGCAGACACGCCCGCGCGGAGATTCGGCCACTCCGATTCCCATACTTCCCTTGCCCGTAGCCAGCGACAATTCTGTTTTCACAAGCGTCGACATGCCGAGCGAGGGCAGGAGTTCCAGCACGATGTGCAGAGATATGTCCCATTCGCGCACTCTCACCCGAAAGCGGGACAAGGCGTCGCCAAACGCGTCCTCAGCCGTCATGCAGGCATGGCCCGTAGATTCGTAGAGATGGCGCAGACAATCCGTGCGGGCGTCCACAGCCAGGCCGCAGGCTCTTGCGACGGGACCGACCACGCCGTAGGCTCTGGCCCACTCCAGTTCAACGATGCCAGTCGGGCGAAGCCGATCGACAAATGTCGGCGTGTGAAGCAACAGCCGAAGGAAGCGGCGCACCCGCCGATCGATGGCTGGAAGTTCTGCGGTCAACCGCGCCGCCCCCCTCTCCCAGTCGACAGACGCCGATCGCCCCAGCCGCACAGCGCCGCGCAGATAGCGCGAACCGACCACCTCCGCGTTCAGTCGCAGCAGTTCTTCCTTGGCGCGCGCAAACTGCGCCTGCGCCACCGTCATCCCCGTCGCGGAAGCAAGCTGGGAAAAGTCGTGAACGTGGTTGTACAGACGCTCCATTTCGCCGAACAGCATCCGCTCCCTCTCGTTTTGCAACGACGGGCGGTAACCGAGCGCTTGCTCGGCAGCCCGGCAAAAGGCGGTTGCATGCGCCACCGTCGACGTGCCGGATATCCGCTCCGCCAGAAGCAGCGCATCTTCGGCAGTCATTCCCACCGCCAGTTTCTCCATATCGCGGTGTTTGTAGAATAGTTGCGGCTGCATATGCATGATTTGCTCGCCAATCGTGTCAAAGAGAAAGAATCCAGACTCGGTGACATCCGCCCGAACAGGACCGAGAGGCAGGTGAAACGTTCCTGATCCGCGCGCGACAGGATCGGGAAGGACCTTTTCAGGATGAAGGATCGGCCGAAGATCAGGATGGCCGACCGGAATGCAGCCTGTCTTTTCCCACATCTCACGTTCGATCCACAACGCCCCGAGATACTGTGACGCGAGAGACGGGAATTCGGAACAGACCTTCATGCCGCTTTGCGGCGCCAACAACCGGGAAGAAAAATACGCCTGCGGCGATTTTTCGGGATGGCCGGCCTCACAGCGGCCGAAGCGCCAGACCACCTCCCGCTGCGTGCGATCCATGGTGACCGCCACCAGTTCCCGCGCGGGTTCAGCGCCGGAGTCCTCCCCGTCGCCCGGCGCAAAGCCATAGTACAGAAGCTCGGTGTCGCCGCCTGCAAGCGTCTGCGCGACAAGCGCGATCATGTCTTGCACATCATCCCGACGCGTGTGCATGCGCCATCCCTGCCACGGGAGCGTCTCTGCGAGTTGCGGTTGCATCATCCAGTCCACCTTCCCTACCCCCTTGTCAGTCGCACGCTCTGGCCGCTACAACAGCGAAAGCGAGCGCAGCGCGGAGATCCCAAACGGCAACAGCAGGCCAAACGCCAGAACCAGCGCGATGTGAACGCCAAACGGCACCGCCGACGTCCAGGACCTGCCATACTGCTCGCGAAACCGATCCAGGTGTTCGGAACTCTCGCCGTACCCGATCTGGATCGCATACCGTACAAAGCTGGCAAAGAGGATGATCAGCAGCAGGAGCACCAGCACGCCCAACACCGGCACAGCGGAATGAAACAGCGCATACACGATGATCAACTCGCTGATAAACAGGCCAAACGGAGGCGCCCCGGCAATGGCAAGCATGGCGAGCATCAGAGTTCCGCCCGCCCACGGCCAGACGCGCGCAACGCCCCGCAGCCCCTTCATGTCCGTTGTTCCCGTTGCGTGCAGGAGTTCACCGGACTGAAAAAAGAGCATCGACTTGATCAGAGAATGGTTGATCATCTGCAGAAATCCGCCGAGCGCGCCAACCGGCCCCAGGGAAAACCCGATGGCGATCATGCCCATATTCTCCGCGCTGGAGTAGGCGAAGAGCCGTTTATAGTCATGTTGGGCAATCATCATGAGCACGCCCACAAGCACCGTCGCCACACCCAAAATGAGCAGGGCGGCGTGGGCAAACCAGTATATCCCGCCAGCGTCTGCGACAGACATGAAGCGGAGAACCCCATAGAACGCGCAGTTGAGCTTGATGCCGCTCAGCATGCCGCTGATGGGAGACGGCGCCTGACTGTGCGCATCGGGCAGCCAAAAGTGAAACGGGGTCAGCCCCGTCTTTGCGCCGTAGCCCACAAGCCCGAGCACAAAGGCCAACTGGAGAGCCTTATGGGAGATATGCGGAGCAATCTGCTGCAACTCTGTCCAGGTGGACGCGACCGCCTGATTCGGTTGCGCAAACAGCAGGAGCAGCGTGCCGAACAGCGCGCAGAGTCCGCCGAACTCCATGATAATGAGATACTTCCATGACGCCTCGATCGTTCCTTTGGTGCGGTGAAAGTCAACAAGCAGCACGGACGCCAGCGCCGTGGCTTCGATAAACGCCCAGGTCAACACGACATTTTCAAATAGGGGCACGCCCACCAGGGTGAAATAAAAGACGAGGATAAACAGGAAATAGGTGCGCGTTCGACCTTTGTCCGCAGGATGGCGAAATTCCGCCGTCTTCATGTAATGCGTTGAGTAGAGTGTTGCGGTGAACCCAACAAACAGGGTGATGCATGTGACAAACAAACCCACCCCGTTCAGTTGCAAAATCCCCATGAAGGAATCTTGGCCTTGCCCATACAGACCCACAAGACGACCCAGCGCGAGCAGAAGATTCGCGCCCGTCACGAATGCAGCAGTCCACGGAGCGCTCAGGGCGGGGAAAATCAACAACCCGATAATGCCGATCAGAGGAATGATCAGAAGCAGCGGTATCCAAAACATTGCCTCACCCTCTCAGTTCACTGAAGTCATCGAGATGTTCGCTTCCATACGAACGCAGCCGCAGGCGCAAAAAGGCCAGCAGCCCGGCGGCGACGGCCACATCGATAAAGACGGCATAATCTCCGGCCAGTGGAATGCGCGCAAGCGTCAAGCCGGCCAGCAGATCCAGTCCGTTGTCCGCAGTCAGGACGCCCATGAGCTGCTGCGACGCTTCGTGGCGGCTGAAGATGGTGGAAAGTCCGATCAGAAGGGTCGCCAGCGCCAGCCCCAGCAGGGGACCGTTCACGCCGCCGATGACCGCGCCCACACCGACGCCGAAAGCGGCCAGCACAAGACACAGCGCAATGACATAAGACGGATTGAACAGAACCTGGCGGGCAGGCTGCGCCGGACTCACGGGAGCAAAGGTCCTGCTGATCAGGCGGGGTATAATCAGAATGCGAATGACAACCAAGCCGAGCAAAGCGACCCACATCGACACATCGGCAAAACGGATCGCATCCGTCAAATACACGAGAGCCACGAGAATCGTCTGCAATCGATACCCCCGTAAGGCGGCGCGCAATTCATGCGCGATCGCGATATAAATCCCGAGCAACGCCGTCAAAAGAAAAACCCACACCAACAGGCTCACATTCACAACCTCCTTGTCTGACTGACCAGCAACGCTACAGATCGGACAGGTGCACAACACGGCATATCGCCGTCCGCCATGCGCAAACTGCGGGACCCCATAGCGCTACAGGTTGGACAGGTGTACAACGATGGCCAGCGCAGCGCACAGCGCGCCCCCCGCCATAAATTCGGCGATTCTCAGCAGACGCAGCTTCCCGAACGACGACTCCACCCAGACGACGACCCCGTCCAGAATCAGGAGCTTGACAAACAGCGCAATGACCGCGCCCGCCACGGACAGCGGAGCCGCGTCCGGAGACAGGCCAAAAGGCGAAGTGATCACATTGGAGAGGATGACGCCGAGAACGACATATTTCATGCTTCCTCCCCACTCGATCAGCGCTAAATAAGGACCGGAATAGTCGTAGACGCGATTGTGGTCGATCATCGAGAATTCGCGGTGGGAAGAAGGATTATCCACGGGAATGCGGCCGGTCTCAGCCAGAAAGACGGAGAAGAATGCGGCGATCAACAGCAGATGCACCGGCGACCAGCCAAGAGACTGCAGCGTTTGGTTGACCACATAAGGAAGCGTCGAATGCGCGACAAAACTGACCGCAAACAACACCAGGATCAGGACGGGCTCCACGGTCATGGAAATGAACCGCGCCCGCGTGTTCCCGACCCCCGCATAGGGACTCGACCCCGACACGGAACCCACGAGCAGGAAATAGCCGCCCAGGCCGAGTATGAAACCCGCCGACAGCATGTCGCCCGCGAAAGCCATAAACAGCGGCTTCGACGTCAGCACGGGAATCAGGAGGGTCACGAGCAGGGGAGCGGCAAAATACACGTACGGAGCGAGATGATACAAGGGCCCCGCGTCATGCGGCACGAGGTTCTCTTTGTTAAACTGCTTACGCAAGTCTCGATACACCTGCCATATGCTCGGCCCCCGCTTGCCCTGGACAAACTCCTTCATGCGGTCCAGAATCCCCTTGACCAGCGGCGACACAAGCCAAACAAAGAGCACTTGCAAAACCTGCACCACGATCGTCTGTGTGAGCGACACGACAACCCTCTCCTTCAACATCCAGCCGTCAGTACCCAGCGTCAGTATCCAGCCGCCCATCGGCGGTCTTGCAAAAGCTGATCCACCGCGGTCTCCGTGAAATCTTCCATTGCCGACCCCGGCCAATTTGCGCCGCCACCGACAAGACAGCGCAAAAATCCCCTACAAATAAGCCTGTGAAGGCATACTTTGCAGGGGCTATCATCCCTAGGCGGGCTAACGCGAGCTCCAACGCTATGTAATTCGTCATTGAGAAAAATATGCAATAGATCCCGCCCGATGTCAAGCTCTTTTGTCGCTTTTTCCTTCGCTTTTTCCCCGGCCTGCGGGGAGCGTGAATCGGAACGTGATTCGGAACAGGGAACGGAACACCGGCCACAACGAGACCCCCGCTCTCATCCACCGTTAGAAAGGCCCGAAATCTCACGTTTCTATCACCGCCCGCCAAGGATCGGTGCGCACATCTTACTCGACGTGCTTTTTATAAGACCACAAGACGCCGCTCTTCAGGATGCGCGGTATTTTCCCCGCCACATCCACGCCTTTCACCGTGCCAAATCCGGCTCCGCGCCCGAGCGACCCCAAAGTGCCCTTGTGCTGAAACCGACGCCGCGCAGGATCCTCGCCGCGCCACTCTGAAAGCAGGACCTCAGCCGCGTACTGTCCGTGAAATTCGGCCAGTTGCGCCGTGGGAGGCTCAGAAGAGGCAGCGCAGTCCCCCACCACAAAAACTGCAGGATCATCAGGCACACGCAGCCACTCATCCACCACCGCGCGGCCGATAGAATCCGTCTTCACGCCCAGCGACTGCACGAGAGGGTTAGCCTGAATACCCGCCGTCCACACCAACTGGTCAAATTCAAGCGCTCCATTCTCGTGCAGCAGATGGTTCTTCGCTATCTCCCTGGATCGCAACCCGTGAATGATCCGTATATCATGATCCCGAAGCCACGTCTCCACATAGCGGCGCAGCTTGTCCGAAAAGCCGTTGAGCACCAGATCGTTGCGGTCCACCAGCGTGATGTTGAGGTCGTGGCGCGTCTCGCACAGTTCCGCCGCCAGTTCCACACCCGTGAGCCCGGCGCCGACCAGCACCACAGACCGATGGGCGTCGAGAGTGAGGATCGAGTGGCCCGTAATCTGGGCGCGCTTCAGGCTCTGCACACTGAGCGAGTTCTCTTCAGCCCCCGGAATGCCGTGAAACCGGTCCACACAGCCCAGGGCGATGACCAGGGTATCATAGACAAGCTCCCCCTGCTCACGCAGCGTCAGCAGGTTGCGCGAGCGGTCGATCGCCACCACCTCGTCATAGACCGCTGTCAACTGCGGATGCGTCGGGAACGGCACCGTCACCTCTTTGAGCGAGGACGTCCCTGCCGCGATACTATAAAATTCGGTCTTAAGCGGACTCTTCGGCAACCGGTCCACCAGCGTCACTTCGATATGTTCGGGCGGATCGGCAAGCACAGCGCGAAGAAAATACATGCCCGCATATCCCCCGCCAATCAGGACAACCCTGTGATTCATCAGTAAATCCCCCGATGCTCATTGCGTTGCAGTGTGGCTCATGTTGGTTTACATCACCAGTATAACGTTTCGCCGCGCCTGCTTCACGATGATCGGATGATCGCAGTTAATAAAACTGCATACTGGAACCTCTTGTTCTGGCGCATACGCATCCGAATGCGCCAGAAGAAAAACACTTTACAGACCGTAAAGCTGTGTGAATTTCCCCTTGTTCAATCGCACCCAGAAGACGTTATCTCCACCCATCGAAGTCATGATCTTGCCGACCGAAGGATCGTGTTCAAATCCGAATTTGATGAACATTTTTTGCGCCCTTATGTTTTCGAGAGCAATATCATCTACCATCGTTTGTCCACCGAATGTTCCAAAGTAAAACCGAAGTAACAGCTCCAGTGCCTCCCTCGCATAGCCGTTGCCACGGTGCTTGGCTTCAACCTTCATACCGTATGTAGCTATACCTGTGTTTTTGACATAACTACGAAAACAAGCCTCACCGACGGGAACGTCATCTTCCTTCCTGACAACTAAAAAGTACCGACGGTCATCATTTCCTGGCTCAATCCATGCAGTGAACCAACGTAACGCCCGTTCGTCATCCATAACATGCGTTCCGCCAACGTCTCGCATGGTTTCTTCGTCCGACCAGAGATGTCGAATATATCCGCTCACATCGTTCTGATGGGGCGTCTTTAAGTACACTGTTTTCCCTCGAAGTCCACTCACAGAATTGCCCCTCTCTTACTCTGCTGCCCTTGAGTTACATACGAACCGCTCGCAAGCCTGTATTTTTATGCAAGAATTATAGCTCAAGACATCCTGAATCTGCGCACCCGTAGCGTCAGATGAAATTCACGCCAATGGTCCAAAATCCACATCACGCAGACTTTGAGAAATATCGATGATTTTCCGGATAATTGACAAAACTTCATTATTGTCATTGATAACAAACAAATAGTCTGCCTCATCTTCTGTGGGGGATTTCACATCGCCTTTATTAGTCTCAGCTTGTTGCCGACTCAGAACTTCCTCAAATCCAGATGCAGTCCTGAAGATAGTTTTAAGACGTTGGCTTGTAGCAATTCTCTCTTTAAGAATACAGTCTGGAATATCAAAATTCACGAGGATACTCGTAAATCCTTGCATATGAAACTGTCGCAATGTCTCTATACGACCTTGGCGACCGCGATTCGAGTTACATAGAATGAGATGAACGTCAGTGTGATTAACAGCGTAATCAACAATTGTACGAGTGATGGCGAATTTAAGGTTGTTCGGTCCTTGTTTTGTCCGTAAGGTCTTGTAATATGTGTTCACAAATTCAGCATGGTTATCTTGGTCGATTGCGATGGAATCGTGTAACTGTTGTTCCAATTCTTTAGCGAATGTACTTTTTCCGCTATGGGTCTTACCGACTGTCATAATTACTAACCTTTTCAGCACCGTGACCCCCATTCAAACAGTTTGAGTGTTAGTTATCCGTTCCTCTACGGTACTTATGCGCCCCCAAAACTCGGGGAGGCAAGATGTAACAAGAATTCTATCAGCGCGCACAAAGTGAATCCCCCTTCGATCAGAAGGACAGGGTGTAGTAGAAATTTCTTCTTTCCGTTGGCTCGGATATTTTCCCACCGTTTCATCCACTTTGTATTCACGGTTTACCTCCCGCTACGCTAAACTTCGGGACATCGCTATTCGAGTATTCTGCCCGAATGCGCCGCAACGGTTAGTTCCCATTTTACTGTATTTTTGCATCCATTTGCCCAATAAGAACTTTTGGTGTCTTGCTTCATCTAAGGTGTCTGCGCTCGCTCCAACTGTCCACGCAACGTTATCAAGCTTTCGGATACAGTGTGACGAGCCGTGTCGATGACGATGTGGTCTCGATCCCAACCATCGTACTGTCGAGTCTTGACATCCTCCCATGTAGGCAGCGCTAAACCGGGGATGTCAGAGACGCGCGAGGTAATTCGGGTCCGATACACGTGTTCGTCCGAGCACGTCACTTCGATTTCTATAAAGGGAACGCCGTGGAACTGCGCCACATCGCGCCAAGCTTCTCGCGTTTCACGGATAGGGTTGACCGTGTCCGCAACGACGTCGAGTCCTAGCCGGAGATTCTGCGACGCAAGTTCGTAACATACGATATATCCAGCTGGTCCATCAACCCAAACCCCTGCAACCCGCATAGCCTGTTCGACGACGTCAACCCGCAGATATGCAGCCCGGAGTTCTTGGGACAGAGCTGCTGATAACGTCGACTTTCCAGTTCCAGGCAAACCGCTAAAAATGTAAAGCATGAATCTTACCTCCATCAGAAAGAGCATCTGGCGTATTCCTGTCCGATAGCGACGCAGGACCTTTCGTTCGACAGCCTTTGCGTCATTTACGCAGCCGTATGTGCAATAACTTCACTCTCTAAAGTGACACGTCCGGGGGTTCTTTTGCCCACCAATCACGCTACCGTGATGGGATTTGATGCTAGGAAGTGAAGGATCGAATCATTCGCAAGGATGGGATTTTCTCTTAATACATGCGGTCCATGACCACTCCCCCGCACGATAAGATAGCGAGATCCTC
>JAJZCB010000086.1 GCA_021846285.1 Bacillota bacterium
TATTAGGCACGCCGCCAGCGTTCGTCCTGAGCCAGGATCAAACTCTCAAGCGTTGTGTTGCTGTGCGTTCTCCATCTTCGATACGTGTTTAGTTTTCAAGGATCAATCCCGCCCCGATTCCCCTTTTTCCCGGGAACCTTTTCGGTCTTTCTTCGCCTCTCGTTCGCGGCGACAAAACGTAATATAGCACAGCCGACTAACACGAGTCAACCATCTTCGCCATGTTATTTTATGTCTCCCATCCTTGATTGAAATTTCCTGACGCATTTGAACGCACTGCGCAAGGCGCTCCAACTCGGATCGGCATTCACTTTCTGTCCCTCGCATATGGTTCTTGCCTGCCAGGCAGTCGCGTGCGACGATCACATATTGTATACTTGCATAATTATGCAATTTCGCTTTGGTCCAATGAACAGGGGAGGAGCCGATTGATGATGCATCCGCAAGATTCACTCACGCATGTGCGCATCCTGATTGCCTGTTCGGATCAACCAGGCATCGTTGCTGCGGTTGCCGCCGCGCTGTATGGCCTTGGAGCAAATATTACTGAATCAGCGCAGCACACTACAGATCCCTCCGGCGGCGCCTTCTTTATGCGTGTAGCCTGCTTCATGCCTTCTCATATCGAGACGGAAGCATGTCTCTCCGCGGCATTCGCGCCTCTCGTAAACCGCTTTGCCATTCGCTACGAGTTGTCTCTTGGCCATCAGCGGCAGCGGATGGCTATCCTCGTCTCCAGAGAAGATCACTGTCTCGTGGAGTTGTTGTGGCAACGCCAGAGCGGCGGGCTGTACGCCGACATTGCGATGGTCATCAGTAATCACGAGACGCATCGAGCTACTGTAGAGCAACTTGGCATTCCGTTCCACTATACACCTACTGGACCTGACACCAGGATCGAAGTGGAGGGTCGTCAACTCGACCTACTGAATGGTCACGTGGATTTTCTTGTTTTGGCGCGGTATATGCAAATTCTGTCGCCACGGATGATTGCGGCCTTTCCGAATCGGATCATCAACATTCATCACTCCTTTTTACCTGCGTTCAGCGGAGCAAAACCTTATGAGCGGGCGTTTGCGCGCGGTGTCAAAATCATCGGCGCCACAGCTCATTACGTGACCGAGGAACTCGATTCCGGTCCCATCATCGAACAGGATGTGCTGCGGATCAATCATGGATACACCCCTGCGGACATGAAGCGCGCCGGTCGGCAGGTTGAGCGGACAGTACTTGCCAGAGCCGTGCAGTGGCATACCGAGGGTCGAATCCTCGTGCACGACAACAAAACGATCGTCTTTCCATAACTGCGAGCTCAATCCTCAAAAAAGGGACTCCATATAACCACATTTTGCAGTATGCTTGTCAGTGATAGTTGGAAATTCAGTGTGAGGACGTGATGCACTCTGTGAGCACACCATTGGATCAGGAACAAGAGCAGGCAAAAACACCGGCGCTGATCAGGGAAACTCTTTCTTCAATTAGAGCGTCCATCGGATCAGAGCTCTTCGGCGTTGCGACGACGATCGACGAACTCTTTGTAGCTCTGCTCGCACGCGGACATATCCTTCTCGAGGATGTGCCGGGCGTTGGAAAAACGGCGCTCGCAAAGACCTTCGCCTCTCATCTTGGGCTGACATTCCGCCGAATCCAGTGTACGCCAGACATGCTGCCAGCGGACATCGTGGGTGGACTGGTCTATAATCCGAAGTCTGCCGAGTTCCAACTTCGCAAAGGCCCAGTATTTGCAAATCTGCTGCTTGTTGACGAAATCAATCGCGCGCTGCCAAGAACTCAGTCTGCTCTGTTGGAGGCCATGGCGGAAGGGCAAGTGACGATCGACGGAGAAACACACCGTCTGCCTGAGCCATTTATGGTCATCGCAACGCAAAACCCTGTCGAATCCCAGGGGGTGTTCCCCCTCCCGGAAGCGCAAATTGACCGTTTTTTACTTAAGACGTCACTCGGGTATCCAACCGAGGAGGAAGACGTCCAACTACTGGAACGACATGCGCTGTCCAGCAGGCCGCCGGCAGAAACCGATGTCGCGCCGTTGAACGATGTCTCATGGCTATTGGCGGGGGTCGATCGCATACGAATCAGCAGAGAACTGCTGCAGTATATTTCGCAAATCACACACGCGAGTCGCAACCGCGCCGATGTTGAAGTAGGAGTGAGTCCACGCGGCATGATCATGCTGACCAAGGCCAGTCAAGCGGTTGCGCTTCTGGCAGGGAGGGCCTATGTAACTCCCGATGACGTGAAACGCGTGGCTCCAGTCGTGCTGTACCACCGCCTTGTGTTTCGGAACTATGATGCAAACATGGAACACCAGCCCGAAGAGTGGATCACAGTCCTCCTGGACGGCGTCGTCGCCCCGGTCGACGGTTTTAACCGATGAGCATCTTCATTATTGTGATTCTGGTCTCTTTCCTGTACGTATGGCGCAGTCTCTGGCGGCGCTTCGTGTCACCAGAGATCAGCATTGGCGCCGCTGTCACAAACCCTTCCATTCCCTACGGAAGTGCTACGCAAATCGAGTTCATTGTTCAAAATCGTTCTCGACTGCCGGCTCCGCACGTTGCCTGTCAGTTGAAACTGCCCCCGCAGATCCGGCTTGCGCCACCTGCTGACGCCGAAGTGAACGATGATAAAGCGAGCAGTATATCCTTTACGGTCGGACTGAAACCGCGCGAGACGGTCACTGTAAGGTTTCAATTGTACGGGTGCAAGCGTGGTCGCGCTATCCTTCCAATTGTACATGCTGAGTTGTCTGACGGACTGTTCACCCGCTACCACGAGGAAGTCTCCGCCGACCTTGAGGTCATTATCCATCCGGTACACAGACAGATCGCACACCGACGCGAACCCCCAATCAGGGACCTGGGACCGATCGCCGTTCCGCGCAAGCTGTACCCCTCATCGCTTGACTGGATTGACATGCGCGGATACCAGTCGGGAGACTCGATCCGCGATGTCGCCTGGATGGCCAGCGCCAAGAGACAGTCGCTCATAGTACTGGAACGTTCCATGTCCATTCGCAGCAATATCATCCTCGTGGCCAACGCCCAGACGTTTAGGGACCACTGGCTGGGCGCCATACCGGAAACTGTTGAAGAGGTATACGAAGAAACCATGGGTCTCGCCCTACAGTTTCTGCAACAGGATGTTGGCAGTGTATCCGTGTATTCCAATGCCTATAGTGCGCCTCGGTCAAGGCGCCATCGCTATCGGGTCGCCAGGGTGCAGGGAGGCAGAAACCCACGCAGCGTCTTGACCTTAGGTCACGGCATCGGCCAATTACCCGTTTACAGCCTTGCTTCCCTGTCCGAATTACTCATCAGCACGGCTCGCGACGAACCGGACCCCTGTGACATCGTGATCGTTACGGGATACGAGGACGATCTGACCAGACAGGCCTACGGCCAATTACAGACACAAGGTCATCGCCTGCGCGTCGTATCTGTACAGACGCCGTCTGCCGCTGGCATGAGCCATACGGCCAGGGGCGGCGCTCGGGATCATTCCATCACATACAGCGCCGTCGAAAGGGGTTGATCACCTGAACTGGCCAGCAGGGGTTGCAGATCTGCTCACAGCGACCGGAGTCACCGCACTGCTTATCCATCTTGGAGAGCCTTCCATGATGTACAGCAACGCTGGTGCGCTCTTTGTCGTTGGTTTGACTGTCATTGTCCTGTTCCTGCGAACACCGCCCGCTCGCTCGGAGCATACGATACTCGCCATAGCCACAGTCGCTTTGCTTTTATGGTGCGCGATGCACGGTGGTGCTGCCGCCCTCATTCTGAGCGCCGTCGGGTGGTCGTTATTTGCCACCCGTCGATTGTTCAGCATCGGGCGCGAGATTGGCGATGAACCCCAGATCAAATACCTGATCATCGATCTCGTGCTCATGGCCGTCACAATGGTAGCGAACCTTCAGGCAAGCGGCATTTTATCACTGGCAGCAGCATGGTTCGTCATCGCAACATGGATGCGACTGATCGCATTTCGTTTCAAAGAGATTGGATATGCCAAATCCCGGGGATTGGTCAGTGTTCCCCCCATCGGACGAGTCGCGACGGGCACTGTTGTGGCATTTGCGACAATCCTGTTCACGATCGTGTTTCTGCACAACTGGCTGATCGAGATCCTGTTGGCTGTTTTCGGCCCCATGGCCGCCCTTCTCTTGTCAGGGCTATTCGCCTTTGTCCAGACGCTGACGAACCGGGAAAAGCGTCATCCGTTGCCGCCGCAAAAGACAGACCATCAACGCACACGTGACGCTCTCGGCAGAGCGCACCACCTGGCGACATTGCCCCATTGGCTTATCATGACCATCGACATTGGGCTGATCGCGGCAACTGCCGCGGTCATTGTGATTCTCTACTTGCGGCTGAAACATGTCACCAACGATCAAACCACGGAAATCCAGGTTCCTGTGATCACACGAACGCGCATCAAGCGTTCCACAAACAAGATGGAAGGACCGCCCTCGCCCCTGCGCAAGTTGTTTGCCGAGTGGCGTCAATATGGATTGATTGACGGTGCCGCTGCCCATAAGGGCAGCGAGACGGCGCGCGAATGTCTGGCCGCGTTTGAGAACAGCGCAGAAACACGCGCATCTGCCAATCCTGGACAGCGCATCGCTGCCGCAGAACAATTGATTGCCCGTTACGAACTCGAACGGTATGGAGAGATACCTGCCGTCAAGGAAGAAACAGAGTCCATTCGGGAAGTCTTGCGTCAAACGGGGGTCGCCTTGCGCCCAACCAAACGATAGCAGGAGGGTGACCCGCAACGCGGCCACCCTCCTGCAAAAATTCACCAGTGCGCCAGGCAGTCAACCAGCGTGCGCGCTTTACAGGAACGCCGCGCACACGCAACGGTGCTCCTGTACACGACAATAGTCACTGAAACTGCGTTAGCAGGCGTTCGAAATCTGCTTCAGTCAACACATGCTGCGCGGTGGCCAAACCCGTCTTCGAGTAGTTGGGAACCGAATCCTCATAGGTTGGCCGGTTGTGTTCATACAGAACGCCGGTGACGATGGATTGTGTCTGTTCAATTTTCGCCATGGCAAGACCCAAATTGGCCGAGTCATACTCGGGGTCGTCATCAACCTTGACGACGTTCGATTTGTAGAATTCATAGGTGTTCTGCTTGTTGAACGTAACACAGGGACTGAAGATGTTGACAAACGAAAACCCTTTATGCTGAATGGCGCGTTTGAGTATCGCACTGAGTTGTGGGATATCGCCGGAAAATCCCTGCGCGACAAAGCCGCAGCCCGCAGACAGCGCAAGCGACAGTGGATGAACGGGAAATTCAACTGCTCCCTTGGGCGCAGTTTTCGTCACAAACCCCGGGTCGCTCGTTGGCGATGTCTGCCCTGTCGTCAGCCCGTAGATATGATTGTCCATAACCAGGTAAGTGATATCCACGTTGCGGCGCATGGCGTGAATGAAGTGGCCCATCCCAATGCCAAATCCATCACCGTCACCGCCCGCTGCAAGGACCGTCAGATCTCGATTGGCCAGCTTGACGCCTTGTGCAGTTGGCAAAGTTCTGCCGTGAATGGTGTGCAGTCCATAGGAACCAAAATAAGCCGACAATTTTCCCGAACAACCGATCCCTGAGACGACCACCATATCTTCCGGATCGAGGCCCAGGTCAACAGCCGTCCGCTGCAGAGCGTTCAGGACGCCATAATCCCCGCATCCAGGGCACCATGTCGGTTTTTCCCCTTTGAAATCAGTTAACACTGCCAACTGCTATCACCTCTTTCGCCCGTTTGACGATGTCCTTGACAAGCATTGGATCACCGTCGTATTTGAGACATGACTGGATCTTCTCGTGGTAACCCAGTTGCAGGCGCAACTGATCGGCCAACTGCCCGCGCGAGTTCACTTCCACCGCCAACACGGTTCCCGCGCCTGCAATATAAGGCCGAATCAGATCCGCCGGAAATGGAGCAACCACACTCACTTGTACGTGAGCGACGATAAGGCCCTGTTGCATGAGCGCCGTACGAGCTTCATCAATGACGCCGCGGGTTGAACCGAATCCAACGAGCGTGATCTGAGCGTCTTTCGGACCGCTCACGCTAGCCCCGGACAATTCGTGAAAAGACTGCAGTTTGCGCGCGCGTTTGTCCATTTGCAATACACGCATGGACTGGTCTTCCATTTCACTGCCAAACTCGTCGTGTTCATTGCCAAGGGCGATGAAGCGACCGCCCTTTTGACCGGGAATCGCACGCGGGGAAATGCCGTCCTCACTCACCTGGTACCGCTTGAACTCACCCCGCGAAACTCCCTCGAGTTCGGATTGAGTCACAAGCTTACCCCTCCTGATCTGAACACTGGACGTATCGAGTGAATCGATCGACCCCTTACTCATCCCCATATACAGATCACTCGCCAGAATAACTGGACACTGATACGTTTCCGCGAGGTTGAACGCTTCCACTGCAAACCGGAAACACTCTTCAATGGTCGTCGGTGTCAAAACTATGCGCGGACTCTCTCCATGAGATCCGTACAAAGCTTCATACAGATCACTCTGCTCAGTTTTGGTAGGCAGACCCGTACTGGGGCCGCCTCGCTGTACATCGACGATGACAAGCGGAGTCTCTGAGATACCTGCGAGTCCGAGGGTTTCCATCATGAGTGAGAAGCCCGGACCCGACGTAGAAGTCATCGCACGGGCGCCTGCATAATTTGCGCCCAACGCCATGTTCACGGCGGAAATCTCATCTTCCGCCTGAACGACAACGCCGCCGTACTCCGGCAGATACTTCACCAACCAATACATAATCTCTGTCGCAGGAGTGATCGGATACGCAGCCAAGACTCGGCAACCAGCCGCCAAAGCTCCCAACGCAGTCGCTTCATTGCCCGAGATGTAAAGATGGCGGGGCGCGATTGCGACAGGTCGCAAGGGCAACTGGAGATGATGGGAAAAGTGCTGATTGTAGTAGTCATAACCGATCCGCACTGCGCTGAGATTACTGTCGACGACCGCTTGCCCCTTCTTTTTGAATCGATCCTCAATAACCGATAGAAAATCCTCTGGAGTCAGGCCAACGATCGCCGCCGTCACGCCAACTGCAACCATGTTCTTCATGATGGCGCTGCCCGACTCTTTCGCCAAACCAGTGAGCGGGATACTGCAAAAATGTACATTCCCGGTTTCCGGATGTTGTACGTCCCCACTGGCAACGTCGGCGATCACGATGCCACCGTCGACCATTTCATCCCAGTTGACATTGACTGTCTCTTGATCAAAGGCGACGAGAATATGCAAATCGTCGCCATGGTGACCAACCGCCCTGTCAGTGACCCGAATCTTGTAGTTTGTGTGTCCGCCTTTTACGCGCGACATGAAATGTCTATAGGCAAATGCGTAATACCCAAGCCGATGCAGAGTCCAGGCGAAAATCTCGCCTGTGCTATCAATGCCTTCACCCTGTTCCCCACCGACCTTCCAGCCGAGTTCCCCGTTCAACCAGATTCGCCTCCCCAAAGTCACCCTCATACCGCAATCTGTTTCATCATCATATTAGCACTGTTCAGAAAAAGTGGAAGGGGTTAATGAGAAAATGTCAACCCAAACGCATAGTCATGCGGCTCGCGGGAGATTCTATAGACGCCATCTGCAGCACAATGCCCAATCCTGAGGTGATTATGTTCATGGTTCCCATAGGCGCCGTGATTGCCTGCGGCGCACTGTTGTTGGCGTCGACCGGAGCAGACTTATGGCACGCGTCGCCAACGAGCGCCCTGTCGCAATCACCGTACTCCACCAAGCATAATGCAACAGAGAGGGTGGAACACAAGGACAACGCGATGAAACATCCCAGGCATCGCCATATGGAGTCGACGGGATTGAACAGTCGTGATCACACGATTGAAACAGTTGAGGCCATGGCCACACTCAATCCGGTTATGAACGTGGCGGAATCCTTGGGAAAGATGTCCGTGGTCAATACGTTTGATTGCAAACTGACAGCCTATGGTCCCGGATTTGAGTCCACCGGAAAACATCCCGGGGACCCGGGTTACGGTATAACTGCTACCGGTCACCTGGCAAAACCCCGTCGAACCGTGGCTGTTGATCCGAGTCTCATCCCACTCGGGTCTCTCGTCTACATTGACGGGATCGGCTATCGCATCGCCGAAGATGTGGGAGGCGCCATCAAGGGCCCACATATCGATGTATTCTTTGCCGCTGACAACGATGCCAAAGTGTTCGGCGTCAGGCGCCACGTCAAAGTATTCGTATTTGCGCACAATCGTGACAGGGCAACGCCGTAACACAGCGCATCGCTGGCTAAGCCTGAGCAGCGGCGTGAGTGTTTGCCCCGAAACCGGCATGGCCTGACGACCACCGCCAACCATGACAGTTTCCAAGAAGCGACAGGCAAGTTGCCGTATAAATATAAAGACCATCCGTGCTGGTCGGAGTCATATATTGTGCCCACCAGAGACAGCGCTGGCGCAAAGGTCGCGGTGGGCGCATTCTGTGACTCCGACGAGTGAAAATTAAATGGCCCAACGCCTTATTCGCCACGCGCTCCAGTCATATCCCTAAAATGAGGTAAAGGTCGGATGGATTCCTCAACCACGACGGTTTTTGAAAACCCCAGGAACGTTTGAAACCGGACCGTCGCCGTGGCATCCAATACAGTTGATAAGTCAGAGTCCAGTGCCACATTGGTCACCTTACATAATGGAAAGCTTCTATCCTGGTTTAGGTTTACCAAAAGATCTTTATAAACGATTGCCCAGGATGATTCGTTATTTCCGTTTGGTACATAATAGAAGCCGCTGTTGCCAAGCACCTTGGTGCGAGGTGCTTCAAACACAAAGTCGTTCAACCCGGTGCTGAGCCCAAAGCGGACTCTCGATACAACCACGTTCGTTTCGGAGGACACTTCCGACACCCCGATAAACCCCAATATGACACATATGACAAAAAAAACGCCAATTGTGATGATAAACTTACGCGCAACCACTCCTACCCCAACCCTTCCTCACATAACTTTGCGCCGTCCTCACGGATTGGTGCGAAGAATTTTTGACCCAGGTTCAGTTTTCACAGTGTACGCAAAGCATGGGGAAGTCACCATAACAACAAGGAGACTTCCCCATGAGCGATCCGGTTCAGTTGGCGTACATTGTGAAGTGTATGTTGTCGTGGTCCGTGCCATTGCCACCTTGCAGGAAATTGTACATGTCATAGATGAAATCTACGTTGTCAGTGACGTTCTGCGCTCCACCGTATTGCGAGTACCTGGGTGCTTCCCAAGTGACGCTCAGGTAGTCCTGCCCTGCATTTGTCGTTGGGTTCCCCTCGTAATTCAGGTAATCGCCCGGATCGGTGTAAAAATCCCCGATGTAGCCCCCATTGCAGTCAACATTCCCACCACCAAGAGGAACACGGCTTGGGGGGCTATACTGAAGTGTGAGACTGGCTCC
Source organism: Bacillota bacterium (assembly GCA_021846285.1). Lineage (GTDB taxonomy): Bacteria > Bacillota > Bacilli > Alicyclobacillales > SLC66 > JAKADD01. The sequence continues at coordinate 9,480 of JAJZCB010000086.1, forward strand.
GTACCACGCTAGCGAGTAACTTGCGTTGACAGTCCAGCTTCCCGACTGTTCCAATTGCCCGGCGATACTTTCCCACTGGACACGCTGGACATTTTGCCGGAACCAAAGCCCTCGCCGCAAGGATCGTCCGCGGCGGCGACAGCCGAAATCATGAACTGATGTCCAATCATTGTTCAGAAAGCGATCAAATCTGCGACCGTCGCGTCATGAAAAATCAGTGGCTTGGGACTTCATTTCCGCGCTCCATCAGTTATAATGAAATTGAGAAAATCCTATGGATCAATGGATTGGTCCATACGCCGCCGACCAGCCGATGCCGACAGCACGGGAGGGGATTCACGCTGAACCGCCCTATCGTTCGCAAGAATGGGATCCCACTCTATGTACAGGTAAAAGATAGAATTCTATCTGACATCAGAACTGGCGTGTATCAAGCAGGCGACAAGCTGCCCACCGAACGGGACTTGTCCGACGCGATCGGGGTAAGCCGCAATACCGTAAGTCAAGCATATCACGATCTTGAGGCGGATGGAGTTATCGCCTCGCGGCAGGGGCGCGGCACTTTTGTTTGCGACCGCGACGACAATGTGCGGCTCGGGAACAGGCGCGAACTGCTGAAGAAAGTCATCGATATGGCTTTGGAAGAGAGTCTGCAGCTTGGCTTTACTTTTCACGATTTCATGCAATTGGCCGCCGTCCGCACGGAGCAAAAGGCCGCGCTTTTGAACCGGGCACAGGTCGTCTTTATTGAATGCAATCGGGAACAAGTGGAATACCTCTCGCGCAAACTGGAATTTGGAGGTGTACACATAACGCCCGTTGTCATCGACGACTTGCGCAAGGACGGGTTCGACGATTTGGAGCTGGTTGATTCGGCTGATCTCGTGGTCACAACATTTTTCCATTTTGATGAAGTGCAATCTCTGCTGGGGCATTCTCGTACTGTGCTTGCAATCGCGCTTGACCCGGAACTTGAAACGATTGTAAAGATTGCTCGCGTTCCAGAGGACGCGCGGGGAGGACTCGTTTGCCGAAGCGACAATTTTGCCGGAAAGGTTCGGCTGGCTCTGAAACAGGCCGGACTGGGCAAACTGCACCTTGACGTCACAACGACTGCGGATGAGACCGTATTGAAAAGTTTCCTCCAGACAGTCGACACAGTCATCGTATCACCGGGCCGACGCCGCGAAGTGGAGCGTTTGGCGAGACCGCGTCAAGCGGTCATTGAGTTTGTCTTCAGACCTGATTCGGCTTCCATCAATCTGCTGCGCGCAGCGCTTGCCGATATCAGGCAGGACATGTAACCTCGACGCTTTTTATGAAACGTTCGGGGAAAGAAGGAGTGACTGGCTCATGTTACAAGAGTTGTCCTGGAAAGTTGGCGGTCAGCAGGGTGAGGGAATCGATTCAACCGGCAAGACGTTTGCGACATCCCTGAACCGCATGGGGTATTACATTTATTCGTACAGGCACTTCTCATCCCGGATCAAAGGCGGGCATACCAACGACAGGGTTCGTATCAGCACTTCCCAAAAGGGCGCCAGCGCGGATTTTCTTGATATCTTGCTGGCCTTTGATCAAGAGACGATCGATTTCAATGGGCATGAGTTGCGTTCCGGCGGTATCGTGATCGGAGACGCAAAGTTTAGTCCGGTGTTGCCAGCGGACATCGCTCAGGGTGTGAGACTGTTTTCCATACCATTCACAAAACTGGCTGAGCAAAGCGGCGCCGCGATCATGAAAAACATGGTCGCTCTCGGAGCAACCGCTCGAGTCATGGGCTTGGAACCGACCTTTTGCGCACCAGTGTTACAGAGTATGTTCGGGCGCAAAAGTCAAAAGATTGTCGATCAAAACCTTGGCGCAGTGCAAGCAGGTTACGACGCAATGAGCGCCGAAGGCGGCGATTTTCCCGAATTCCAACTGTCGCCCCCCGTGCCAGACAAACATCTGCTGATGATCGGCAATGACGCGATCGGCTTCGGCGCTCTCGCGGCAGGTGCGCGCGTCATGCCCGCCTATCCGATCACCCCGGCCTCTGACGTCATGGAATACCTCATCAAAAAATTGCCTCTGGTTGGCGGGGTTGTCCTGCAAACAGAAGATGAAATAGCGGCGCTAAACATGACCATAGGCGCTGCATACGCTGGTGCCCGGGCACTCACGGCCACCTCGGGTCCTGGCCTGTCTCTCATGATGGAAGCCCTGGGCCTGGCAGGGATGACCGAAACTCCCGTTGTCATCGTGGACTCACAACGCGGTGGACCCAGCACCGGACTGCCAACCAAGCACGAACAGAGCGACATGTTTGCCGTACTGTTTGGCAATCACGGTGAAATTCCCAAGGTCGTTCTCGCGCCGTCTACACCAGAGGAATGTTTCTACGCGACGATAGACGCCTTTAATTACGCGGAGCAATATCAGTGCCCAGTCATCCTGATCACCGACCTGGCACTTTCACTTGCCAGCCAATCCGTAAAACCATTTGACTATGATGCCGTGACCATTGACCGCGGACGACTTGCAACAGCGGAAGAACTGGCGCAAACCGAACAGGGGCAGATGTTTAAGAGGTATGAACGCACTCAAAACGGAATTTCCCCGCGCTCATTTCCGGGTCAAAAAGGCGGCATTCACCATGTGACAGGTGTAGAACACAGTGAAATCGGACGTCCGGACGAGATCGCCGGCAACCATACGGCGATGATGGACAAACGCTTGGGCAAACTCAGGAACATTGAACTTCCAAACAGTGTAACCTATACCGGTGAAGCAAATCCAGATGTTCTGCTCGTGGGGGTAGGGTCTTCGGCGGGTCCGATCGGCGAAGCGGTGGCCCGTCTCAATCAGGAGGGGCTGAGAATTGGCCACGCCCACGTGAAAGTACTGTCGCCATTCCCCGTCAAGACGCTTCAGTCTTATCTGGCAAAAGCAAAACAAGTGATTGTGGCAGAAAGCAACGGTACAGGTCAACTGCTCCAACTTATGCGGTTGTCCGGGCTCATGCACGCTGAAATGAGCAGCTTCCTCAAGTACGATGGCACGCCTTTCTTGCCCAATGAGATCGCAGCCCAAGTGAAAGGATCGATGCTCGCATGGCAACGGTAAAGGAATTCAGAAATAACGTCAGACCCAACTGGTGTCCGGGCTGCGGCGATTTTGCCGTACAGGCTGCATTGCAACGCGCACTCGGCAATCTCAATCTGGAGCCTGAGAACGTGGCCATTGTTTCCGGAATCGGCTGTTCGGGAAGAATCTCCGGTTATGTGAACGCCTATGGCTTTCACGGTGTACACGGTCGTTCCCTGCCCATTGCTCAGGGCGTCAAATTGGCCAATCGCGACCTGACAGTCATCGCTTCCGGCGGTGACGGAGACGGCTTTGGCATCGGCATGGGACACTTTATGCATGCGGCAAGACGCAACATGGATATGACCTATATCGTGATGGACAACCAGATTTACGGTCTGACCAAAGGACAGCACTCACCGACTAGCGCCTTTGGATTCAAGGCCAAGACGACACCGGCCGGAAACATCGAAAACGCGATCAGTCCGCTGCAGATTGCGCTGGCGGCGGGTATCACCTATTTGGCCCAAGGCTTCTCACACGATGTGAATCAACTCACCGAACTCATTCAGGGCGGCATCGAACACAAAGGCTTCTCGCTGATCAATGTATTCAGCCCTTGCGTCACCTACAATAAGGTGAATACGTATGAGTGGTACAAACAACATGTCGTACATCTTGAAGATTTTCCGGATTACAACACCGCCGATCGTTCCGCCGCCATGGCAAAAGTGGCTGAAACAGACGGCCTGTGCACAGGCTTGGTCTACCACGATGACACACGCAAGCCATTTGATCAATTGATTCAGGGTTATAAGCCCGAACCGATCAACGCACAGAATCTCACGCTGGAGCGTGAGATGTTCGACAAAGTCATGGAGGAATTCGCCTAGCGGACAAAAACACAAAAAGACGGTTCCATATCTATTCTGGAACCGTCTTTTTGTGCAACGTACTTGTGTTCAACTCTTGCCGCTGCCATTGCCAGGCGTCAATCCCACAAAACTGTCAAGGATTTTGTTCGCAGTCGCCAGTTCCGATGCAGGTAGATAGACGTTTACCCCAATCGATCCCCCGGAGCTGATGTTTGCGAGTATGCCCTGCTGCAGATAGGGGTTGTTGGGGTTCGATACGGTAAATCGCACCACCTGATTGGTCACCAGCCAGCGCACGGAGTTCGAGGGTTGTGCACTGTAGAAGTCCTGGAGATTTCGCTCCGACGGCATGATCACCTCACTAACCATTTCCGAGGGATCGGCGCTGCTGACAAGTTTCAGCGAAGTTCCTCCGCTGCCAAGCGATGTGGATTGCAACGTCCAGCCCGTTGGGAGTAAGATTGTTTTGACATTTTGTGACACTGGCACAAAGACATCGTTTGTGCCTGTAACACCGACACTGACGGGTGAAAGAACAATCGACCCAACGTTAATGGTTACTGATTGTTTTTGAGGGGTGCTCGGTGTCGATCCAGACTTATCGTTTGATCCCGTTGTGTTCGGGCTGGCAGTAGTATTGTTCCCGGAACTGCCCTTAGTGGGCGATCCACTTCCCTGCTGCCCCTTGTCCGTAGACGTTTGCGTTTGCTGACCAGTTCCCGTTTTGGTGACAGTATGTGGCTTTGGATGTGGCTTCGGTTGCGTGATGGGCTGGGGAACGGGCCCCGAATTTCCGGACTGGGTTCCGCACCCGACCACTGTAACGGCGGCTGCCAGCGAGAGTATAAGAAGGAGCCCTCTGGATGCGCGTTTCACTGTTATCACGCCTTTTCTAAGGAGATCGATCGATGAGAGCGTTTTTACGGGCGACCTACACTGTCTCAACAGGAACAGCGTTGGGCGCGATGGTCTTTTCGCATTCGTCGTTGCGCGGGCCGTTTTTTCTACGCTGCCGATCGATACGGCGGGCCATGTGCTCGCCCGCATATTCTCTCCTTACTATACACTGACGGCTTTGCTTTGTGTCGTTTCATTTGCATCATCTTTCGGTGCATGGCCATTCTGTTATTTTGACTGATTGTCTTTGCGGCGATCAGACGGGTCGACCAAACGATTGTACCAGAGAGGAGTTCAATCATGTCGCGTGACTGGAAAACACTACGCATTCGGGAGGACGCGGAGTTACTGCGCAAGGAGTGGTTCGCCTATCAGGTCGGCGACGACCGCTTCACTATCGAACTTTTCGAAACCACAAAGGGGGAATTCTATGCCATAGGAACACCCGCTGACTCCTCGCGACTCTTCATCTATGGCAGTTCAGTCGTGAGTACTGCTGCGCTTGCTCTGGAACAGACGATGAAAAAAATAAACCGGGAACATGACCACGAAGACATATTTGCCATTGGGGAGGATGTTCGCGACGATGATTCTGTCTGAAGCGAATGAGAGCCGAATGGCTCCCATTGTATCCTGACAGTGCAGATAGCAACTCACAAGGTGGCGATGACAGCAATCACAATTCCAAGGATGCAACCCATGAACACCTCGATGGGTTGATGCCCAAGCATTTCCTTGAGTTTCTTCTGATAAGCTTCATTACGCAGGCCCATCGGCCAACTGTCGATGTACTTGCCGATCTCCGCCTCCAGTTTGTTGATAGCAATGGCCTGTTCCCCCGCATGCCGACGTATCCCGGCTGCATCATACATCACGATAATCGCAAACACCACACTCGCGGCAAACAGCATGGAGCCAGTGCCGGCGCGTATGCCAACCACAGTCGCGAGCGAGGACACAGCCGCAGAGTGAGAACTCGGCATGCCCCCAGTAGACATCATTTTGGAAGGATCCCATTTGCGGTCAGTCCAATAAAATATGGGAACTTTGATCCCCTGTGCTACGAGGATGGAACCTACAGCAGCCAGCAACGCGGGATTATGCCCGATACCTCGTAGGAGTGCATTAAACCACACCTCAGGGGCCTCCTTTCATGGTCTCCCGTGTCAATCCGGGTTAAAAGTAGTATACGCCATCTTGGTCCAAGGCAAAAGAACAGGCGATCCTTCAGCCTCATCGCGTCGCTCACGAGGGATCAGCCCCGGTTTCAGAAGTTTCGCGCGCGAACTGCGCCGATGAAAACACGATCGGAGTTCCTGTATCGGCAGGAAACACATACAGCAGACGCACTCTGTCAGCACCGTGTAATCTCATCTCCGGAAACAACAAGAGATGAGCTTCGCCAGGAATTTCATCAATGATCACTCGCTTGGCAATGTCGGTTCTGTGGAGTTCCTGTTCCGTCATCCGTGTGTTCCAAAGGTTGCGATGCCGCAGCAGCTGATTGAACATGCGTTGCCGATCGCCGTCTGACAGTGGTGAGGTCCACCACAGACTGCGGGGTCGCACTTTCTCTCGCAGCAGATAGTCAGCCCTCAGCAACGCACTGACTACATCACCGAACTTACCTTCTCGTTCCAGAAACTGGGCTAAGCGCCTGATCAGATCCAGTGGTTGATGACCAATGCGCGACCAACCCTGCGCATGCCAAAATGTGCCAAAACTCTGGAAGAAGTCAAACGGTGAGTCGAACAGCCTGTCCGTCGCATATTGAATGACATGCGGAAATCGGCCAGAGTTATAGTATTTCTCCAATATATCCTCCAGACGTTTGAGACGAAGCACATCGCTAAATGGCATGCTATCATTATACAGCGTCTCATAGGGTGCTGTATCCATAAAGACGTAACCGTAATGTTCTGCCATCGCGCGCAGCCCTGTTCCACGAAGCAATTTGAGGAAGCCGAGTTGAAGCTCATTGGGTTGAAGCGCATACACGTCGTTAAACGTCTTTCTGAAACTGCCATAGTCCTCCTCAGGAAGTCCAGCGATAAGATCAAGATGCTGAACAATATGGCCGGATTGAGCGATCATGCGGACCGTGTCGCTCAGCCTGGAGAAATCCTGCCGCCGTTTGACGATCGTATTGGTGACATCGTTCGTGGATTGGACGCCAATCTCGAACCGAAAGAGCCCCGCAGGAACATTGACACAAAGCCACCGCACAATGTCGGGCTTCAAAATGTCGCCCGTGATTTCAAAGTGGAACGTGGTTTGTCCAGGGAAAGCGATCAAAAAACGAAAAATCTCCATCGCATAGTCACGGCGCAAATTGAACGTCCGATCGACAAACTTGATCTGTCTGACTCCTGCGTCTATCAGACGACCCAAGTCGCTTTTTACACGCTCCAGAGGAAAGTAACGAACCCCGCTCTCGATCGATGACAGGCAAAACTGACAAGTGAACGGACAACCGCGACTCGCCTCAAAATAGACAATCCGGTCACGCAGTTCATCCATTCTTGAGCCCGGGTATGGAGTTGGAAGCCGTTTGAGATCCATTTTTGACCTCGCTCCCGTGCCGACAATCAACCCTGTCTCGTTTCTGACATAGAGACCCCGGACAGCGGAAAAACGCCTGACGCCCCGATCATACTGGTACAGCAGTTCCTTTAGCGTCTCTTCCCCCTCCCCCACAGCGATAACGTCCGCAGCAGGGAAGCGCGCCAAATAATACGCGCAGTCGTAGGACACCTCAGGACCACCCAGAACAACCACCGTTTGCGGCAGTATTTTTTTAATCAGAGGCAGCAGACGGCCCGTCTCCTCGATATTCCAAATGTAACAACTCAGTCCGATGACGTCGGGGGCCGCTTCAAACAGGGAGGAGAGTATGTGCTCCACCGGATCGTGGATGGTGAACTCCAGCATGGCGACATCATGAGTGTCTTCAACGGCAGCGCGCAAATACCGCAGAGCCAGCGATGAATGGACATATTTCGCATTGAGCGTCGCCAGCAAGACACGAGCCATAACCCACCTATCCTCCCTAAATGATTTCCCGTCATGATCGCATCATTGACACAACGACGACTCTTACCCCATATGGTAAAGAAACAGAGAGGAGAATCAGCCATCGTGGTGAACATTACGCCCATATCGATAGACGATGCAGTCTGCCTGGCCGTCACCGTCGAACTTCCCAAGACCCGCCTGATCGCCATTAGAACGGATATCGGTTACATCATGTGCGGTGCGCTCGATGTACACCTTCTCAATACCAGTCTTGCTGATCGTCGCATCATCGCCGCTCGGGCTGTCGGAGTCAGGACCGTAGAACAGCTGCTTGAAGCGCCGCTGGAATCTGTCACCACGGAGGCGGAAGCCATCGGCATACACCCTGGCATGAAGGGAGCCGATGCGGTGCGCGCTATGATCCACTACGGCGAGAGACCAGCGTAGTCTTGTTCTCCCGCTGTAAGCATGATGGTTTCCGGTCTGATCCCCATCCGTTTCCATCTCTACCGTGACCGCAGTTCATCGAACTGTATGGCGCGGGTGTGAACGGTATGTTTCCACACGCGGTTGCGACGGGTAACCAAAGCCATGAGCGTCACTGGAAACCAGGTGATCATAAAGAATGGAAAGAGCGGCAGACCAAGATAGGCCCTCCACGGAATCC
>JAJZCB010000087.1 GCA_021846285.1 Bacillota bacterium
GCCGCAAACGTAACCACGGCTACGAGGGCATAGGGGAGACTCGGGCGCAGTTCATAAAGCGTCGTGGCTAGAAGAGGCCCTACGATTCGCGCCAGGTTATCCAGGGACGACAGCAGGCCGTTGGCCAGTCCAAGCCCCACTTTCGTCTGTTTGGTAATCAGCGAAGTAAGCGGCGCACGAATGACCGTATTGCCGACGCTGAAGGTCGTGATGAACAAGGTGGCGCTCCAGAAGTTCGCTGACAATAAAATCAGAATCAGGCCGATTCCCGAAATGATCAGCCCGACATACAACGCAGGCAGTTCACTCCCGTGTCTAACGTAACGCGGGATGATTCCACCCTGCACCAATGCGGCCACCAACCCGGAAATGACAAACATGCCGCCAATTTCGACTGCATTGGCGCCGATTCTGAACATCTCAAAGTACTGAAATGTACCTTCCAGAGCCGTGACCGCGAACTGACCAATAAAGCCGACAAGATAGAGGTACTTGAGGGAACCGGAAAAAGCCGCCCAGCGAGAATTCGCGAACACGGACTCCGCGTCAGAATCAGCTTTGCGGTGTTCAGCACTGCGAGACTCCCGTAGAGCGACGGCGCCCCACAGGGCATTGCCCACTGCAAGCAACGATGCGACAAAAAAGGGCACACTCAACCCGAAACGAGACAACAGGCCCCCAACGCCTGGACCAATGATGAATCCCAAGCCGATGGAGGCGCCGGCCAGTGCCATCCCTCTCGTTCGATCTTCTATGCTTGTGACTTCGGCGATGTAGGCCATGGCAGTCGCCGTGACGGCGCCAGAAAAACCTCCGCCTATGACGCGTGCAAAGTACATGAGCCACAGAATGTGTTGGGCCAGACCAAACAGCAGGAAGCTAACCGCAAAACCGAGCAATCCTGTGATTAAGACGGGTTTTCTCCCTACGCGGTCAGACATGCGCCCCCACCAGGGTGAAGTAACGAAGGCTGCCGCTGAATACACGGCCAACATCAGGCCCAACTGAATTGGCGCCGCCCCCACCTGCCTGACCATCAACGGCAAAACCGGAATGATCAGTCCAAAACCGATAAATACCGTAATCAACATGACGAGAATCACAATCAGTTTCTTAAACACCGTACACCATCCTCCGCATGATCGTCCTCGCCCCTGCAGCGCAAAATTCTCAGCTCTTCAAATGGGCAGCATATAGTCATACATGATTAATCATGTCGAGATTATAATGCCGTTGACCATCGGAGTCAATGACACTATAATTAACATGCCGCAGACAGGGGGTAGGACGCCCGCCATGGATGAACGATCTTTGTTTTTGCTTGGAATTCTGATGGTGCAGAGCGCACATGGATATCAAATCAACGATTTTATTGAAAAGAATCTCATTCAGGTCACGGACATGAAAAAAGCTACCGCATACGCCCTTCTGGAACGAATGTCCCGTTCCGGATTGGTGACCGTTCATACGGAACAGGAGGGAAATCGGCCGCCGCGAAAAGTATTCTCCATATACGCCAGAAGGTCAGAGGCAGTTTGATGCCCTCTTGCGGCAGAATCTGGCGCGTGCAGATACACCGATCTATAAGGGCGACGTGGGCTTACTGTTTCTCGATCATCTGCCCGGACAGGAGGCGGCCAGTAATCTCCAGTTGCGCCTGGAACATCTGCGCAATCAGATCGATGTGCTGCGAAATGCGGCCAAACATCACCGTTCTTCGGGCATTGCACTGTCCATTGAACACCAGATTCTTCACATGCAGCTAGAAGTGGACTGGCTGACCCAAGTCATAGAACAATTGCGCGAGACAGATAGTCAGGCGCCCATAGATCACCCGTGACTGCCGTGAAATCGAGCAACTCCTGCAAATATGGTTGGAGCGGCAGTCCGGGTTGGCGGCGGAACGAATGCTCCTTTCATGCATGTTTCGGACAACCGTTTTATGACGGTTCTTGCAGCCCCGTTCCGCAGGAACTGCAAAACTTGCGATTGAGTAAATCACCTGCAAGCGCAACCCGGTTGATCTCGACCGAATGTTCTTTCCAGGCAGGACGCGGGCCGGAGATCTCAAATAGAACTCGGACCAGACTGCTAAACCGGAAAATCGATCGTCTCTGCCCGCCGGAATCGTATGCTGCGCCGCTTCTCAAACACGGCTGCGCCGAACTCGCCTCGGCACAGCATACGATTCCGGCCAAGCGGGTTTTCCATCCCGGTTGTTGGTGGCGCGAAGCGCCATGAACGTCTATCCCGCAAAAAGGGTGGTCCAAAATGCTGACTTCAACTCGGCGAACGGAACTTCTTGACAGGAATGTTCGTGTAATCGTCCTTGGTAATGCTCAGGACGCAGGAGTTCCACAGATGGGTTGCAATTGCCCGAATTGTAACCATGTTCGTGTCGGACTGGAATCTCCAAAATGGGTCAGTTCTTTGGCAATTATTGACGATGTGAAACGTGCGTTCTGGATGGTCGACGCCACACCTGATCTGTCCCGTCAGTATGATTTTCTCATGAGCATTGTTCCTGGCGACTATACATTCGAAGGAATTATCCTTACACATGCTCACATCGGGCATTATCTTGGTCTGGTGTATTTGGGCAAAGAAGCATTTTCAGCAAAGAACATCTCAATAATCGCGACCGACCGTATGATTCAATTCCTGGTTAACAATGCTCCGTTTTCTCAACTTGTTGAATTGGGAAACATCAGACTGTTTCCTACCGAAACATCCGTTCCAATAAAACTCACAGAAAGACTCGCGATCAGTCTTCTTCCAGTGCCGCATCGCAATGAGTTTTCCGATACCGCAGCGGTACAAATTTCGGGATATCAATCTTCATTGTTATATGTTCCTGACATTGATGATTGGAACTTATGGCAAATTGGATTGAACAATGCGGTAACAAATGTATCGATCGCAATTTTAGACGGCACGTTCTACAACGAGCATGAATTGCCAAACCGTGCGCGAAACGAGATTCCTCATCCAACAGTCATGGAAACCATGGAGCGTTTGCAATCCGTGGTAGATTCCCTTTCTACCAAGGTTTATTTTACACATTTAAATCACTCAAACCGTTTGTGGGATAAAGGTACAATGGTCGAAATCGAAGAAAGAGGATTTCGCGTTGTCCGGCCGGGTGAACAATTTGTGTTGTGAGCTTCTTGCGTATTTCGGTCATTCCCGGAATACGGAGGTGGCGTGGACCCCCCTGCTGCGCACGTTGTCCTGATATCAGGCAAGGAACATGCATGAAACATTCCGTTCAACCAAATATACCCATAAAAGTCCTCCGTGAATGACAAAGAATGACGTACAACTTGGCGGGCCCAATTGCACGTCATTCTCTTTGTCAATCAACCCTGTTGCACCTCGGAATGGACAACCCATACCTCAGAGCAACAACGTCACGCGGTCACTCCGTTGACCGTCTCCAGTGCAATGCCCGTGGTCCTGGGCGCAAACACGCCGATATCGATCATGATAAGAACCATGGCGATGGCGACCACGCTGAACATGGCAACGGCTCCATCAGCATGCAGGATGGGCAGAAGCAGGAACGGCATCAACCCACTCATCAGTCGGCTCAAACTATACCCCCAGCCAGCAGCAGTTGCACGAACGGCGGTTGGGAAAATCTCCGCCTGGAAGATGTGATACGAGTTCGAGAAGATATTGCTGACGAGGGTATACAAGAAGCCGAAGAGGACGATGAAGGTCGACGAACTCGCCAAGCCAAACAAGAGTCCAAACAGCGCCATACCGAAGGCGGCTGAAACAATGATCCACTTGCGTTGGACGCGCTCCAAAATGAACAGTGACAATAGCGATCCGATTGGATACCCGATGAACGACAATGACGTGAATTCAAGCGAGTGCACAATGGTAAACCCTTTGGCGGCCAAGACGATGGGCACGAGTGTGCCGAATCCGTAGTATCCGAGGGTCTGCAGGATTTGAAAGATCCACAGCATCAACGTTCTGCCGATGTAATTCTTTCCAAATAGCGTGGCCACGCTGACCGGGCTCACTTTCGTGGCGGCAACTTGCGATTTTGCGGCTGCTTTGTCATTTCCGGGTACTCCGAACTGCGCCAACAACTGCTCTGCTTCCACTGTACGTCCTACTGATTCCAGCCAGCGCGGCGATTCTGGCAGACTACGTTGGAAAAACCAGATGACAACAGATCACAAACAGCCAGCGCCACCCTGCCATCCCAAGAATATGAAGGGGTACTAGGCCGAGTGCGAGGAAGCCAACAAAGGGAATGGCGACGAAACTGAGTGTATAAGCCCATCCAATGTAAAGACCACGCACTTTCGTGGGAAGCATTTCGCTGAGATACGTGTCGCAAAGCGGTGGCTCAGCCCCGATACCGATGCCCGCAAGGAAACGTGCAACAATGAGTATTGTGACATTCATGCTGAATGCGCCAAGGAACGTGAATAACGAGTATACGAACAGATTGGTCAAAAATGCCTTGCGGCGACCCATTTTATCGGCCAAACGATTCAAGATGATGGCGCCGAGGAACATTCCCAAGAAGCTCGAACCAATCAACAATGGCAGCAGCGCGGTCGGAACGTGAAACGTTTTGCCGAGCACAACACCAAGCGTGCCTGCCAGGAAGATGTCATAGATGTCGAAAAAGAGGCCAATTCCGATGAGGGACGTAATTTTGCGATGCTGTGCAGACACGGGCATTTCGTTCATCCTACTCGCGATGGATAGGTCCTGCATGCGTTTGACCTCCTGACTTAGTGTTTTGAAATGCAGTACGCAGTGATGCCAAAGCATCACCATGAAGCCCGGTGGCGATGTCCTGTTGCTCGAAGAATTGATGCATGGCGTCAGCCTCCATGTTTCCTGGCGCGCCAGGTGCAAACGGGCATCCACCTAACCCCGCCTGTGCCACATCGAACACATTGATGCCAGCGGCAATCCCGGCCAAGACGTTCGCGAATCCGTATCCGTGCGAATTGTGCAAATGCAGGCTGATATCTACCTCAGGATACTGCTCCCGCAAGCGGCTACAGCGCTCATAGACCATGCGCGGCGTGGCTTGCCCGATTGTGTCGGCAATCACCAGTTCATGCGCGCCGGCCGCGACCAAACGTTCGGCAATGGAGTCCACCGCCTCAAACGGAACGACCCCCGCGTAAGGGCAGACAAACGAGGTGGCAATCGAACCGACGATGCGGCGATTGGTCGTATGCAACTTGGCAACGAGATTTTCAATTTCATCCAGTGAGTCTTCCGTAGTGCGGTTCACATTCGCCTGATTGTGCGCCGTACTGGCGGACAGGAAGAATACGCCCGTATGGAGTGGCGCCGCCAGAAACCGCTCCATACCCTTGTGGTTCGGTATCAGCGCCCGGTACTCGACGCCCTCACGGTGCGGCAGCCGCATCGCCAGTTCATCGGCGTCCTGTAAGGCGGGCACCCACTTGGGGTGGACAAAGGACGTCACCTCAAAGCTTGTAAATCCGGCGTCCAGCAACTGGTGCAAGAGAGCCAGCTTGGTATCGGTAGGAACGAAGTTTGCTTCATTTTGCAAGCCATCACGCAGCGTAACATCACGAAACTGGACACTCTTGGGGAATCGCACAGTATATCACTCCCTTCGCTGTCAATGCGGAAATCTTGTCTTGACTGTAGCCAAGTTGGCTGAGCACCGTTGCAGTGTGCGATCCGCACGCAGGTCCGGCCCACTCTATCTTCCCGGGGGTACTGCTCAACTTGGGTACGATTCCCGGCATCACAACCTGTCCTACACGCTCATCGGGAACCGTCACAAACATGTCTCGCGCCTGATATTGCTCATCGCACAGAATGTCGGCGATGCTGTAGATCGGCCCCGCCGGGATGGCGTGCTGGTTCAATGTCTGCAGGACATCAGCGAGCGCGTGCTGCCTGGTCCAAGCCTCAATGGCCACATCTATGCGTTGCGCCTCTTTCACCCGCCCCGCGTTGCCCTGCAGGGATTCCTCGTGCGCCAAATCCTCACGGCCCATCAAGTTCATCAGGCGTATAAACAGTGAATTGTTGTTGGCGCCAATGGCGACGTACTTGCCATCCCCCGTCTGATACATATTGGATGGCGCTGTGGCGGGAAGCTGGTTACCCGTCCGTTCTCTGACCTTTCCAAGGTGGACATATTCGGGCACGATACCTTCCAGTAGACTGAACACAGCCTCGTATAGTGCAACGTCCACAACTTGACCGGGCGTTCCGGTTCCGCCCTGCACGTCGCGTTGGTACAATGCCAGCAATGTGCCAATGACCGCATACAGCGCAGCGATGGAATCCCCGAGCGACAATCCGATGCGCACGGGCGGCCGATCCGGAAACCCTGTCAGATACCGCATACCGCCCATCGACTCAGCGATGTTCCCAAAACCGGGCCGCTGATGGTATGGACCAGTTTGACCGAACCCTGTAACGCTGGTGATGATGAGCCTCGGATTAAGCGTTTTCATTTTCTCGTGCGAGAGATTCCACTTCTCGAGGGTGCCTGGCTTAAAATTTTCCAGAACAACGTCAGCGCCTCGGATTAGCTCCCGTACGATGTCTTGTCCTTCGGTACTGTGCAAATCAACGGCGATGGACTGCTTGTTGCGGGTCTGTACCATGCTCCAGTACGAGTCTTGATTCTCCTCGTGAAGACCCCACCTTCGGATTTGGTCTCCCTCGGGTGGTTCAACTTTGGTCACTGTCGCCCCAAACTCAGCCAAGACGCGCGAGGCAAAAGGCCCAGCAATATATGCTCCAAGCTCAATCACGCGAATCCCCGTGAGCGGCTTATTCAAGCTGCGATCCCTCCTCAGTTGAGGTTATAGGCCTCATGCAAAGCTCTAAGCAAGATTCGCGCCACATGCACAAGTCCGCTGTTTTTTGAGGAATACAGCCTAAATGGACTCCAAAAGGAGGTACACCTCGCGATGCAGCGCAACGAATTGCGCAACAGTGTTGATGCAACACGCATCAACACGCAACATCATGCGTCGCGGCGCTTACTGCTTCATCTTCCCTAGTTTCCGCCACAATGTCGTCCGATGCATTCCCAGGCGACGGGCCGCACGGCTGATGTTGTCATGCTCTTCGCGCAGCACGCGCAAGATAAGTGAATTTTCGTCTTCTACCACATGAGATTCGATCTGGTTCGGATGGGAACTACTGTGGTACATCTCGTCATACTGCGGTAATTCGACAGGAAGCCAAATGTCGTCGTCAAACAGATGGATGGGTTGATTTTCCTCTGCCAGAACAAAGGCACGTTCCATCAAGTTGCGCAACTCTCGCACATTGCCCGGCCATGAATACGCCTGGAGACGGCGACTGTCGTCTTCATCCAGTTGAAACAAGGGCGTACCGAGCGTCTCGTGAGACTCTCTGGTGAAGGCCTCAATCAGATATGGGATATCCTCCACGTGTTCCCGCAATGGCGGAACAGACAGGACCAACACTGCAAGGCGGAAGTAGAGGTCTTGCCGAAAGTGTTCGCGGTGAATCTGCCCGACAAGATCACGATTGGTAGCGGCAATGATGCGAACATTCACGGGAATGACTTTACTCCCGCCGATTCGCATCACCGACCGTTCTTGCAAAGCACGCAGCAACCGCGCTTGCAGGGAGACGGGTAGTTCCCCGATTTCATCGAGGAAGAGTGTTCCGTGATGAGCCAGTTCAAACAGTCCGGTCTTGCCGCCCCGACGCGCTCCGGTAAATGCGCCCTCCTCATACCCGAACAGTTCACTCTCCAGCAAGGTTTCCGGAACAGCCGCGCAGTTCAGTGCAACAAAAGGCCCTTTAGCTCGACGGCTTGCGGCATGAATGCCCTGCGCCAACATCTCCTTACCCGTGCCAGACTCCCCCTGCAACAGCAGCGTCGAGTCAACTGTCGCGTAGCGATGGGCTAAGCGCAGCAAGCGTTGCATCGGTGCAGACTTCGCAACGAAGTGGTCCAGCGTCCACTTCGCCTGCAACCCCTGTTGGCTCAACTTCCGCCGCATCGACTCTTCATATTGCTGCAGTTCTGTGACGTCGCGCATGCTCGACACGGCGCCAATTAATTCACCGTTGTGATAGACGGGGGCGCGGTTGATAATCGCCGTGCGCGATTCGATGCTGCGGAGTTCATCGTGCTGCAGACTTTGCTCCGCGAGCACGCGCGGGAGTCCTGCTTTTGGGTTGACCTCAGCAATGTTTCCCCCAACGGCTTCGGCAATCGGTATGCCCAGAAAGTTTGCCGCCGCTTGATTGTAAATGATGATACGGCCATCATTGTCAACGCCGACAATGCCGTCGTGAGACAGGTTGAGTATAGTCTGATAAAATCGCTCCTGGCGTTCGAAATCGTCCATAAATCTCTGTTCCTCCATGCGAGCGACTTGCTGAAAGTACGGCGAGAAACCCGGGTGTGGTCACAGCCGTTAGCCTCCCTCTGATTCGAGAGAGGCTAACGGCGTACTAAAGGATCAAAATTTGGGCATCCTACTGCTGCATCTAGTACCCTAACAATTGACCTGGCGTTATTTGCGTCAAGGTTTTTAATTGCGGCCCGCCCTTGGCATTGACCCACTTGACGGCCTCAAACGCTCCCGTCACATTGTGATAGCGGTTAAAATCAACAGGACCGCTCGCCCCTTGATAGTTCACCGATTTTCCCTCTTTGATCAGCTTTTCACCCTGAACAAAATCGTATACGTTAGTGCCTGGGCCGTTGGCCACAGGGACCATGTCCTTCACGTACGTGGACGGAGACGCCGACTTCGCCTTGAGCACAGCCATCGCAATGATATTCACCGCGTCGTAAGCGCTGTTTGACAAGGTCAGCGGTTGTTGACCGTGAAAATACTTCTCGTAGAAATTCGTGAAGAGAGTGCCTGCGGGTCCGCCAACCGTGCTTCCCTGTATGGACGTAAGCACTCGTTCTGCAAGAGGATACGTCATCGCTTGGGCAAAAGTGTTGGCTGCCGACACGTTGCTCCCGATCACAGGGATGTTGCCGCCGCCCAATTGCTGCAATTCTGAGAAGAACGTGCTGGCCGTCTGCGGATCAACCTGCATGAAAATAGCGGATGGCTTACTCAAGATCAGTTTCTCAATCTCACTGCGATAGGAGCTTTGATCTGACACGATGTTCTCGTTGATAACGACCTTTACTCCGTGTTTTTTCAGCGTGTCGGCAATCGGCGCAACCAACGTCTGCGCAGAGGAACCGGAGTCAAAGACGAGAGCGGCCCGTTTGTATCCTTTCTTAATCCCGTAATACGCCATAGCGACGCCCAACTGTGAATCGGACGGACTGGTGCGGAATATATACGGATACCGCATATAGTCGAGCTGTGTCGTTCCGCCCAACGTCACATCGACCAGTTTATCTTGATTGATTTGTCGAACGACAGCCATAATCTCCAAGGACGATGGACCAATCATCGCAAATGGATGTTGTGTCGCGATCACCTGTGAAATCGCCGGAACAGCGTCGACCGGGTCACCCGCTGTGTCTGCTGTGACGATGCGCAGTTTCCTGCCGAGCAGACCACCCGCCGCGTTGATCTGATGGACGGCCACCTTGACGCCGTTTAGAAACCACGGACCGATAAACGCCTCATTGCCACTAAACGGAGCCGCGACGGCAACCGTCAACTCGCCGCGCGCTGCCGCACGCTTCACCACTGGTGTGGTGGACGCAAACGCAGAGCTGGAACCTACAAGCAACCCCAGCATGAGTAAAGTAGAACTTACAGATGCCACCTTCACACGTGTTCTATTCATGATTAGTCTCCTCTGTATCTTCGTTTTTTTTCGACTATCTGCCCAGGAACATTTTGCCGATGTCCGGTCTGGCCAACAACTCTGGTCCGGGACCTTGATCCCGGTTCTCTCCGGCCACAAGCACATACCCCCATTCGGATGACGTGAGTGCAGTCGTTGTATTCTGTTCCACAACAATGACCGATTTTCCGATCTCCGCAATCCGCACGATGTGCTCCCACACCACCTTGGTGTACGCCGGAGACAATCCAGCTGTTGGTTCGTCAAGCAACAGAACATCCGGGTCCGACATCAGGGCGCGACCCATCGCCAACATGTTGCGTTGTCCGCCGCTCAAGGTGCCGGCCGGTCGCGCCATCGCCTTCTTTAAGTCCGGAAACATCAAGTACACGCGTTCCATCCGCTCTGACGTATGTTTGGGAGTCTGATAGGCTCCGATCTCGAGATTTTCCCTGACGGATAGACTCGGAAATACATTGCGATTCTGGGGAACATACCCCATCCCTCTTGCCACCAGCCGCTCAGGAGGCATTCCGGTGACATCTTCCCCTTTCAGGTACACCTTGCCCGAGAAAATGGACAGCAACCCGAAAATAGTCTTTAACAAGGTCGATTTACCAGCTCCATTCGGGCCTACAATCACCACCGTGGAAGCGGCCTTGGCAGCTATACTCACCCCCTTTACGATTGGACTTGCGCCATAACCAGAAGTGATTTCGGAAACGCTGAGTACGGGTTCCACAGGCTAACCTCCCAGATATGCGGAAATGACTTCTTCCGTTTCGCGCAATTCGTTCATTTGGCCTTCTGCCAGTACGGCGCCTTCTGCCAACACCACCACGTGGTCGCAGATCGCCTCAACGACGGACAGGTTGTGTTCGATGAGCAAAAACGTGACGCCTTGATCCCGAAGCCGTGATATGTACCCTTGGAGCGTCTTTGTGAGCGTGGGATTGACCCCCGCCATCGGTTCATCCAACAACACCACCTTGGGTTTTGCCATGAGCGCTCGCGCCAATTCCAGCAACTTTTTCTGACCGCCGCTCAAGTTTCCCGCATACTCGTCGCGCAGAGCGAACAGGTTGAACATCTGCAGCCAGTCGACCGCCTCCGCCAGATGCTCACGTTCCTCTCGCATCACCGCCCGCCGGGAGATCAGCGCCCGCCAAGGGCTTTCACCCAGTTGCTGAAACGGCGCGACCATCATATTTTCCAGGACAGTCAGCTTTTGCAGTTCCCGCGCGATTTGAAAGCTGCGAATCAAACCGCGGGCCGCGATGCGATGCGGCGCCTGATTAGTAATGTCGTGGCCAGCCAGTTCAACCACACCCCGATCAACCCGCGTAAATCCGGAGATTGCATTTACAACCGAACTTTTGCCAGCGCCATTGGGGCCAATCAGTCCGGTCACCGTGCCCTCCCGCACGATAAACGACACGTCGTTAATGGCTTTCACACCGCCAAACGACTTGGCCAAATTCGTGACTTTCAGAATACTACTGGGGAACGAGACGATCGCCACCAGCCTCCCCTCCTTGCTGCAGCCCGTCAAGACGAAAGACTGTCTTGCGCTCGGGCAGTATCCCTTGCGGACGAAAGCGTGCAGCAAATATCAGCAACAACCCGATCGCCATGCCGCGGATCGACTCTGCGAGCAACGGGTTCCCCGGCGGGGAGGGCAGGAATCGTGTGCCTTCGTTAAACAGCACCGGCACAAGGAAGGCGCCCAGGATCATCCCGCGATTGTTGCCAGAACCGCCGACCAACATGGCCGCCCAGATGATGAACGTCTCCATGGTGGTAAATCCACTCGGATTGTACGCGCCAATGTACGCGATCGTCAGGGCGCCCCCGACGCCGGCATAAATGGAACCGATGACAAAGGCCATCATCTTGTAGCGAAACACATTCTTGCCGAGTGCGGCCGCTACATTTTCATCCTCACGGATCGCTCGCAACACCCTGCCAAACGGAGAATGTGTCAGCCGCTCGATAATCAAAAACCCGAGTACGGCAAAGAGGATGCAAATGACAAGAAAGACCCATTGATAGTGATTGAAGTCAAGTTGGAAGACAGAATTGAAAGGCTGAGGCACACCCGAAATGCCATCCCATCCGTTGAACAGCGGCGTGATATTGCCGATCAACGTCCACACAATCTGTCCAACGGATACCGTCACGATGGCGAGATAGTCGCTGCGCAGGCGCTTTAAGCCGACATATCCGATGAGTATGGCCAGTACCGCCGCGACAATTCCACCGATGATAGGCGGGATGGGAAACGGCAAGTGCAAACCCAATATATACTGCTCGCCGAGTCCGCCGTTGCCCGGCTGGAGCGCCGCCACCCCTGCAAAATAGGCGCCGATCGCCACAAACGTGATATAGGTGAAATCGAGAATGCCTGTCAGACCGAACTGCAGGTTGAGTCCCCACCCGTAGATGCAGTAGATGCAGAAGAAGATGGCGACGGTTAACAGGTAAAATACGAGCGACGACATCCTATACACGCCCCTTTGATGAAAAAATTCCTTGCGGACGAAAGAGCAGCACGATCACCAGAATGGCAAAGGCGACGACTGTCTTATAAGCCGAATCGATATACATAGCGGACACTTCCGTCACCAGACCGATCAACAGGGCGCCTAACATGGCGCCGTATGGTCGGCCGATGCCGCCTACGATGACCGCCGCAAAGATGATGAAGAGAAACTGGGACCCGAGCACTGGGGTGAAGCTCGTTACGTTGATCGCAAGAACGACGCCGGCCAATCCAGCCAAAAAACCGCTGATCACCCACGCCAGATCCGTTATCCGTTGAATGGGAACGCCGCTGATGCGCGCCAGATCCGGATCGTCTGACATGGAGCGCATCGCTTTGCCGACACGCGTGTATTTGAGTAATAGATGAACGCCGGTCATCAATACGATGGCGATGGCGATAATCACGAGCTGCTGAGTTGTAAATATCATGGGTCCAATATTGACGATCGCACCTGACGAGGCTGCGTACTGTTCGAACGATGGGCCCGCGATCGCCTGAACGCCATTTTCGAGAAAGAGCGACAGGCCGATCGTTACGACGAGCAAGATAAGCAATGGAGCCTTGCGCTTCAAAAATGGTTGTATGACGACACGATTGACCAACCAGGAAAACCCTGCTGTCAACAGTGCAGCCAGCAACATCGACAACCAGATATTCAGATTAGCGACTGTACTAAAGAAATAGGCCAAGTACGCGCCAATCGTCAAAAACTCTCCATAAGCGAAATTCACAAAATTGGTGACGCCGAACTGCAAAGTCAACCCCACTGAGGCGAGAGCCAACACCGATGCAGTAATCAAGCCAAACCCAACACCCATGAGCAACAATGACACATCGCACGACTCCCTTCTCGCTCGTTTATTCCATTCCATTCCATTCCAAGCTTCAGTCAATTCCATTCCATGTTTTAGTCCATTCCAGCAGGCGCCCACCTCCAAACAGCATTTTTGTATACAATAATTCTTAACGTATTACGCCTTCTTGTAAGACATTAGCCCCTCTCTCACCCTCCGTCGCCAATTCACATAGGCATACGACTGTTTACCAGATCGCGATTGCTGGAATATCTCAACAGCCGTTCGCGTTCTTCCTCATCAATCATCTCTTCCGTGAGCAGTCTTGCATCTCCTTGGGAAACCACTGTCTTATATGCGATTTGCAGGGTCTTCATGGCCATACGCGAAGCAAAGTCCGACAGCAACGCCAATGAAAATCCGAATTTTCCTAGATCAGCAAAACCAAATGACGGAACGTCCCGTTTGTTCTTGATGTGAATCGCTTGTGGCCACGGCAGAGCGGAAACCGCTTTCAACTGCTCCACCGTGGACAAACCCCCAATTAGCGTGATATCAGCCCCGGCGTCACGGTAAGCCTTGGTTCGTTCCATGGCGGCCTTTAGCCCCAGTTCCCGGCAGACGTCCGTTCGTGCAATCAGAACCGTATCGTGACAAATCTCGCGCACAGTCTTCAGCTTATTCACCATGTCTTCGACGGAGGAATAGTTTTGCCGTTCTATGAATCGATCTATGATTCGGTCATCCATGACGACCCCTGCCACCTGCAGCAAATGGAGTTGGCGGGCGTGCCGCGCGACAATTGGCATCAGTCCATACCCATCCGCAAAATCGACGATTATCTTAAGTCTGGTAGACAGAGCAATCTGCTCCACATGTAATCTGAGTTGCTCAAAGCTCAGAAAGTCGATGTCTGGTTCCGCCATGAAGTGGTCGCTGACGCCACGGCTGTCGACATAGACTGTCCTAAAGCCCGCCTCCTCAGCAAGTCTTGCAGTCAAAGCGTTGTAGACGCCGGGTACTACGCATGGCCCGGCCTGAATTCCTTCGCACATTCGCTGGCTATCGCCCATGCCGCGCCCCCTTTACCATGCTTTTAATAGAGATTGTCGAGAAGTGTCAGAACTCCGCAGCCTATCCTTCAGGCCCATTTCGATATAAAAGAAGCGCTCTATAGGTTGGCCTTGTCTTTTCCAGACGCACTTTTATACGCAGCTAACAGATACTTTTTAGTGGAACGAATATTTGACTTCATGGCCATCTCCGCCCACACCGTATCGCCTTCCTTGATGGCCTGCAACATCAACTGGTGTTCCGCGTGAATGGTGCGCAGATAGTCTTCCAACTGACCAGGCCACGGCGCCAACCGATAAAACCGTTCGATCAGAGCGCCAAATCCGCTCAGAATCCGCACGATGATCTGTCGTGAGCTATGCTCCCAAAGCAAGGTGTGAAACCGTTCATCGCACTCCTTCGCGGACTCCCAGTCGCCAGACTCCAGACAGGCCGCCTCATAATGAATCACCGAGTTTAACTGGTTGACCAACGCGAGTTGTTTCTCCCGTGCGGCGGAAGCCGCCAACAATCCCTCCAGCCGCTCTCTTACATTGAACAGTTCCTCCATGACAGCGACATCAAGCGGAGCCACGATAATCGTACCATTCGGCTGGCGAATCATAAGATCCTCACTCTCAATCTTCTGAATCGCCTCGCGCAACGGAGTTCGGCTCAGACCGAATTGTGAAGCCAGCATGGCTTCCGTGACCTGCTCACCCGGTTGAATCTCTCCTGATATTACCGCGTCGCGAATCCCTTGATAAGCCAAGTCCCGCGTCAGTATTCTCTGCCCAGCCATAGCGGACCTCCTTATTGCCCGTTGCACAAGCTGTCTATATCAAACCATCAGCCTAGTTCGTGAGAACAAGGATAATTGTATACAAGTATTAAAATATCGTCAACTAGAAGTTTATCTTTTTTTCTGAATCTCAGTATACCATGTCGCGCCTGTACGGCCGCGCCTCCACTGGCGCGTCCGCCTGCCATCTCAGTCGCCTGTTCCCGCGTCAACCACACTCACTTCTACAGGACGCCGCGTTTCACACACTGCCCTTCTTTCAGTCCCACTCGTTCAGAGACCCCCGCCGGCAATTCGATCGTGTGAACGGCCCGCTTTGCGGCAACGATCTTTCCGGGCGCAACTCGGGCATATAGGGCTACCACGCGTCCGTCCGCGTCGATAAAGACTACATCAATCGCAAACTTCATAAAGAACGTGTGAATCGAATGACAGGCATCCAACCATAAGCCTTCATCGCTCGCAAGCGATTTTTTTCCAAGAAGACCGCGCAGACGCGTAAAAAACGAGTCTGCCACTGCCAATCGCGAAACGATGACTCGATCTTCGATCACCTGATCGTTGCTTCGTGTATCTTCTATATACAGCTGCTGCCTGTCCATGCTGCGCCGCCTCCCTACCCGAGAACCCGCATGATATGCAAGACGGCAGGTCCCAAGATGATCATAAATAGCCCTGGAAATATGAATAACACGAGTGGAAACAGGATTTTGATCGGGGCCTTCATTGCTTGCTCTTCCGCCCGCTGGCGAAGTTTGCCGCGCACCTCGCCCGACTGCACCCGCAACACTTGCGCAATACCCATGCCCAAGCGATCCGCCTGGACGATGGCTCCAACAAAACTCCCAAATTCGTCCAAGTTCATGCGCGTCGCCGCATCCCGCAACGCTTCCCGACGCGTCTTGCCTAGACTCATCTCGGCCAGTGCCTGTCGCAGTTCCAGACCCAACAGTCCATTCATGTTTTTCACGGTACGGGCCAAGGCCTGATCGAAACCCAATCCGGCCTCTACGCTGATCGTCAACATGTCTAACAGGTTTGGCAAGGCCCGACGGGCCAGCGACTGTTGCTTTTTGATCGTGCTCGTCAAGTAGAGGCGAGGTCCCAGGACGCTCGCAATCACAAGAGTCATGGCTATCAAGAAGCCGACGGTGGATCCACTCACTCCCCAGACAAACACGCCCGCGACAAACGCGGCGACCAGAGCGCCCGCGCGCGCCAGCAGCCAGTAACGAACGGCTTTCGGACCGCGGATTCCCGCGCGTCTGACCTCCGCTTCCACTCTCTTAAAGTAGTCAGCAGGCGTCACACGTTCAATCCATCCGACCAACCGCTTCACAATCGCCGTTCCCAAATCGCGGACAACTTGCCTCGTATCCTGATCGGATTTGCGGATGATTTGGTCGACTCGATGTGAGACGGCCAGCTCTCGTCGCCATATCCACCATAGCCACCCTACGAAGAAACTGAGCGCCGATGAGAAACTTAGAATCGAAATCATCGTTTTGCCTCCTTGACAAGTCGCGCGGCTCTCACTCAGACGTCAAACCGCGATCCGCACGATATTGCGAATCACGAGCGCCCCGAGCGTCTGTCCAATGACAGCGCCGACCACCATCGCGATACCTGCGGAACTCTGCCACAGAGTGGAGATATAGCTCGGATTCAACAAAAATAACGCCGCGGCGATACCCGGCGTCAGGAGCGTAAAAATCCACAGAGACATCCGCCCCTGTGCGGTAAGCGTGCGAATCTCTCCCTTGATCCGAATCCGCTCCCGAATCGTCTCACCCGTGATATCGAGCACCTCAGCCAAATTGCCTCCAACTTGCCTCTGCACGAGCACAGCGGCGACAATCAGATCAAAGTCTGTCGACGCCACGCGCTCCGCCGCATGCGTCAGCGCTTCCTCAACACCGACACCCAGACTCAGTTCGCGCAGCATGCGTTTGAATTCATCACCCATGCGGCCCTTCGTTTCACTCGCAAGGATGTCGATCGCCTGGAGAAATGAGTAGCCCGCTCGCAGGGCGCCTGCAGCAACCGTGATGATATCGCCCAGGCTATTTTCCAGTTCCCGGCGCAGAACAGATCGCCTTCGCGCCACCAGAAGCGCCGCAAGAACGAGCAGCATACACTCCAGGATGACTGCGAGAACCGCATTCCTGGCCACCAGTCCGATCAATAACGGCGGAATGACAAACGTGATCCCGACCAAACGCCAATGAGCGGCCGACAACGTGATACCCGCGCTCTCTACATGGCGATTGACCCGCGCCGCCACGCTTCTGAACATCGTCTCCCGTCGTTTCCGAAACCGCGCCTGCGCGCTCTGTCCGTCCGCTGGATCGCCGATAGGAGCGGCCTGCGCATTTTCCGCCTTCGTCACCGCGCGGGCCAGCGCGGACACGCGGTCTTCCAATCGCTGTCTGCGCCACAAAAGGACGCTAAGTCCGACCCAGGACATCAGGAAGCTGCTCATAAAAGCCAGAAGCGCCGCCATAGCATTCACCCCCTCAAAATGAGCTACCGCGCCGTAATCGGTCCCGCATCCACAAACCAGTCAAGATTCACGGCGAGCCCCGCGGACCGCAATCGCTCCATGCAGGAAGGAACCGTTCCGGTGGGCCGATGGCGCCCGAGCACCTTGCCGTCATGTGATCGGCCCGTTTGTTCAAATTCAAAGATATCCTGAAGAACGATCTGCTCGCCTTCCATGCCCAGCACTTCCGTAACGTGCGTGATTCGTCGCGTGCCGTCAGCCAGGCGCGACTGTTGCACGATCATGTCAACCGCCGACGCGATCTGTTCGCGAATGGCGCGCATTGGCAGTTCCATTCCCGCCATCATCACCATGGTTTCCAGGCGGCGCAGGATATCTCGCGGCGAATTGGCGTGTCCGGTCGTCAGCGAGCCGTCATGTCCGGTGTTCATCGCCTGCAACATATCGAGCG
>JAJZCB010000162.1 GCA_021846285.1 Bacillota bacterium
CGTCTGATCATCCAGTACAATCCGGCGTTCGCGAAGATTATGGGCATTCCGCTCGCCCATTCCGGTCAACCTCTGCAAACCGTGCTGGGCGCGTTTCCCTCGATGCTGGCCCTATTTGAAAAAACTCTTACCAATCAAGAAGACTATCGCTCACGTCTCGTGCATTTTGAAAGGGACTATCACCTTGTCCATTTGCTTGTGGACGCACAGGTCATGATGGTCGGGGATAAACCGGAAGGGTGGCTGTTTGTCTGTCGCGAGATTGATAACCTGCTGACGATTGAGGCGCAGGTTGTGCGCAACGACAAATTGGCGACGACAGGCAAGATCGCCGCTGGCATTGCTCATGAGATCCGGAACCCGCTCACGTCGATCAGGGGATTTCTTCAATTATTGGAAATCGATCTGATGAACAGCGGTACGGATAGACATCAGGTTTACATACGGCTTATGCTCGCGGAAATTGACCGCGTGAACCAACTCGTGAATCAGATGCTGATGTTGACAAAGCCGACCGATATGGTCATGGAGATACTGCCGCCCGGACAAATCCTGGAAGATGTCGCTGCCATCGTTCGGCCTGAAGCACTGATGCGCAAGACCGCGGTGCAAATAGCGATTCAGGAGGCGCCGCCCATTCGGGCGGACCGAAACATGCTTCGACAGGTGCTCATGAATCTCATCAGCAATGCCCTTGATGCGATGGAGGGCGGCGGTACTCTGACCCTGGCGGCGGAATACGACGCCGTCACGAGTTCGGTTCGAATCGATGTAACCGATACGGGGCCCGGCATACCTGCCTATATGATCGATCGTATTTTCGACGCGTTTTTCACGATGAAGGAGCACGGTACAGGCTTGGGTTTGGCCATTTGCCAACGAATCGTTGCGGATCTTGGAGGAGAAATACGGGTGCTCACAAAGGGCTTTGGAACGACATTCTCAGTGCTGTTGCCAGCGGTAAAGGAGTGAATATACGTGTCCTATATCGCTCTATACAGGGAATGGCGCCCACAGCGATTCTCCGAAGTAGTGGGTCAGGAGCACGTCGTTACGACATTGACCAATGCGCTTAGGCTTGGCAAATTGGCTCACGCGTATCTGTTTTCCGGTCCTCGCGGCACAGGCAAGACGAGTCTCGCCAAGATTCTCGCCAAGGCTGTGAACTGTGAGAACCCGGACGGTGTGGAGCCTTGCAACGATTGTGCGGCGTGCAGAGGAATCTCCCTGGCGCGCGTGATGGACGTTGTAGAGATGGATGCGGCGTCAAATCGTGGCATTGAAGAAATCAGAAGCTTGCTTGAGCAGGTGAGATACGCCCCGACGGAGATCCGTCGTAAAGTATACATCATTGATGAAGTTCACATGCTCACGCAGGAAGCGTTTAATGCACTGCTAAAGACGCTGGAGGAACCGCCCGACTATTGTCTTTTTGTGTTGGCGACGACGGAGATTCACAAGGTGCCCGCCACGATCGCGTCGCGGTGTCAGCGGTTCGAGTTTTCCAGGGTCAAAAGCGAACTGGTCGTAAGGCACTTGCGGAGGGTAGCCCGAACGATCGACGCAGACGTAGAAGACGCTGCCTTGTGGCAGATTGCCAGAGCTACGGAAGGCTTTCTGCGCGACGCTCTGTCTCTACTTGATCAGGCCCTTTCGTTCGCAGACGCCCGGGTTGGCGTCGAACAGGTGTCAGAAGTGCTGGGCGGAGTATCGAGCGAGCGGATTGGGGAAATTTTCAGCTGCCTGTTTGGCGGTGAGCAGGGGGCCCTGTTGCGGTTATTGTCTGGACTGTGGGCCAAAGGCATCGACGCGGCCCAATTGGTCAACGATATGCTGTCATATGGACGCGATGCCATTATGCAGAAGAGTGGAACGAGAGGCACGGATGCCGATGAGCGCGCGCAGTACGATCCCGCGTTTACGGTCGTTGCACAACGTGCAGCCA
This sequence comes from Bacillota bacterium, assembly GCA_021846285.1. Lineage (GTDB taxonomy): Bacteria > Bacillota > Bacilli > Alicyclobacillales > SLC66 > JAKADD01. The sequence continues at coordinate 1,946 of JAJZCB010000162.1, forward strand.
TGTCTGCTTTCCTGGCTGTCGTCGAGAGACTTGCTGTGGTGCAGACCGAGTTGCGGTTTCAAACACAGGCTCGTCTTTTTGTCGAAATAGGGCTCTTGTCACTGACGAGTGCATTGTCTACCGCACAGGCGCCACAGAGCGCTGAAGACATCCCGTCTTATGGCGCCTTGCGCGAGGAACTGGATCGCCTGAAAAAAAGGGTGAGCGGGCTGGAACAGCAGTCGAAGCGCGGTCAGGGGAATGCTCCGGCAGGCTCAACCGGAACCGCCCATGAACCAGTGCCTCCGATTTTGCAGGGGCCGTCGGAACCTCTGGTCAGAGAAGAAGCGGCGGGCAGGGAGACCGTTCCCACAGAGGTCGCGGATCGTCGGAAGGGAGCATTGAAAAAAACCTCTCCACGGGCGTTCGAAACGATGTCGGAGAGTGACCTGTCCTGTCTTGAACAACTCCGGACGCAGTGGCAAAGCATACTGGAAGACGTGAAAAAACGCAGTGTGCAATCGCGCGCCTGGTTGCATGCGGGGCGTCCTGTGGCCGTGAACGGCGAACAGATCGTGGTGGCGTTTAAAGCGGCTGTGCATGCGGAGACAGTCATGCGCAGTCCCCACAAAGAGGTGATTGAGGCCGTCTTGTCTGCGTACGCCGCTCGCTCGCTGGCGCTTGTCAGTGTACTTGAGCAACAGTGGGAGCTTGTCCAGAGACCTCTGGGTCCGTTGGAGAGCGAGTCGACAGCGGGCGCCCAACATGAACCATGGATCAAAAAAGTGATAGAATTGATCGGTGAAGACCGAGTGACCATCGTTGATGAATAGATCGCCTGTGCGGCGCATCGGAGTAATCAAGGGCGGCGGAGAATGAGGCAGAGGACCCGATCTGGATTTACAGTATAGTCAGAGGAGAGATTGTCTGGTGAAAAACATGAATCAGTTAATGAAACAGGCGAAGAAACTGCAAGAGGATATGGGCAAGGCGCAGGAGGCTCTGGGCAGTATGACGGTGGTTGGCCAGGCCAGCGGCGATGTCGTTCGGGTTGAGGTCAATGGTCATCGCAAGGTGCAAAGCGTGAAGATCAAACCCGAAGTGGTTGACAAAGACGATGTAGACATGCTGGAAGACCTGATTTTGACTGCCCTGCGCGATGCTGAACAAAAGGCAGAGGCTATGGTCGAAGAGCAGATGGGCAAATATACGAAGGGATTTAACATCCCCGGTCTCTTTTGATGAACGGCTTCCCTGAACCAAT
>JAJZCB010000088.1 GCA_021846285.1 Bacillota bacterium
GAGAACAGTATGGCGGCGTCAACCCCCAACTGCTGAACAGGAAGCATGCTTACCTGCGCGCATAATTCTGGCTGTTCGCAGATCTCCACCAGGCTGTACCGTTCCTTGATCTTGCGATACTCAGGCTGGTAGCGACCCGCCTGCCGCATATACCACACTGGCAAGCGGTCGACTGGCTGCCTCCTGCAAGCCCGTAAGAACAAATCATTTTCGATCATCCGACCAATATCCTCTCTGGAATGCCGAAGTCAATCATAGCACACGCGCGTCGATGAACATGCGGCGAATCGACGACAGATCGTCCACATCGTCGCCAAAGGGGATGCCGGGGAGTGTTGCGATTTGGTCAGACCGCTCGCATAAACAACCCGATCCCTTGCCTTAGACTACTGCATCTGCGCCAAAACCTCAATTGATATCCCGGAAAATCGATGTCTCTGCCCGCCGGAATCGTATGCTGTGCCGCTTCTCAAACACGGCTGTGCCGAACTCGCCTCGGCACAGCATACGATTCCGGCCAAGAGGGTCTATCCATTGAACGGGGTACGTCAATGCAGTATGATTACCAGGCGGGTATAAAAAAGCGCAGACCCGCTCGAGTCACTCGGGAAGGGAGCATGTCTCGTGCCAGCGTTGTCAAACCAGACACTACAGATAGTAAGCACTGTGATCATTGTCGTGGGCGCCCTCTCGGTGATCGCCATCCGACTGCAGGCCGCCAAAAAGCCGACATCGGCGCGCAAGATTCTCATTCCTCCACTGGGGATGAGCACCGGATTTCTCATGTTTTTCGCGCCGATGGTGCGTATTCCTTTCACGTATGGAGTTATCGCCTTCCTGTTCGGATGCGTTTTCTCGATACCTCTCATCACGACGTCAAAGATGCATCGCTATAAGGACGAGGTGTACCTCAAGCGGTCACCAGCCTTCATCATCGTGTTGCTCACTTTACTGGTCACCCGGCTTGCCCTTCACACGTATATTGAAAAGTACGTCACGATTCCGCAAACAGGAGCCATCTTCTTCATCCTCGCTTTTGGCATGCTGCTGCCGTGGCGGGTGGTCATGTATGGCCGGTACAAAAAATTTGCGGCGCAGGAAGAGCCGTCGCTGCGTCAAGCTGCGGAATCATAATCTGATTCACACGGACTGATTGAGCGCCCGTTCGTTGCATAGGACACCTTCTCGTTTGTAACCCTAAGGGTCACAAGGAAATCGAGGAGGTGTTTTTGATGAACGCAACACGTTGCCTGACGTCGGTCGCCAGCGCCCTGGCCCTGATCGTCATGACCGGATGTTCAGGCCAGGCGGCGGCTGTCCCGCCTGTTGCTGGATACAGGACGGTTCCTACGCCGCCCGCGTCGGCCTATGCCGGACAGGCGATGCACAGGTTTTACCGAGTGATCGGAACCGAGTTTGATCGTCGGACCGGAACAGTAACCGTCCACTCCCAAGGCATTGTTCACGGGCCACTGACTGCAGCCGCCTTTCGCCGCATGGGCAGTGAAACGACACTGGATGCCGCAAGCCTGGATGGAATCGTCAATTTCGGTACGGCCGAGTATCCAACTCTCCATGTGCAACGCATCCGTTTACTGGATCATCGTTCCGGCTGGCGTCATTATGCCTATCACGGATGGCGTGGCACGGTGCGATCCGGATCACAGGCCGCAGGCAATCATGCCCTCACAGCCGCCACGGCCGCCGGCAGCACAGGAATCGCGGACAGCGGAGGAGCAACCATAGTCGCCAGCGTTCCCGTTCCGTCGTCATCGGGAGCCAGTGACGCCAGCTACGGCACAAACGGGAGCTACGCCTACCAATCTCCGGGCGCCACGACCGCAGCGTCGGCGACAGGCGGGAGCATACCCGTTCCACCGCCAGGCGTGCGCATCGATCCCAATATCACACCGTCTGCAGGCGTCCATGCCAGCCGCGCCGCCAAGGTGACCGCTGTGGAGCAGATCGCCCAGAGCAAACTTGGAACGCCCTACATCTGGGGCCACAATGAAGATCGTGGACAGTACGGATTTGACTGCAGCAACTACACGGAGTACGTGTATCATCACTCGCTGGGCTACCTGTTTACCACGTCAAGCAAAGGCCAGTACCTCCATGTCGGAGTTCCGGTCAGCACGAGCAGCATGCTGCCGGGGGATCTCGTCGCCTTTGACCAGGGAGGTCACACGGGAATTTTTGTGGGCAACGGGCAGATGATTCAAGAAGGTGGCGGACTCCACAAAGTGGGGTATCTCCCCTTGCGGCCGGGATCCTACTGGTATGGCCATATTTCCGCAGTCAAGCGCATGTTCTGACGCATCCCCTGCCGGGAACAGAACAGGGGTTCCCGGCAGGGCTCTTTTTTGCTGTGGCTTCAGTTTGGAGCTTCGTCCACGGCGTCTGCATCTACATCACAAGTCCGGCCGCGGCGTATCCGACTGTCGCCACCCCACCCGCGATAAGTGTTGTTTTTAGCAGCGAATTCGCAAAATCGACGAGAGGCAATTTCATCACGGTCGCCATGGCGACCGTATTGTCGCTAAGCGGTGATGCAAAGCCTCCGAGCGTGCCGCTCGCAAACACAGCGGCGGCAATCAGCGGGAGAGAAGCATGCGTCGTTGCCGCGAGAGAGAAACCAAGAGGCATCAGAATCCCCCATGTTCCAAACGACGATCCGATGAAATAGGAAATGACGGATCCAAATACAAACAACGCTGGCGCAATCAGCATGCGCGGTATGACAGATCCCATCGTGCGCCCCACGTAATCCGAAAATCCCAGATCGCTCGAAACACCTGAGACTGCCCAGACCAGAACCAGTAACATGATGACCGCGATCATTTCGTTGCCGCCCGCGATAATACCATACATCAAACGACCAACCCGCTGTCTGCGAAACAGATAGAATATAGAAGATGCGACCAACGTAATCAAGATCGATTGAAGCATGGCCCTTGTCGCATCGGCTTTCATCAGTACTCCCAGAAAAGTCGTTGCCTTCCCAACACCGCTCCACCAGGTAAGAATGAATGTCAGTCCCAGCAGCAACCCGATCGGCAGGAGCAGATTTGCCGCCGAAGGAACGGCCTCGTCACTAAGGACATCGAGCGGCTCTTCAGGCAACTCACGCTGAGGTCTGGCCGTTTCCCTGTCGCTGCGCTGTCCGGGATGGCCCATGGTTCCCGCTTCTATCTCAAACTTGGCGTGCTGTCGTCGCAAGGTGGCAACGACCGTGTAAATGTGTTGTCTGGCGTTTCTATGTGGTCGCCTCAACTTGGCCGCGAAGTCCGAAAACCTCCCGGCCGCCGTTGTTTCCGTCGTTCGCACCGGCTTCGTTTCTGAACTGAAGAAACTCAGGTAGGCGCCTATGGCGAGGATCGCGAACGCGAAGAAGTTGAGCGGGATGGTGGACAGGAAAAGCGGGTAGGGAGCCTGTGTACTGTGTACATGTTTTAACGCTACGGCCAGAAGACCGACCATGTAGCCCACAAATGCCGTTCCAACGGGAATCAGACTGATGAGCGGGGTTGCTGTGACATTGATGGCGTATGCCATTTTTTGTGGGCTGATATGAAATCGCGTCATCATTGATTTCATGATGGGAGCAACCGTTATAATCCGAAAATCCGGCGCCATGAACGTGCCGAGAGAGGAGAGCCAGGTAACCGCGTACGCTCCGCGTACGGATTTGACGCGCGGACCCAACCACTTCGCAAACCCGCTGACACCTCCCGTGATGCGAACCAGACCGACCAGCGATCCGAACGTATACAGGAAGATGATCAGGTGCAGATTGCCGGCGAGCGCCAACTCTTTGAACAGATAATACAGCGCCTGGTTGACGCCGCCGAGCGGACTTGGCGCCATCATATAGGCCCCGGCCAACAACCCGACCACGAGACCCGGAATGACTTGGCGCGTCACAATGGAAATGGGGATAACCAGAGCAAAAGGAAGAAGAGACCAGATCGTGCCATGCATGAGCAAAACCTCCTCCGCACTATTGTCGGCGGCGACGGAGGATTTTTATGCGGCAACCGTATGCCAAATCAACACCCACACATACTAAGAGCACGTTCCAATATCGTGGTTTCCCATCGACGCCGCGGTGTGAGGTGTTGGCATGATCAAACATACCCCTGACAAGGCCAAGTCTGCAGGCAACCGTATTTGGTGGACGATCGGCACTGTGTTGCTGGGCGTGATCGCAGTCTGGCTGTATTTTCGGTATGAACGCTACACGTCGCTGTTCATTCACCGTCTCGGACCGTTTGGGGTGTTCGGGGCTGTCGTCCTGATGGCGATTCTCTGTATAATCCCTTTCCCAGCAGAATTTCTCATGGTCATTGACATGCAGATTTTTGGTGTATGGATGGGCATCTTCTATGTATGGGTGGGAGCGATGTTTGGCTCCTACGTGACTTTTCTGCTGGCAAAGCGCTTTGGTGAAACCTTGATTCGCAGATTCGTGTCTGACAGGCATATGGAAAAGCTGCATGAACTCGTGGGCAACCATGGAGCGCTCGGTTTACTGATGGCCCGGTTGATCCCCTTTATTCCGTTTGTCGTACTCAATTACGCCTGCGCCATGATTCCGGAAGTGGGAACATGGACATACCTGTGGACGACAGGATTGGGGATTATACCTTATGACGTCGGGGCCGCCCTGGTATTTCTCGGGTTCTCGAAGCGCACGCTGGTTTGGCTGATCGCGGGAGGCGTCGCGATCGTCCTCATTTGGCTGACGGCGCTATGGATCCGACGCGTTCACGCCAGACAGGCGAAAAAGGATGGCGACGCCCGCGCCGCGACGAAACGACCGGACCATCATCTGATACGATCCAGACAGCGTGTCTGATCCAGGACCGATTCTAGTAGCCTCGATCCCGATCCACCACACCTTCGAGAGGCTGTGCCGCCATGTAACGCCGGAGATTTTCGAAGAAAAATCGACTGACATCCGGAACTGAACTCGGACCGGACACATGCGGCGTAATAAACACATTGGGCAGGCGCCACAGCGGACTGTCCGATGGCAGCGGTTCGCTTTGAAAGACGTCGAGAATCGCCGCCCGCAAACGCCTGTTGCGCATGTGTTCGATCAAATCGTTTTCTGCGATCAGGCCGCCGCGCCCAATATTGACCAAAATGGCGCTCTCTTTCATAGCGGACAGGATGCGCGTATTGACAACCTCGCGCGTCGCGTCCGTCAGCGGCAGCGACAGAACGAGCACGTCTGCGTTTGCGGCGAATTCTTGCCACTCACCAGAACTATAGTGACGATCAACGGTATGCGACAGTCTGCCGCTCTCGCTCAGACCGATCACGCGCATTTGAAACGCTCTGCCGAGCCGAACGATCTCCTCCCCGATGGAGCCGATTCCTGCCACTGCAAGAGTCTGCGCAGCGAGCCGCTCTGTGGCAAAGGGACGCCATACGGTCTCTGCCTGCTGATAGCGAAATCGATCCACCTGTTTGACGACGTGTAACACAAAGGCCCATATGTACTCGGCGATAGGCTGTCCAAACTGCCCCGTGATCCGGGTGATCACGGTCTGCGCTGGAACTTGGGGACTGGCGGCGATATCTTCCACACCCGCCCCCATCAACTGGATCCATCGCACATGTTCTGCATGGTCCAACAGAGCGAGGGGAAACCGCCAGCAAAACAGCACCTCGGCGTCAGAAATCAGCCTCGCCGCTTCGTCCTGCGTGGAGGCCACCGCTACATTGGCGTGACCCAGCTTCAGTAATTCGTGTACGTACTCCATCGCCTTTGTCTCATGATAAATGAGCACTTGCGGAAGTCGCGCCTTACTGCCGTCTTCCATATCCATCCCTCCGACCGTTTGCTTTTGAAAACTGGACTTGTTTACAATAATGACAAGACGCAAGGACCACCTGACTGGGGAGTGCATATCGAATGCCTGACGACGCGCAAAGAGCCCCTTGGCGCAAACTGACCGTATTGGCCATACTGCTCGTCACCTTAGCCGTAATCTTCAATGTCGCTCAAAGCTCGGCATTTATGAGCACCATTGCGCCGCGTGATCGACTGTGGACCGATTGGGTGTTGGCGGCCTGCTGGCTGGTCACGGGATTCTGGCTGGTCCGTCATACCGAACACCTATTTTCCCAGTTTGCGAGCAGACAAAAGACTGCCGACTCGCGCGCCTGGACGATTGGCCGCAGGTCGCTGGCCGCTGTTGGCTATCTGTTTGTGGCAATCGTCACGCTCCACCTGCTGCACGTACAGATCAGCAGCATCCTGGTTGGCGGCGCGCTCACCGGCGTGATCCTGGGAATCGCCGCCCAGTCCACGCTCTCCAACCTCTTTGCCGGTCTCATTGTACTCACCGTCCGGCCCTTTTCCCTGGGCCAAAAGATCACCATTCGGTCCTCTTACTTCAGCTCGACCGATTATACCGGTAAAGTGATCTACACCAATTGGTACTACACTACGATTGGAGACGGAGCACAGCTGAGGGTGGTTCCGAACTCAGCCATAATCACGGCAGTCGTAACGATCCATGACAGCAGAGAAACGCAGGTCTGGAATCTCTCTCTGCCTTATCACGTCGCGGCCGATGACTTGCTTCAAGCCGTTTCTGGCCATCATGCCGGCGCCGTGGAGGGCTCCATCACCGATTTTGGCGTGGACTCGTATACTTTGAAGTTAGAAGCGCCAACCGCCTTCGACCCTGACATCATTCGACGCGTCATCGCCCATCAAATGTCGGCGCCATCCTGATAGTCGCCTGACCATTGTGTCATTTGCATTGCAATTTCCAAAAACTCGCGTTGCTCTCCCGGAATATCAAACGCGGCGCGCACCGGATCCACCCACTGCCAATCGTCGATCTCCGCATTGGGCGCGAAGGGGCCCGCCTCCACCAACTGACACAGAACTGCCACGTCAAACGTGATCTCAGAGGACGAAACAGCAATCACCTGAAGTGGCCTGACCGCCATGTTGGCCTCTTCGCGCATCTCCCGAACAACAGTGTCAAATGGTCGCTCGTTACGTTCTTTCAATCCGCCGGGCAGTCGCCAAGGACGTTTGCGCCTGTATGTATGATGCAAAAACAGGAACTCGCCGCGCTCATTCGGCACGACGGCAACGACGCCGATCACGTATTTACGCTTCAACCAAAACACAAACCACTTCGACAACCACCCAGGCAGTAATCCAAAGATCCAGATGATCACCCTGTTTAGCCACGTCACAGTGACACCTCCAGATCTGCTCATCAGGGCACCTAAAGCGGTGCGTCAATATCCTACCATCCTACACCATGTTCGAGCAACGCGCGATTTGTGATCGTCGTCGCCCTGGCATACAAATCACCGTTTTCGTATACTATGAGTACATGCCTGAGCAGATTCCATCGCGCAGCCGCCAGCCGCCAAATCTTTCAGGATTCGCACTGCGTTCAAGAAGGGGAACATCCATGAACAGACAGTACTATACCGTTGAAGACGCCAATCGACTATTGCCGCAGATCCGTAAGCAAATCGAGGAATTGAAGAACTCCCGCGAGGAGATTGCGGTCAGGCGCCTTAAGATCGAGCGATGGAAGCGGGAACAGGGCGAAGCGCTCAGTTCTGATCGGTTTTTCGTAGAAGAGGCGCAAATTGAGTTCGCTCTTCTCGCTGCCAGGCAGCAGATCGATCATTTGCTGAGTCAATCGATTGAAGTGAAGGATATCGACGCGGGACTCGTAGATTTTCTGACGCTTATTGACGGTCGGGAAGCCTATCTGTGCTGGCGTGCAGGGGAACCTGATATCCGCTACTGGCATGGCGTCGACGAGGGTTTTGCGGGCCGACGACGCTTCACCGAAGAATCATGTTAGACGCGCATGAATATTCAAGTGGTAAGTTTGGACGATCATGCGACAGGACCTGTTAACTCCAATTTACACGGCGCCAAAAAGAGAGAGGAGCATGAGCCATGCGGCTGCTGCTCCCCACGCCAGAGGGCGCTTCACCCCTTTTGTGGCTCACCGGGAAAGCGGCCGTCTGCAAGCCAGAGCTATGGACCAACGTGCGCCGCGCCGGACACCGCCAGCTCAAGACGGTGCACATGCACCTGTCGGTAGTGCAATTCTCGGATTCTCGTGACGTCAGACTGCAAATGATGCACCCTCACATGCCGCAGCATCGCATCGGGCACAATCACCGTCGCAGCACTGCCTGTGGCCAGTTCCATCAAGCTCTGCCTCATCTCTTCTGTCATGACCAGTTCCACCCGTAAGTGGCCAATGTGGCTCTTTTGCACGCGCTGATCCTCCCCATAACTACCTTTTCAGGAGTACGGTACGCTGGCGCCCGCCAACATGTGCCCGCCCATCGCGCCCAATTTGCATGAACACCCCCCTATATCGCCGAGTCAGCCTGTCCTCTCGGATGATCGGCATCCCGAGAGGATCGGATAGTCACGGTTCGCCTGCGTTTGGCAGAGGCAAGTCGGCGCCTCTGCTCAAAAGTGGAAATAGGGATTGTGCATGCGTTCCTCCGCCATGGTGGTGTCATCAGCGTGTCCGGGGAAGATACGAGTACCGTCCGGCAACGGCCACAATTTTTTCTCCAGCGATTCCATCAGTTGCTGGCCGTTGCTGCCGGGCAGGTCGGTGCGTCCGACGGTTCCCGCAAACAGGGTGTCGCCTGAGATGAGAACGCCCTCGTCTGGCTCATACAGACAAATCCCGCCTGGACTATGGCCCGGTGTCTCGATCACGTGAAAAGAAAAGGCGCCGATCGGGATGACATCGCCCTCTGCCAGGTAACCGTCAGGCTCCCTTGTTTCCATCCGATAGCCAAACCAGGTCTCCACCTGTTCAGGCGCCCTAAGCAGGAGCGGCAACTCCAGCCTATGGATAAGAAGAGGAACGCGGTACTCCCCGCGAACCGCCTCGTTACCCAGCACATGGTCAAAATGACAATGCGTATTGACGATCCTCGAAACCGCCAGTCCGCGATCGCGAATAAAACTGATCACCGGGGTCATGTCACTGGCGCTGGGATCGACGATCATCACCTGACCGCCGGGTTCGCCGATCACATACGTGTTGGTTCCAATATCATTGAGTGTGAAGCGCTCCATCAGCATATCCCTTACCTCTCCCTTCATAGGTTGTCAGTATCGAGCCACAACGTGACGGGACCATCGTTGATCAGTTCGACGTCCATCATCGCTCCGAATCGCCCGGTTCTCACGATCATGCCCGTTTCCCGCAGCAGTGCATTGAACCGATCGTACAGCGGCTGAGCAATCTCAGGCCGCGCAGCCGCCATATAGTTCGGACGCCGACCGTTACGGGCGTTCCCATACAATGTAAATTGCGATACAGACAGTATGGCCCCTCCGACATCGAGCAGCGAATCATTCATCTTGCCTTCCGGATCCTCAAAAATGCGCAGATTGACGATCTTATCCGCCATAAATGTCAGATCGGGCTCCGCGTCATCATGCGTAAAGCCAACAAGAACCAGCAAGCCACGCCCGATCGCTCCGACAATATCGTTCGCGACGCTCACCCTCGCCGATCGCACGCGTTGCACAACGACTCTCATCGCTCCCTCACCTCGTATGACTACTGGATGACTCGGCGGACCGCATAAATGTCCTTGACCCGCTTGATCCTGTCTACAACCATTCGCAAGTGATCGACATTGCGGATCGTAATGCTCAGGTTGATCGTGGCCATCTTGCGGCGATCGGCCCGGCCCGTGACCGCCGTGATGTCCGTTTTCGTCTCCACAACCGCATTCATCACCTCGTTGATCAGACCGCGTCGGTCCAGCGCAGTCACTTCGATGTCAACGTTGTAGGATTGACCCGCACCGTGTTCCCACTCCACTTCGAGCATGCGGCTGCCCTCATCGATCATGGACATGACATTGGGGCAATCTCTGCGATGGACGGACACTCCCCGTCCACGGGTGACAAAGCCGACGATCTCGTCTCCCGGAACTGGATTGCAGCAACGGGAGACCCGAATCAGCAGATTGTCGACGCCTTTGACGCGGATTCCAAGATTCCCTTTGGCCGTACTCGTTTTGCGCTTCTGCTGGCGTTCCCGATCAGGCAGCGGCGTCATGGGCAAGGCGGCCAACGAATCGACGACCGGGTCGTCCTTCTTGATTCGTTCCGCCAGCCGAGTCATGACCTGCACCGGTGACAATGCCCCGTACCCGACTGCCGCAAAGAGATCTTCGGGTTTGGCAAAATTGAACTTCCCCAACACATCCGGAAGATAATTGGCAAGCACCGCGTGGGGATCAAGTTTATGTTTGGCGATTTCCCGTTCGAGCAGTTCGCTTCCCTTTTCCACGTTTTCGTCGCGCCGCTCGCGCTTGAACCACATACGGATTTTGGACCGCGCCTGCGATGTCTGTGCGATTTTCAGCCAATCCTGGCTTGGACCATAGGATAACTTGGAAGTGAGGATCTCCACGATATCACCCGTACGCAACCGGGTATCGAGAGTGATAATGCGACCGTTTACCTTCGCGCCCACACACCGATTTCCCACATCGGTGTGTATCCTGTAGGCAAAATCGATGGGACAGGAACCCGCAGGCAGTTCCATGACCGCACCCTTTGGAGTAAACACGAACACTTCGTCAGTGAACAGGTCCATTTTCAGCGTGTCCATGAATTCCTGCGCGTCGCGAAAATCCTGCTGCCACTCCAGTACTTCACGAAACCAGCCGAGCTTCTTTTCAAATGAGGTTTGGGCAGCCTGGACACTGGCGTTCGCGCCGACCATTGGAACACTGCCCGGCGTCGCTTGCGCAACGTCTCTCTTGTCCGCCGCTTCCTTGGCCTGATATCCGGATTCCTTGTAGATCCAGTGCGCCGCGATCCCGTATTCCGCTGTTCTGTGCATCTCCCACGTACGAATTTGAATTTCAAGCGGTTCGCCGCTGACGCCGATGACTGTTGTGTGCAGGCTTTGGTAGAGATTCGCCTTTGGCATCGCGATGTAGTCTTTAAATCGTCCGGGAACCGGCTTCCACATCGTGTGAACGATTCCCAGCACCGCATAACAGTCCTTCACCGAATCGACAATCACCCGTACGGCAAACAGATCGTAGATTTCGTTAAATTCCTTGTGCAGTTCGGTCATCTTGCGATAGATGCTATAGATATGCTTGGCACGGCCCGAAAGGTCAGCGTGTACAGCCAGTTCGGCCAGCTTCGCACGCAGTTCTTCAATGACCTGCTGCACGTACCGCTCCCGCTCTTCCCGTTTCTTTGCCATGAGATTGACAATGCGATAGTACTGTCCCGAATCAATAAAGCGCAACGAAATATCTTCCAGTTCCCATTTTATCGTGGACATGCCCAAACGATGCGCAAGCGGAGCGAATATCTCCAACGTTTCCTCGGCAGTCTTGCGCTGCTTGTCCGGTGGGCGATATTTCAGAGTGCGCATATTGTGCAGTCTGTCCGCCAGGCGAATCAGCGCAACGCGCACATCCTTGGCCATAGCGAGAAACATCTTGCGCAAGTTCTCGGCCTGCTGTTCTTCACGAGATTCAAAACGCAGCCGTTTCAGTTTCGTTACGCCGTCGACAAGACTCGCGATTTCCTGGCCGAACTGTCTGGCGATCTCTTCATCCGTAACCTTGGTGTCTTCCACTACATCGTGCAATAACGCGGCGGCGAGTGTTCCGCCGTCAAGTTTCAGTTCCGCGAGGATCTGTGCCACGGCCAGAGGGTGAGTGATGTAATCATCGCCGGAACTGCGCTTTTGACCCCGATGATGCAGTTCAGCGTAGGCGTATGCATGGCGCAGCAGTTCCTGCTCTGTTGGATTCAGATAGGGCGCCTTTGCAAACAGTCGCGCCAACCGCCTTTCGGAATCCACCGAATCGGCAGACGATCTCAGGTCCGTCGTATTCCCCGGGGCATGGAACGCTGCTGAGGCGTCGTCCAGGGGTGTGACACCCGTATTCGCGTGGTCCGCTTCCAAGCTTCCTCACCTTCTTTCATCCGTCGTATGCCCGTTCCATGCTTTGTGGCTAATTGTACTCAATCAATGAAAATATCTCATAGGGAATCAGTTTTGCTCTCCCGTCGAGATGTCTCAGTTCAATGAGGAAACACAAACCTGCGACAACGCCCCCCAGCCGTTCAACGAGTTCGATTGAAGAACGAATCGTGCCGCCTGTGGCCAACAAATCATCCACAATGAGAACGCGTTGCCCTTCTTGGATTGCGTCGGCGTGAATCTCCAGTCCATCCGTTCCATATTCCAGCTGGTAGTTCTTGCGGATTGTTCGCCACGGCAACTTTCCCGGCTTGCGAATCGGCACGAACCCGGCGCCAAGCGCGTACGCCGTAGGGGCGCCAATCACAAAGCCGCGCGCTTCAGGACCGACCACGACATCGATCTGTTTGTCAGCCGCAAACTGTGCGATCTGGTCGATCGCATGGCGAAAGCTTGTCGCGTCACAAAGTAGGGTAGTGATATCCTTAAAGCTGATACCCGGTTCAGGGAAATCTTCAATCACACGAATCTTCTCTCGCAGGTTCACGCCAGAACTCCTCTGCCGACAAAGTGCAGTGCCAGGTCACCCCTCAATTATACGCAACACGGCCCGCAAGCCGCAACGCGGGCAAACGTTCGCTAAGACTCGCGATCTTGGTCCCCACCACGCATACTGCGCTCATTAGTCAAAAAAGGATTGACATGGACCAAAACGTCAGACACGTGGTCAAAATGCTCCATCATCTGTGTCTTCACGGCCTTGGCGATATGGTGGCCCGCGAGAACAGTCGCCTCTGCGTCGACGCTCACCTTGACATCGACCACAACGTAAGGGCCATGGGTGCGGGCACGCAAATCATCGACGCGCATGACTCCCGGCACCTGCTCGACGAGATGCAGCATGTCGCTGGCAGCCTTCGCATCCAGGACCTTGTCCATCAGCGCTGTAAATGAATCACTGGCCAATTTGTAGCCGAGCCATACGACAACCAGAGCCACGATGAGACCCGCGACTGGATCCGCATACAACAGCGCGGGAACGTGAGTCCGGTTCCCGATGACAGCGAGCAGGATGCCTGCGGCGGCGGCCAGTGACGAGTAGACATCGGATCGGTGATCCTGCGCCCCTGCGAGCAGTGCGGGAGATCCCAGTCGCCGCGCAAGAGTCACCTGGTAACGATACACGACTTCCTTGGCGCCGATGGCAAACACGGCGGTATAGAACGCGACCGCGTCCGGGGCGACGGGAGGTTTAAACAACTGACGAATCGATGCATAGACAACATCAAGACCGGCCAGGAGCAGGAGTACGGCGACCAGACTGGCGGCGATCCATTCTGCCTTCCCGTGCCCATAGGGGTGGTCTGCGTCCGCAGGTCGGCGCGCCACGCGGAGACCAACCCAGACGGCGAGAGACCCAGCCACGTCAGCCCCACTGTGAGCGGCGTCAGCGAGCAGCGCGTCACTGCGCGCAAGCACGCCCACAACACCCTTTAGCGCAGTGAGCACTACGTTCAGCCCGATACTGTAAAGCGCCTGTCGGTTTTGCTCCCATACTGTCGTCCGGTGATCGATCGCCGATTCCCCCACTCCGGTCGTGTCTGTTCCGGAAAACAAAGCGCGCGGCCGTTCCTGCCCGCCGGAATCGTATGCTGCGCCGCTTCTCAAACACGGCTGCGCCGAACTCGCCTCGGCACAGCATACGATTCCGGCCAAGCGGGTTTTTCATTCGAGTGATGGTGCTGTGCAGTAGTGAGATTTTGCTTCGCAAAACTCAGACATGAAGGTCTGTACCAGAATTCCCAAAATGGGCGTTTTCTACCAAACGAACACCCCGGCTACCACAGAACCGGGGTGTCATCGACCTCGCGCAGCCGTTCTCTATCTTCTTGGCGTGCTCTTCTTCTCTGGAACGTTCTGCTTCTGGGCGCGTTCCTCTTTGCAAGTTTTTCTTCATATGAACTGGACGGCGCACCCTAATCGATCAGGCTTGAACTGGCCGTTTCGGTTGCTTCGCGAGAGAGCGGCCGCGCCAGGCCACCCAAATCGGGCTAGCAATAAAAATGGAGGAGTACGCCCCGCTCACCAGGCCCACGAGTAATGCAAAGCAGAAATTGTGAATGGGATCGCCGCCAAAGAAGTAGAGTGTGGTGGCTGCAAACAGCACGGTCAATACGGTGTTGATGGAACGTGCCATCGTTTGCCACAGCGAGTTGTCCACCAAAGTTTCCAGATCAGGCAGCGTCTTGATCTTCGCGTTCTTCAGATTCTCTCTGATGCGGTCAAAGATGACGATCGTATCGTTGATCGAATACCCGACAATGGTCAGCACGGCCGCGATAAACGGCAGATCAACGACGATGCGCAGCAGCGCAAACACGGAAATGACGATAAAGGCGTCGTGCAACAGCGCCACGATGCCCGCCAGGGCAAACCGAAACTCAAAGCGGATCGCCACGTAGATGACGATAAAAAGGGAGGCTACGAGCACGGCCCAGACAGCCGTCTGTGACTGTTCCTGGGCGATAATCGGATCCACGGTCGAATATCCTGGCGGCACCAGTGATTTCGGAAAAGCCGCTTTGATCGCGGTGTTCAGCTTTCCTTCCTGCAGATTGGTGATCGGATACGACAGGCGGACGACAGCCATGGTGTTGTTTGTGCCAGCGGCGGTAATCCCAGTTGGTCCGATAGGCAATCCCACTTTGGTAAAGACGTTCCTCACTGCGGCAGAGTTATACGGCTGGTTGAGCACGATCTCCACCTGTGAGCCGGATTTGAAATCCGTGCCCAGATTGAGACCAAACAGGAGCATGACGATCAGCCCCGCAAGAGTGATCGATCCCGATAACAGAAAAAACCATTTGCGTCTCTGAATGATGGCAAACCTCATCGCGCACCCGCCACCTTTCCCTTACCGCCAAAGTACCAGGTATTTCTGACAACGTTTGATTTTGTGAACAGCAGCAGGATGGTGCGACTGAGAAACACGGCGGTCATCAGACTGACGATGATGCTCGCGATCAGCGCCACAGCAAATCCCCGCACATCGCCCGTTCCGTATCCGTACATCACAATCCCCGCGATCAGTGTTGTCATGTTGGAGTCAAGAATCGTCCGCAGCGCCTTGCGCTGCCCCGCAATCACCGAGGACTGCAAGGACTTGCCGTTACGCAGTTCATCCTTGATCCGTTCATAAGTGATGATGTTGGCGTCCACCGCCATCCCGATGCCAAGCACCAGGGCAGCCAGTCCAGTCAGTGTGAGCGTAACCTGCAGCCCTGCAAATACTGCGATCAGAACGTAACTGTACGCCAGCAGGGCGATATCCGCGATCAATCCCGGCAACCGATACATGACGATCATAAAGATGAAGATGATGGCGACGGCAATCGCCCCCGCGAACAGCGTGGCATGCAGGGCAGATTGTCCGAGCGTCGGACCGACGCTGTTGGAGGACAGCTGATGGATCGGAAATGGCAGTGCTCCGGCGTTGATCAGGTTGGCCAACTGCATGGCCGACTGGACCGATGACATAGGACTGATCGTCGCGTTGCCCCCCGTAATCGGAGTCTGGATGTTCGGATCGCTGATCATCTTGTTGTCAAACCAGATCGATATACGCTGATTCACATACTTTGTCGTGATGGAAGCAAATAAGGCCGGATTTTTAAAGCTGATCGCCACTTCAGGCTGACCGGTCGTGGTGGACGATTGGTAATGCGCGTTGCTCACCACGTCTTTGCCTGTCATGAGCACCTGACCCGTGGGCGATTTGAATTCCAGATTGGCCTGCGAAGACAGAAACTGCCGTGCGGCAACCTGATTGAACTTCCCTGCGAGTGAGATGCTGATGCGACCGCCATTTTGCACTGCGATCGACGGCTCAGACACTCCCAGGGTGTTGATACGGCTCTGAAGCGCCGCAACGGTGGCTGTCATATCGCTGGTCGTCAGTGACTGTTTCCCGTTTCCCACCTGATACAACACCGAAAAGCCGCCCTGCAGGTCGAGTCCTAACGGAATCTTCGTATAAAGCGTCCGACTTGTCGACAGGACAACGGCAAAAATCATCACGACAATAATGAAGAAGGTCGTGAGGCGCCCCCATTTAACCATGGTTTACCTCCTAGGCAGTCAATGGCAACAGTATAGCGATTTGTCCACATAAGATCAATGCAGGCATAAAGGCACATGCAGGCGGCAGAGAACCTCACTGCCCTTGTCGGTCGCTGCACTCTGGATACCCACCCGATGGTCGCAGTGCGCGGTTCCTCATTCATCCGCCTCGTGCAGTTTACGTACGGCCGCGTCCCTCACAGGAGTTCCCGAATGTCGGCCGGCCTATATCGATAAGCCTGAGTCATCGAATAATTCATAAATTCCTGCGGTTGGAGACACAACACCGCGTTGACAAGCTCGTGGAGCGATTTGGGTCTGCGCTTGACCTGACCACGGAAATACATCCAGAGATCCTGAACCGTTACCTGGTTGTATCCAAGCCAGTGAAACTCTTCCATCTTATCTTCAAGCAGGTGCAAAAGTTCATCAGTCAATGACCCCTCCAGCGGGTTTTCGTCAGGAACGTCCTCAAAATCAGGGATGGGCGCCATCAGGGCAACCTGTTGCGCGAGTCGTTGAACTACGATGGCAAAGGGATGTTCCATAGTGTGAGCAATCGGCATCCTCTCTCTCGCAGCGAGCTCTGGTTCCGCCGCGATGCTGGCTGCTTCGGCTGCTTCGGCTGCTTCGGCTGCTTCGGCTGCTTCGGCTGCTTCGGCTGAAAATGGACCCTGATCCTGATCAGCGGCCACTTCGTCCACGGCCGGTGTCCGTTCAGGAATGCCGCGCTCTGGCTCTGTTCCTGGCTCGAAATCATGAACTGACTGATTCACAGTATCTTCAAGTGTGCTGAGCAGCTGAAGAACCTCCTCATCGTGGGTGGCCTGAGAAACTGCAGCGGGAATTTCAGCTTCCAGTTCTACAGCAACCTCAGTTCGGTCCTGCTCGGCGTGCCCGACGACACTCTCCAAAGAAGCCTGTCCTGCGTTCTCACTGTGCCCGGCGCCGGTCAACACTCGCTCCCTGTCTGCACCTGCAGGCTGCATAGCGGAGCGTCCGAACACCACTTTGCGTTTGCCGCCAGCCTCTATGGAAGGGGTGTCGGGCGCTTCGCCGACAGCGGCAGGCGGGTCGCTGACAACCGGTTGTTTCACACGACCAAACACTTTTATGACACCTTTCGTTGTACGCTCCGCATCGGGCTGTTCCGACAACTCAGTCCGCCCCCTTCTTTGCAGATATTGTCTCACCTGAGGCGACTTAGCGCAAGCAGATTTGGACTAACCCGCCCGCATCGCGCATACGTTCAAATGATGAAGTACAAGCCGCTTGCCACAGCGATCGGCGCCCCGGATTGCAAACTCCGCGCACACTCACAGCGCACCGACAAACGCAAAGGAGGTGGCGCGGGGTGTACCGTCAGTCATTTATAAAAGGCACATCCGTTCTGATCGCCGCGAGTCTGGTGACCCGTGTTCTCGGCTTTGTCTATCGG
>JAJZCB010000089.1 GCA_021846285.1 Bacillota bacterium
TGAGCGAGGAGAGTGTCTCCGCGTATGGACGCGAAGTGACCGAAGAGATGGTCGTCAACATGTGTATGGGAACCGCCGTCAGCAGTGTCTTGGCACGAAATCAAGGTGTCTCTCTGACAGTTGTGGATGTCGGTGTCCGCAGCACAGTGCGGCATCCAAAGGCAATGGTTCGGAAAGTGGCGGCAGGTACGCAAAACTTCACAAAAGGGCCTGCCATGTCGCGGGAAGAGGCGTTCGAGGCGGTGCAGGTGGGCATCGAAGTCGCGGATCAGCTCATCGACAGCGGACATGACGTTCTTCTGGTCGGTGAAATGGGCATTGGCAACACCACAGCCGCCTCTGCCATGCTGACGTGCCTGTTGGGGAAGCCGCCGGCGGAAGTCGTTGGCCGCGGTACAGGAATCGGCGACGACCGGCTATTACACAAGCAAGCGGTCATTTCCCTGGCGATCGAAGTAAATCAACCTGTTGCCGACGATCCTTGGGATGTAATGGAGAAGCTTGGTGGATTTGAAATTGCCGCTTTGGCCGGGGCAGTTATCGCAGGGGCGAGTCGGCGCGTTCCGGTTGTACTGGATGGACTAATGACGGGAACTGCCGCACTGTGGGCCACTCGCCTCAATGCGCTGATTGGCGATTACCTGATCGCTTCTCACGTGTCGACCGAACCGGCGCATCGGTACGTGTTGCAAGAACTCGGCCTGCGACCGATGCTTGACTTACATTTAGGTCTCGGTGAGGGCTCGGGCGGATTGTTCGCCCTCTCACTCTTACAGAACGCCTGCAAGGTGATGGCGGAAACTGCTACGTTTGAAGACGCCAGGGTGACCAATCCACATCGAAAGACTCCTTTTACTGGTTCGTCGGCGGGAACCATTGTTCACCAGGGCTTACAGGCTATTCGTGCTGCTGCTGTGGTTCCCGATGCCGAACTGCGTGGCGCCGACATCGCGACTTTCTCCCCTATGGAACTGGACTTTACAGATGCGGAACGGGCTGCAGTTTACAAAGCGATAATGGCGAGGCGGGACATCCGCGTGTTTCTGCCGGATCCGGTGCCAAATGAGGTGCTAAGCCGTATTCTGGAGGCGGGACATAACGGCCCGTCGGTTGGGTACATGCAACCATGGAACTTTATCGTCGTCAAGAACAGGGATACTTTGCAGCGGTTGCAACAAGTAGTGGAGCGGGAACGTGTCATTGCCTCTGAACACTATCAAGATATGAAAAAAGAGTTTTATTTGCGCCTGAAAGTCGAAGGGATTGTACAGGCGCCTGTGACGTTCTGTGTCACGAACGATCCGACGCGTGGAGGACCGCATGTGCTGGGTCGAAATACCATCCCGGAGACCGACTTGATGTCCACAGCGTGCGCGATTGAGAATATGTGGCTGGCTGCGCGAGCCGAAGGGGTCGCCGTCGGCTGGGTCAGTATCTATCAGAAGCAGGACATCCGAGAGATTCTTAAGATACCTGACCATGTCGATCCTGTCGCGCTCCTCACCGTCGGCTACACGCCGCACTTTCCGGAAATCCCTGTCATGGAGCGGGTCGGATGGGGAAGCCGGCTGCCACTTGAAACGATCGTATTTTACGATAGATGGGAACAAAAGACGCCCAGTCAGCCATAGACGTGGAAAGTGCGGCGAATCGACAGAGAAGAGGGGCCGGGGAGGAAAGGGATTGAGAATTTGCACGCGCGGCGGGAACCAAGGAAAGACAGGGTTGATGGCCGCAGTCGCTGAGAGCGTTTATCTGGTGGCGCCCGGAATTTCGCTTGATCTGCGCAAGGAGCGGGCGCCATGGTGAAAACGTGTCTGTTGACCGCGTCTGCGATCATCGTCGATGCCATAGTCGGAGATCCGCGTTGGCTCCCTCACCCGGTGGTTGTGATAGGGAAGTGGATCGATTGGGCCGATCGGGCATGGAACCGCTCCCCAGGAACCCGTCCACGACGGGAATGGTGGTTGGGTATATGGCTGACGATGGCAACGGTTGTCGCCGTAACCACGATCACCTGGTTCCTGTTATTTCTAATCCGGAAGTGGTCACTGCTTGCGGCGGATATCGCGGAAGTCTGGTTGATATCTACGACCATCGCCTGGAAAGGGCTGATTCAAGCAGGCAGAGACGTCTATCAAAAGCTTACCATCCGTGGACTTGAGGAAGCGCGAGTTTCGGTGAGCTGGATTGTTGGACGGGACACCGATCAACTCTCAGAACCGGAGGTCGTTCGGGCCACGGTGGAGACATTGGCAGAAAACCTTGTCGACGCGATTGTAGCGCCTGCGCTTTTTGGCTGTCTGGGCGGCGCCCCTCTTGCGATGGCCTTTCGCGCCGTGAATACGCTGGATTCCATGGTGGGATATAAAAACGACCGCTATCTTTACTTTGGTTGGGCATCAGCCCGGCTTGACGATGTCTTAAACTACATTCCGGCGCGATTGACGGCGCCAATCCTTTGGGCCGCAGTTTGGCTGAATGGAGGCGACGCCGGTCGGGCCTGGCGGACGATGAGACGTGACGCAAGAAAGCACCCGAGTCCCAACAGCGGCATTCCGGAAGCCATGATCGCCGGGGCGCTAGGGGTTCAGTTGGGTGGCCAAAACAGCTACGGCGGCGTTGTCTCAGTACGAAACCCAATGGGGGATGCGACACTCTCTTTGGAGCCGACAGACATCGTTCGAACAGCCAGTGTGGTCAATGTTGCGGTCCTCATTCTGCTGGGAATGGCGGCTTCGTGTGGACTGATCTTATGGTTGTCTTTAAGTCGCTGATACTGGCGTTGTCGGTCTGGTTTCTTTGCATGCTGGTAAAGGAGTGAAAACACATGAAGCATGGCGGTCGGATTTACGAGTATGCGACCGCAACCGGGCGCAAGTTGGCAGATGTCCTTGATTTCAGCGCGAACATTAACCCTCTTGGACCGCCAGAGTCGGCGATGGAGGCTCTGCTCAGCGCGTTGCCTTTCATTCGGCATTATCCCGATGCGCGACACACCGCGATCAAACATGTCATCGCGGGCGCCAACGAAATTCCCGCAGACAGCTTGTTTTGCGGCAATGGAGCGATCGAGGTGCTGGAGCTGATATTCCGGGCCATACAACCAAAACGTACGTTTCTTTTTTCGCCGGCATTTTCCGAGTACGAGAGGATAGCGCGTCTCTACGGATCATCAGAGCAGATTCCCCTGGATATCCAGGATACGGTGCGCTTGCCTCTCGACCGAGTTAGTCGGCGACTTCAGGCTGGCGATGCCGTAGTACTGAACAACCCTCACAATCCGTCAGGAGTTTATTGGGCAAAATCCGACTGGATCAAGCATTTTACTATGTGGGCCGAAGCGGGTGTTTTTGTTCTGATCGATGAGTCGTTCATCGACTTTCTGCCGAATCCCAAGGATGTCTCTGCGGTGGGGGAGGCCGCTTGCCACAAGCGCATCTTTGTCATCCAGTCCGCAACGAAAATTTTCTCTATTCCCGGGTTGCGTTTTGGGTTTGGTGTGGCCGTTCCAGAGATGGTGGATCAAATTGAACAAACCCGTGACATCTGGAGCGTCAATGCATTGGCTGTGGCAGCTGCGACGGCCGCTTACCAAGACCACGCGTTCATAGACCGGACGCAGCTCTGGCTACGGGAAGAACATTCGTTCATTCGGGAAACATGGGGGAGTCACAAGGACATTCACGTCTATCCTACAAGCGTCAATTTCTTTTTGGCGCGATTTTTAAATGGCGACATTTGCGACGAATTGGAACGTGGATTGCAAAGCAACGGGATGTTTGTTCGGAGATGTTCACAGTTTACCGGATTAGGGCGGGAATACCTGCGAATCGCCATGAAAACCCGCGCGGACAACGAGCGATTGTGGCGCGAAGTCTCGCGTCTTTTGGATCTCAGGCCAGAGAGACTCCGGTAAGAGGTCAGCCAGGTATTCCCGGTTGACCTCTCTCGTGATCGTCGATCTCTAACTCTGAGTCTGAAATGCAGGTTCACGTACCCGTTCAGTCTTTCCACGGCAGCAGCCAGCGTTCAATCTGACCCAGTCCGCGCGTGATGGCGAGACCAAGGATACTCAGCAGGATCACTCCAACCATCAGATTCGGAGTCTGCATGAGTGACGAGTAGGTGAGGATCATGGCGCCGATCCCGTGTTGCGCTCCGATCATCTCCGCCGCCACGAGCACGAGTAGACTCAGTCCCGCCCCGATGCGCAAACCGGCGAAGATGGTCGGCAAGGAGGCGGGCAGGATGACTTGACGGATCAGTGTGAGCGGCTGCGCGCCAAAACTCGCCGCCGCGCGAATCAGCAATGGGTCAGTGTTGCGCACGCCGCTGTAGGTGTTGAAAAGTACCGGAAAGAATACTTCGGCGGCCACGACGAGGATCTTGGGCATCTCGCCCGCTCCGATCCAGAGAATGAGGAGCGGTATGATTGCCAGCTTCGGGATGGGGTAGAGGGCGTTTGCTATAGGCATGCCCACGCGCTCTGTAATTCGCGAGAACCCGAACCACAGGCCGATGAGAATGCCTGAGATAGCGCCTATGAAGTATCCGGCCACTATGCGGATCAGACTGGCTTCGACGTTCACCAAGAGCGATCCGTTTTGCACCATGCTGACCGCCGCCTGAAAGATGGAGGCCGGCCCTGGCAGATCCGCCTCCGAAATAAAGCCGAAGCTGGACGCCATCTGCCAAATGGCGAGGATCAACGCCACTCCGATGACTCCCACCCACGCTGGGGCGCGGCGATCCAGAAAGCTCAACCGATACCGGACGATCACCCGATTGGCGGGAGACACATCCCGGTTTGAAGTATCCATATTCCTATCCCCTGACGTCCTCATATAACGCCTGCTCCGCATCGGAACGAATGAGATCCCAGATTTGCCTTTGATACTCCGCGACTTGCGTCTGCCGAGCAGGCAAGCCGCGTTCGGCGCGCGGAATCTCCACACTCAGTACGGAGCGAATGCGCCCTGGCCGACGCGACAGCACCACGATGCGGTCGGCCATCGCCACCGCCTCCGCGATGTTGTGCGTGACATAGAGCGTCTTTTGTCGGTGCTGCTCCCAGATGCGTAAAAGTTCCTCCTGAAGCAGTTGCCGCACCTGCGCATCAAGCGCCGACAGGGGTTCGTCCATGAGCAGCAGGTCCGGTTCGATCGCCAGGGCCCGTGCTATCCCCACTCGCTGCCGCATGCCGCCTGACAACTGGTGGGGATAACGCTGTTCAAAGCCGCTGAGCCCGACCATGTCGATCAGTGTCCGAGCTCGTTCAGTGCGTTCCCGTTTGCCGATTCGCTGCATTTCCAAACCAAACTCCACATTGCGCTGAACAGTGCGCCAGGGGAACAGGGCGTGTTCTTGGAAGACGACCCCGATGCGCGGTGCATGGGGTGACTGTCCATCCTCCAAAGCAAAACTGATGCTCCCGCTGGTTAGCGGCACAAGGCCTGCGACCATGCCGAGGAGGGTCGATTTGCCGCATCCGCTCGGTCCGACAATGGCTAGAAACTCATCTCTTTCCACACTCAGGTCGATGTCCTGGAGAACGTGCGTCTCCTGCCCGCGCTTGTCCCGGTATGTTTTGTTCACGCTCTCCATGATGAGCCGCATGCCTATCCCTCCCGCGTTAAAATTGGCGGAGGCGCGAACTCTAGAGCGTCAATGGGGGCGGTGCGCACTCTAGAATTTGCTCATTACTTCTTTTTGTGCAACGCAGCGAGCGCCGCCTGTCGAAATGAGTTATCGATCATGCTCTTGACGTTAACTTTCTGCGTCACGTACTGATGCGCAAGATAGAAGTTGAGTTGGTTCTGCGCATTGGCCGCATCGACTGCGCCAGTTGGGTTGACGTAAATCAGTTCACTCATGATCGCCTTTTGCGGCTGATGGGCAAATCCGGAGATTATCTTCAATGCTCTAAGTAGATACGGATCCTTCAGGTTGTGATTGTGATATACGTGCTGCATGTAATACTGGACAGCCTCCAGATAGCCTTCCATAAATTTCACGCCGTCCGGCTTATTGTTTACAAAATTGGGCGAATAGGCAATGACGAGCAGATCAGCCTTGACCTGCGAATCCACCCACGTCAGCAGGTGCACCTTCCCGGACGCGAGCGCTATGTTGGCGGCAGGCTGAGGCAAGATGGCAGCGTCGACCTGACCGGACATGACCGCAGAAACGAGATTCGGCACGGTGTGAAGAGGGGTATCCTTTATGTCCGCGATGCTCAGGCCGTTTTTCTGCAGGATCGAGCCGAGCAGGAAGTCAAAGGTGGAACCGACGGACGTATCGCCAAATGACTTGCCTTTCAGCGCCTTGATACTCTTCACGCCCGCGCTGTACGCTTTGTTGCTGACGACCAGCGCCTCAAACTTCTGCCCGGGCCAGATGCGGCCCTTGTCTGCCACAATGTATTCCCGCTTACCGCTGTTCCAAAGATTGAAAAGGCTGGCGGTGATTCCTGTAGCGCTTACATCGTAGCTGTTGGCGGCCGTTGCGACGTCGATGGTGCCAGCATCAGCGGAGATGTCGAGCTTCACATTCAATCCAAGTTTCTTCCAGTAGCCGAGTCCCTGGGCGAGAAAGAGCGGCGTGGAACTGACCAGCGGCGTCGTTCCTACTGTGATCGGCGTTGATTGCGCCTGTGCTGTGTTGATGCCTGTGAGCATGGCGAAAGTCAGAAGTGCTGCTCCTGCCCCTCTTAGCCAGCGACTACGTGATGATGACATGATAAATCCCCCTAATCAGAATTATGTGACAGAAGTATGCTTCGCGCATAACTTAGTAGATATTTAAACGCATTATACTCGTTACTAGCCTCTTCGTAAATCGAAAGTTTCCCCTGGGCAGGAATGTTCCATAAGAAGCGTATTTCGTACTCCACAAATGGCTGATACAATAGGCGTTGACGCCGAGGTCAAACCCCTAAAGGATGATACGATGACTATTCATTACATTGAAGCACAAGCCGGAACCCTTCATGGCCCATTCTCAAAGGATAGAGCCCCGATTTTATCCATTCATTCCGGAGATACCATACGGTATAAAACTCTTGACGCTGGATGGGGATTGGAGCCGTTTTCAGAGAATCACAAGAGACGGCAGTTTGAGCCAAAAGAACCCGGTCATGCATTGTGCGGACCGATTGAGATTCTTGGCGCAAAACCGGGGATGGTCCTTGAAATCCAGATCAACAGGATTATTCCAGGAACGTGGGGGTGGACCGCTTCGGGGCGCTTCACCCACCCTGTCAATCAAAGACTGGGGATCGATTCGGGAGAGGAATTACATCTGAACTGGGAATTGGACACGAACTCCATGATCGGAGCGGATCAATTTGGCCATCAAGTTGCGTTGAGTCCGTTCATGGGGGTGATGGGCATGCCTTCCAATGAAGAAGGTCTGCAAGCAACTGCCCCGCCTCGTTTCTGTGGTGGAAATATCGATTGTAAGGAACTTGTTGCAGGGAGTGTCCTCTATTTGCCCATTGCGGTCGCCGGTGGATTGTTTTCTGTGGGAGACGGACATGCAGTACAGGGCGATGGTGAAGTCGCGGTAACGGCTTTAGAATGCCCAATGGAACTCGTTGACCTCACATTGACACTAAGAGAAGACATGCATATCTCCATGCCAAGAGCAAAAACATCGGCAGGATGGATTACGTTCGGTTTTCACGAAGATCTGGACGAGGCCGCGATGATGGCTCTTGAAGGCATGTTGGACTTGATGAACGAGCTGTTCGGATATGAGCGCAAGGAAGCGTTGGCGCTTTCCAGCCTTGTTGTCGATTTGAGAATCACTCAAATCGTAAATGGAACGAAAGGTGTGCACGCATTTCTTCCGAACGGAGCAATAAAATGACAAGTTAAACAGGGAACTATTTCGGCGTCTACAGTATCACTCGCGGCGGAACTCGCAGTTGGACGCATTACCTGAAAGCGCGATAAAGCCCCTGGCTTTAGTCGGCTTTAGCCATGGGGATATAAGGCGCTCGCCGTTAGGCGAATCTTTTGGTATACTGATCTCGACTTGGTGCGCCGACTCTCTGTCGGGGAATGCGGAGCCGCATCTGCGGGCGACACCAAGCGACGTGAATTCGCGAGTGGTGGACATTGTCCATCTTCTTTGGAACCATCCAGAGTCAGAGCGAATCGCCTGCGACCGGGACAGTAGGTGGCCACGCCACCCCAGAACGCAAGTGAGGCCCAGGATGTTGTAGCGGCAACGCGGGAGCCCGGGAGAGCTTGCCGGATACCGGAACCCCCTGGATTTATCCACGGGGAGACTCAGACGTGACTAGCTGGGATGGAGAGAGTAGGCGTTTGCCGCAGTGCAGAGAGCCGGTGGTT
The DNA here is from genome assembly GCA_021846285.1 of Bacillota bacterium. Lineage (GTDB taxonomy): Bacteria > Bacillota > Bacilli > Alicyclobacillales > SLC66 > JAKADD01. Next base: position 8,361 of record JAJZCB010000089.1, read on the forward strand.
GCTGCGAACCGGTCTGCGTGGACGTACGAAATACACTCCGGAGCTGCTTGGGCAAACGCGCAGAGGCGTCAGTAGTCCAGGTCGGTGGCGCAGAGCGCTGCCGTTATCGCAACGAAGGTGGAGAGCCTACGCTCTCTACCAGGGTGGTACCGCGAGTGTGTCTCGTCCCTGGAGGGACGGGGCTTTTTGTATTGTACAGAGATCCGACATGGAGGAGATAGCAATGACAAGGAAGCAGCGGGAAGCGAAAATACTGGATTGCACGATTCGGGACGGCGGGCTGGTCAATGGCTGGGATTTTTCTGCTGAGTTTGTGGGTGCGCTCTATCAGGCGCTCAGTCGCGCCGGCGTGGATTACATGGAGATTGGGTACAAAAATTCACCCCTGTTGCATCATGTTCCCAATGCCGGTCCATGGGCTTATTTGACGGAAGAACTCATTCGGACGACGATTGGCGAGAAAACGGCGACGAAACTGTCAGCGTTGGTCGATATCGGTCGGGTGGATGAGCGGGATATCGTTCCGCGCGACGAGAGCTACCTGGATCTGATCCGCGTGGCCTGCTACATCAAGGACGTGGACAAAGGGATTGAGCTGGCCGGGAAGTTTCACGACCTCGGCTACGAAACCAGCCTGAACATCATGGCCGTCTCCCATTCGCGGGAAAATGACTTGAATGAGGCCCTCGAACAATTGAACGACAGTCCGGTGGACATCGTGTATGTGGTCGACTCTTTCGGCAGTCTGTTTGGCAAGGACATCGAGTACCTGGTGGCCAAGTTTCAGAAGTTTGCACCCAGCAAGACGCTGGGTATTCACACGCACAATAACCTGCAAATGGCGTTTGCCAACACGCTCACAGGTCTGGACCAAGGCGTCACGTACCTTGATTCGTCGGTTTTCGGCATGGGGCGGGCGGCGGGCAACTGTCCGACGGAGTTGCTCGTCGGCCATCTGCACAGTGCGCGGTATGATGTCCGGTCGCTCCTTGACATCATCGAACGGCAGTTCGTGCCCTTGCGCGAGAGGGTGGAGTGGGGCTATACGATTCCCTATGCGATCACGGGTCTACTGGACGAGCACCCGCGCACGGCAATGGCGCTGCGGGCGAGCGCCGACAAGGATAAATACCTGGAATTCTATGAAAAGCTGACGACCGTGGAGACGCACGGCGCGCATCTGTAGGACAGGGAATAGGGAAATGCTCTGCAAGACCACTACAACCAGCTTGTTTCGCTACCCTGGCGTCTGCTTGGGGCGAGGCAGGTTGGCGGATGGTTCTTGGGGTCAGTATGGCGATGGAATGAAATGATTACACGGGCTGAGGGTTTGCTTGAGATTTCTGCTGGCTTGCGGATCGCTCGATCGGAGCCGTTTTTGGTGTAATCTTGATGTATATGTGCCGAGTGGCGACGAGGGCGAATTTGGACACTACGAAGGCGCCCGCCTGCGTGTGCTGGGGGTCTGCTATGACCTGCGCCACGCGCTCATGGGGGATCGGGACGGGGGTGTTTCAATCGGCCGTTGCGAAATGTGTGAAGGACACGGTGTCAGTGGCTGTCTTCCCCCGGATCATGAACCAAATCAACAGAGAGTATCCCTGGATGGACGGTTACATCACCCAGTATGTGGATCGATTGAACATCCGTTTCTCGACATGGAGAAGGATCAGCGCAGAAAAGCATCTCGACGGTGGCAAAACGCTTGGGTGAGCAGGGCCAGGAGTATCGAATGCTGGAACGAGATGTGACAGCGGCGGCCCGTCACCATAACTGTTCTGTGGAAGACATCGACATTGTGCTCGATTATCCGGAAGATATTGCGTGGTAGGGGATGCAAATGGCGAACTTCGCAAGTAACTTCCCATATCTATTGTATCAGAGAATCGAAATGATTTACAGACTGTTCCAAAACGCTGGAATTTGCTAGACTCTCGAAGTGGGATGTTTCGTATTAGACCCCGCGAGGGAGGATGAGTGTATGATTTCAGATTTTGAGATGCATGTACCGTCTGGACGAATGGCAGCACGTGTTGAGTTGGCTGACGGGAGCGCTGGCGTTCGAGTTTACGAGCCGAAATCAGGCAAGGTTGAAGTCATTGGAGAGATTGACCCATGGTATCTCCCTCAGCAGCCGCGTTTTTCTCCTGACGGCTCGAAAATTGCGTTCTTCGGAGACGGATCGCTCTATTTCTACGATGTTGAACGTCGAACCGTTCACCGTGTGTTTGCGGATCTGAATTTGGACGCGTCATTTTGTGTTTGGTCGCCATCTGGCGATGCACTTGTCTTTTCGGCGCACCCTCTGGAAGACAGGACCCATCCTCCAGACATCTTCACACTGAGCTTGCAGAACGGCGACGTTGTGCAGGTCACAAACAGTGAAGCCGTCGATCGGTTCCCAGTGTGGTCCCCGAGTGGACGGAGAATTGTATTCCACCGACAATGCCTGGACGAACCTGACATGCCCAAACACATTCAACTGGTGGATGTCATGACGGGAAAAGTCGCGGGCATTTCTCCGCGCCAAGCAGTGTCGTATGAACTCGGGCGGCGTTGCTGGTCGCTTGATTCCATGCGCGTGGCGGCGCTGGAATATGATGCTGGAACAGTTCGCGCCGTGGTCATTCATGTTGATGATCATCGCGTGGAGCGTATCGCCGAAGGCAACGATCTCTTGGGCGCTGCTTTTTTCCCGGACAATACGCGAATCTTGGTGGTCCATGAGAAAGAACTGGAGACCTTGTCTTTCACTGATTCTGCATCATGCGCGCGCGTTCAACTGCCAACTGGAGTGCGCGTGATTCAAACAATGACAGGGCCTGCCATTGTCACCCACAACATGGATGGAGCGTTTTATTTCGCGGGCACGGACTCGACAATATATCGAGGAACTGCGCAGGAAGGGTGCATTCCGCTCATTCAGGAAAAGTCCGGGCGCTTACACCCCGAGTTCAATCACGAGCACTACAATTTCCGCTCTAGGGACGGACGAAGTATTCCTGCGCATCGGTTGATTCCACCCAATCCAAAGGAACTCGCGGTCGTATTTGTGTTCGGCGGACCTCGGGAACGTATCGATTTGGCTGATCCCATACTGCTGCGCCTGGTATCCGAAGGGTACGAGGTGATTTGTCCAGCCTATCGGGGCTGCAAAGGGTATGGCTTGGAACACGAAGACGCGCACATCGGCGAGTATGGACGCGGTGACGTCTGGGATGTGGTCGAATGCGCGAGGGATTGGAGCGCAAGAACAGAACATCGACGGCCGATGGCTGCTGTGGGGTTCAGTTACGGAGGATTTCTGACCTTGCTGGCTCTGGCGGCGGAGGACACTCCATGGGCTTGCGGCGTCTCATTGTGGGGTGTCACTGGTATCGAGAAGCTGCGGATGCATGTTCCCCGAGCCTACCCAACAGAACCTGTTCAGAAAGAGATCGCGATGGTTGAGCGCTCTGCAACGGAACAGTCACGGTATATTCGCAGCCCGTTGTTGATCCTTCATGGCGAACGCGATACCACGGCAACCACCGAAGAAGTCCAGCTTATTCAACAACGTGTGCTAGCTTCAGGCACGCCGTCCGAATTGGTCGTCTATGAAAACGATGGACACGGGTTGAAGAGACATCGACAGGAGATGTTCGGGAAAATGCTGAATTTCCTGGCGCGCCATGGAGGGTAAACATTTCGGGTTATGCCCAGAAAGAGACGGGATGATGACAGGATACGGCGCCTTCCCCCGACCGGCTTGGGCGCCGCAAGCATCAGACTTCGGGAACCTGCATGCCAAATCCGGCCCACTCTTCTTTGGATGGCCCGTAGACGCCGGGAACTTGCAGTCCCGCTTGTCGCATCAGCACGGTCATCTGCGCGCGATGGTGTACTTCGTGTTGAATGAGAATCCGCAAAGTAGCGCCGTTTTTCCATTCTTCCCCGTACATCATGCTGGTTTTCGCCAATGTCTCGTCTGTCCACTCGCTTTGCACCGCTGAGATCATCGCTTCGCCGACCTGCCTGTACGTGTCAGCGATCGCACGGGCCGTTTGGGGAATCGGATCATGATCCGTCGGTCCGGAGAATGTTAACCCGGTCCGCGGCAACATCTCTCCATACGTTCCCACCAGATGCCACGCCAGTTGACGCAAACTTCGAAAACCGGGCGCGACCTCCTGTGCGAGTGATTCATCCGTGAGGGCGTTCAAAATCTTTTGCGTTCCCTCCGCCTCGGTTTTCCATTCACCCACAAAATCGTCGATCTTATAGAACATGCAAGCCCCTCCCGTGGATTCTGATTTTCATCTCTAGTATAGGACATAAACCCTGACAACAGCCTGTCAGGGTTTATTCGTACAAGTTTGCGATCCTTTGCGCTTTTTCCTTGAGAATCGACGTGATGTGAAGAGGTTCGAGCACTCTTACGTCCGGTCCGTAGATGAGGAGCATGCCATACAACCAGGAGTCCTCGGGGTGAGACCAACCGCAATTCTTCTTGAAACGCCCAACGGGCGTCCAGATCCTCCAGCGAATCTCCTCGTGGAGCGAACGGATCCGGAAGGACGGTCAGCAGCTTGATTCGAGACAGGCGAAAGATCCGACCGTCTTCCCGCAGGCGGCAAAATGCGTATAAGTACCAGACATAACCCTTCAAGACCAGACTGATGGGTTCCACGACGCGGTCGCTGAGCACTCCGCCGGCGTTCATAGTTGATCTCTGAAAATAGAGTTGTTTGCCTACAGCGATCGTTGTAAACTGGAAAAATGGGATTGCTTATGGTAAACCCGTAACGTGAGGTGGGTTAGTTGGGGTTATCGTCGAATGCGAAATCTCTGGCATTTACTGCACTGGGTTTTCTGCGTACACCAACGATCATGTACACTGAAGAAAAAGTGTCCGCGTTTGAACGACTTTGGGATGCCTCACTCCAACAGAATGGCGACAGGCAAATCGATTATCATTTGCCTTATCCGAAATATGAATTTCTTTCCCATTTATCATCAAGACACGGCTGTTTGATGCATGGTTCGCCCGACATAAACATAGACGTGTTTGAACCTCGTGTACAGACCACATTTTATGGGAAGCGCGTGAAAGCGGTTTTTGCCGCGTCAGATGGAATATGGCCGATGTTCTTTGCCATTCTTGACCGGCGCGTGTTGTCTCAGTACAGGAATGGATGCTTTTCCGTTGATGCCAATCTGACATCTCGGAAGCGCTACTTTTTCTCCGTTCCCAAAGGCATGCTTACCCAAGATCCCTGGACGGACGGGGTGGTATACATTCTTGCGCGCGCTGGATTTCAGCGCAGCGACAATCCCAATGAGTGGATATGTCCGCAGTCTGTGAAGCCAGTTTCCAAAATACATATTTCCCCTTCCGATTTTCCCTTTTTGTCACGTATAACGGAGTACGATCCTGGTGATTCGATGCTGAAGTTCTTCATACGACAGGCATTGAGTTCACGATTGGCGAGGGATTAACATGCCTGTGATAATAGGTTGGACACAATAGACGAGCCAGCGGATGGCGTAACCTCAAAAGGAGTTTCTAAACATGAGCGATGAATATCGGCAAGGTCCGGTTTCGCGGCGCGGTTTGACCGCGGATGAATATGAACGCGTCACACAATTGGCAACCCTGTGTGACCGGAACGACCGCATCACTCTGAAAATCAACTATGATTCATTGCGCGCCCGTCCTGGCAACGAAGTCAATGATTTTTTGTACTACGAACGCGAAGAGCTGATCGGGTTTCTGGGACTTTATCAGTTCAACAATCATGAGATTGAGATCAGCGGAATGGTGCATCCGGCTCATCGTCGCAAGGGTGTTTTCTCCGCCCTGTTGTCCGCAGCAAAGCAGGAAGTCCGCCAAAGGGGCATCTCAAAACTGATTTTCATCAATGAAACGAACTCGGCATCAGGAAAATCGTTCCTTGAGTCACTGGGTGCGGAGTACACATTTTCTGAATACTGGATGAAAATGACGCAAATAGAGCTGCCGCAGATGAAACATCCGATTCACCTGCGGCTCGCGATGCCGGAAGACATCGAAGTCGTTGCCCACATGACAGCGGTATGCTTTGACAGGAACGAAGCAGAACTTCTCGAAACGATGACGAAGAAGCGGGCAGGGAAGAAAGATCACAGCGTCATGCTCATCGAACTGAACGGGGATGCGATTGGCACCCTTGCCATGAACCATGCGGATGAAAACAGCGCCTTCATCTATGGGTTTTGCGTTCTGCCCGAACATCAGGGGCGCGGTTATGGAAGGCAGGCGCTGGCTTTGGCGATTCAAACTGCGCTTGGTCTTCAGCGCACCAACATTGAACTTGAGGTGGCCTGTGCGAACGATCGCGCTCTTTCTCTTTATCAATCATGCGGTTTCGACGTGATGGGAGCCAATGATTACTATGTGCAGATGTTGGATGACTGGCCGGCAAGTAATCCGTGATGCGCGGGAGGTTTGCATCCTCTTTCCACGGCGCGAGCCTTCTTCCCACTGTAGACTCGAGTATTGCCTCATTAGGAGATGAGGCAATAAGCTGTGAGCATGAGGTGAAGGGGGGCGTTTTTGCGCATGCTGTCTGATGTATAATGGGGGATAAAGGGTGGTGTATCTATTGCTGAAACGATTAGAAGGCAAGGACGCAACGCTTTTCCGATCATGGATAAACAAAAGCGAGGATACCGTAATCGACATTGACGGCGAACGGTACTTGATTCAATTTGTGGCGAGAAACGAAATTCAAGACGAAATTGAGTCGGACCCGGAATTAGGACGTATGATTCGGGATGCAAAAAAGGACATCGCGGAGGGAAACCTGTACACGACGGAAGAGATTCTTCAAGCGATTGAGCGTGGAGAAATTTAATGCAAATCCGATGGACCCGTGCCGCGCGAAAATGCCTTGCATCCATACAGAGTAGTCATTTTACTGAAGTGTGGGATTATTTACCGCAATAATCCGCTGCTGTATTGCAGCCGATATACGGTTGCATTGTCCCGTAAGACGGTCTCATTTCCCCAGAAGGCGTCAAACTTGCCTTTGTGCGCATTTCCGTACGTGTACATGCCGTCGTGATAGTCGTCAGGCCCACGGAAAGGATGGTCGTTCGAAACCTGTCGCAACGCCGCCCGCAAAAAGGTATATATGCTCTTGATATCGTTGGGCCCAAGTATGGACTGGTCAACGCCTCCTGCGTAACTCATCGACCATATGGGTCGCTCATCCTGGTACACGGTTTCCTGGCCGACAAAATACGAGACGCCGAAATAGATATCGCGATAGAAGAGTGAACCGTCGCGATATTCAAGTTGACGGGAACCAGGCAACATGGGGGTGACAGAAGCATCGTTCCCTTGCGAGGCATAGGTCTGCCGTTTGGCTTCAAGCAAGAAATTGAGTATCGGGTTGGGCGACGGCATTGTGTTCACCTCGCAGGAATTATCCAGCGTGAGATCCGCATGATTCGAGTCTCCCATCCATCTGCGAACCATGAAAATCGGGGTCGATCAAGACGGCAGTCATGAGGCAGCGGCAAACGATTCGGAACGACAGACAGGGCTGGCTCGAATGTGAACCGCTCCCCAAAGGTTTTTGCCAGGGGCTTTACGGCGCTTTCAGGTGAAGGTAGGCTATGGGTGCTGTGAATCAATAAGGCTTGTAAGAAACTCAGCAATTTGACTGGTTAGCACTGGTCCATGGCCGGTCGCAAGAAATACCGCATCATGTCGCGACAGAGACTGCAAACCGCTGATGTAACGGTCAAAACGATAGGTTGAGCGATCTTCAGGGCTGTTTGACCATTGCCGCACAAAGTTCCTCGTGTTGGTCCGAAACTCATTTCCAAAAGTCAGGAAACCATCTGTCTGTGTCTCAGCTCCAAAAAAACAGATATGGTCTCCGCAAAACAGGCAACCTGTCACGGGATCAAAGAGTGCGATGGAACCGTCGGTATGGTGCCCGAGCAGTGTATACGAGAGTCCGCACAGTTCCCCGTCTTCTGATGCAATCTCATGAAATCCAGGGCGCTGCTGTTCAGTCAGACGGTGCGCGTCTTGCGTATGGATCCATTTTAGCGCGTTCTCAAACAGACTGCTGGCGCCGACGTGGTCTTCATGTCCATGTGTGGCAATAAATTGTGTGACTTCAAGCGGTCCAATCCCGAGTCCCCTCAAGGCATCGAGCAATGCTTCGGCGTGCTCCATTTTTCCGCAATCGATCATGATGACTTCGTGATCCCGTTTGAGAAGGTAGCAGTTGTTATAGGAGTTCCAGGAAGAGTCCCACATGGCCAGGCTATGGACGCCCTGAACGATTGCAGTCACCTCATATTTCATGTGCTTTCCCTCTTTTCGATTCTGGTTCACGACACCATCATCGTCATCAAGTTTACATGGAATTTACTGGAGATTCTATAGTGTCTGCGAATGAGTGAGAAAACAGGTGGAAAACCTATCTTCGCTGAGAGAGGTCCACAAGCCATGATTCTCATCTTGGCGGGCCTCACGCAGGAACCTTCCGCCATCCGACGCGCGATCCGCGACGTCGCCTACTACCAAAATCCAACGCCAAGGCCTACCGTTCACGCCAGAATCAAATGATCTCCCCCGCATCAATGGAGGATGCCTTTTTTATCTCACGGAAGCAGCCGCCTGCTCATTGTTTCCCACGGGCATTCCGACGCCCTTGGACAGTTGGTACACCACGTACTGATTGAGGCTAACGCCTTCTTCACGCGCCTTCTCGACCAAAGTCTTGTGAAGAGACTTCGGCAAGCGAGCGATGAACTTGCCGGAGAATTCTTCTGGA
>JAJZCB010000090.1 GCA_021846285.1 Bacillota bacterium
CTCTTTACTCGATGTGTCCGGTGTCAAGACGGGCTACGACGATCTGCAAATCTTGTGGGATCTGAGCATTAACGTGCAGCGCGGCGAGCGGGTCATTGTGCTGGGCGCCAATGGAGCTGGAAAGACGACGCTTTTGAAGACGCTGGTAGGGCTCCTGCCTGTCTGGGAGGGCGCCATTCACTTGAACGGAGAGCCTGTGCAAACCCTGCGCATTGACAAACGGATCAGCAGGGGTATTTCCTATCTGTCCGAGGTTGGGGTGGTCGCAGGTCTCACGATCGAAGAAAACCTGCGCATTGGAGGCTATCATCTGGCGTCCGGCGCGGTGCGATCGCAAATGGCCGTCATGTACGATTCCTTTCCGGATTTGAAGGTCCGACGAAGGGAGGCCGCTTCCAGTCTGAGCGGCGGCCAGCGAAAAATGCTCGCTGTCGCGAAAGCGCTCATGAGTCGACCGCGGCTGGTGATTATGGATGAACCGTCGGCGGGGTTGTCACCGCTGTTTGTAACGGAAGTGATCAGTATGGTGAACCGCTTTCACGATGATGGGATTTCGTTCCTGATTGCAGAGCAAAATGTGAAATTTCTTGAGATCGCAGACCGCGTGTATGTGCTTGACGCCGGTCGCATGATCTTCACGGGCACAGTTGAGGAATTGCACGGCAACGACGCTCTGGAACGCGCGTATTTTGGTGTCTACGGCTAGGCCTTTTGTCTCTGGAGTGTTGATTATCCAAAAAAGGGGGAGGCGCGAGATGTGTTGACCGAAAGCTTGCAAGAGGGTATGCAGACAGATTCGCCAGACATTGCGGCGACGCTTCCCGGAACGCTCGCGGATACGCGCAGTGACGGTTACGCCATGGGGATCATGTCGGGAACTTCCGGGGACGGCATCGATGTGGCGCTGCTCGCGGTCAAGGAACGTTTGGGATCGGAGTTTCCAGAGATAGCTCTCCAGGACTTTCTCTACGTTCCCTTTACATCTGAGCAGCGGGAGCGCGTTTTCGCGCTGTTTGACCCGTTGGTCACGGCGGACTACGTTGCCTGGATGCACGTCCAGATGGGACAATGGTTTGGCGAAGCGGCTCACGCTCTCATCGTAAAGTCCGGGGTGAGTCCGCAGGAACTGGTCGCGATCGGTTCACATGGACAGACGGTGCGCCATCATCCTGACCGGCGCTTTACGCTCCAGATCGGGGATCCGAGCGTCATTGCCGAGTGGACCGGTTGCGCCGTCGTTTCGGATTTCCGCCGCCGCGACATGGCGCTCGGCGGGCAGGGGGCGCCACTTGTGCCGTATTTTGACTACGCGTATTTCCGGAATCCACACAGGACGCGCGTATTGCTCAACATCGGCGGGGTCGGCAATATAACGGTGCTGCGTGCGGGCGGAACACTCGACGATGTGGTCGCCTTTGACACTGGACCGGGGAACATGGTGATCGATGGGGCGGTCTCGTTCCTGACGGCGGGCCGTCAGTCGTTTGATGAAGACGGCAAGCTGGCGGCGCAAGGTCGCGTGGACTACGAATGGGTGGAGGCAGTGATTGCAAAGGATGCGTACTTCCGGGCGATTCCGCCAAAGTCGACGGGGCGGGAGCGCTACGGTCTGTTCTTCGTGGAGGAGAAACTGCGCGCCTTGCTCGGAAGTTCGCCGTCGCCCGGACGGCTGGCGGCTGGCGCAGTGGCGCAGGACGTGGCTGACGGGGTAGCGACCATGACGTATTTTGTCGCGAAAACCATTGCCCAGGCGATCCGCGGCGCGGTCGACGGTCCTTTTGAGTTGGTCGTGACCGGCGGAGGAAGGCGCAATCGGACACTGGTCTCCTGGCTGGTCGAACTCGCCCACCCCGCTGAGGTCCTGGCGACAGAGGATTTTGGCGTGCCGAGCGATGCCAAGGAGGCCATGGCCTTCGCACTCTTCGCCTGGCAATTTACACGCGGGCGAACGGTAAACGTGCCTGCGGCCACTGGGGCGTCGCGCGCGGCGATGCTTGGGCAGTACACGCCGGCGCGGGTCGGCGGGGAGCCAGTAGACCGCTCGTCATGACGGCCACAGGGGTTGTGCCTTACTACTGAATCGAGTTGGAAAATGTCTGTTCTCAACTGTTGAGGGCAGGCGTTTTTTTGCGGGCTAAAAATTTAATTCATAGATAGCTACGAAATGTTGATATTGTTTTTACATCGTGTTACGTTGATGACGAGATCAGTCACACTCAACTGGTTTGCCTAATCTTCAAAACATCCCACGCACAGGAGTGGATGAAGGTGGAGACTGCCATATATAGGGCTACCCCGGAGACGGTCAAAAAACTGGGAGAAATGCTGGACGCGGTGTTTCGTCCCAAGCAGCGTCCGGGCGAGGGCATGCCGCGCGAATTTCCTCATTTGTTCAGCGAGCAGAATGCGCACAACCTCTACTATATCGCAGACGGGCAGCAACCTGTCAGCATGGTGGGGGTGCTGGTACAGGAAGTGCTGTTTCAGGGCATATCCATGCCGGTGGCTTCCATTGGTTCGGTCGGTACGTTGCCTGCCTACGAGGGCCAGCGGCTGGCGTCGCGCATTCTTGACCGCGTGGTGACGGACATGACGGATCAGCAGATTCCCCTCATGTTGGTATCCGGTGACCGCGGTCTGTATCGGCGGGCGCATTGTATGCCAGTGGGGCAAATGTTTGAGGTGGAGGTCACTGCGGATCTGGCCCAGCGCGTTCGCGCCCGTCTGCCTGTCAGATCGACGGTGCAGGTCCGGGAGATTCCCGCTGCGCAGCGGGCGTTGTCTGCTCGGCGTCTGCTGCCGATCTATCACCTGGAGCCGTACAGATATCGCAGAACGGAGCAGGAGATGGCGGTGCTGCTAAACGCCGTCTGGTTTGCGCGTCTGGACTATGATCAACGGTTGTTCGAGGTCACAGATTCCGGACGTCCTGTGTCGTATATGGTAGGCTATGCGCGACGCAGCGCATCCGAAACGGTTGAGGTCATGGAATACGCGGGCAGTCGTTCGGCTTATCTCCATACACTGACGGATATCCTGCAGGCCTTCTCAGCCGGGGCCATCCGTTTTCACGTGCATATCCGCGACGTGGAGATGTTGTATTTGCTAAAGGAATGGGGTCTCTCACCGCGCGCTGTCGCACTGCAAGGCACTGTGCGCGCGCTGAATACGCCCGCCTTACTGCAGACTTTGCAACCGGTCATCCGCGAACGGAGCGGCGTCGAGGCGACTGTCACGGAGCAAAGCGGCGCCTGGAACATCTCGCTGGGAACGAACCGCCGGGTGTGCGCGTCTCAGGAGGATGTCGTCGCGTGGCTCTTTAACCACGACGAAGGGTGTCTGGGCATCCCGTTTGTACACACGGATGATATGAATTACATTTGAATCTCCGAAAAAAATTTTTGAATCTTTACAGTATGTTTGAAAAATGCTAACATGAATTTCAGATTGATTGTACCAGTTTCACCGATTACCCCGAGGGGGGTGGAGCGCCTCGCCAGTACTGATCGGCTATCGGCTGTGATGCATTGTATCATCAGACTTGCGGCTTGGTTTTTTGCAACCCTAGCATAAAACGCAGTACGTTTGTCATGGGATGAGGGGGAAAAATGATGAAAAAGACCGCATTGCTCGCTGTTCTGGCGAGTTCAGGAATGCTCCTTGCAACCATGGGGCCCGCCGCAATGGCGACACAAGGCGCTCAATCGAGCACTTTTACCACAATCAATGAATATCATGGCATCACCGTTGGGGCTCCTATGAATCCATTCAATTCCAACGGGAACACGTTTTACGGCTTCGATCAAATGCAACTTGGCTGGTTTACCAATTCGGCCACCAATGTCAACGCGTTCATTCCGGGTTTGGCGAGCAAATGGCAAATATTGAACGGCGGCACCGTTGTCAATGTCCAGTTGCAGCCGGGGGCGAAGTGGTCCAACGGCAAACCGGTGACTGCCAATGACGTGGTGACGTCGATGGCGGTGGCGTTCACCCAAGGCAACGCGCAGGCGTTTTTCCTTGGTTCGGTGAGGGCGATTTCGCCGACCGAGGTGCAATTCAGGCAGGTGCCGGGGCAGCACTACAATCAATTCTTCAACAATTTGATGCAGCAAACCATCGTACCCAGCTTCGAGTATGGCCCGCTGATGCCCGGGAACATCTGGACAATTATCAATGATTCCCAGTACACGGGCAACAACGCTGCTCAAAAAGCGTTGGCGACCAAGACGCAGACACAGCTCACCGATATCGGCAAGAAGATCACAACCTTCGCGCCCGCCAATGATATATCGGCGGGCCCCTTCGTCTTGAAAAGCCTGAATCCGGGCGAAGCGTTCCTGGTCAAGAATCCCTACTTCTATGCAGCCAGCAAGGTCAAGGTTCAAAATGTCGTGTTCCGCAATTACACGGGTAACCAGCAGATCTGGAATTACATGATCTCAGGACAACTGGATCAGGCGCCGTTCACGGCCATGCCGACCAACATCCTGGATCAAATTCTCCGTACAGCGGGCAACAAAAAGGTGGTCACGCCTTCCTTTGTGGCCGCCGCGCTCGCGTTTAACCAGGGCATCTATCCATACAACATGCTCGCCGTGCGTCAGGCGCTTGCGCACATCATCAACAGGAATGCCGTGCAGCAGATTGCCGAACCGGTCGTTGGCACGGTGTCTCAGTATTCGGATGGCATGGTGGACGCTGCCACTCCTCAGTGGTTGTCGACTGCTCAGGTCAAAGGGCTGAACCCCTACTCGTATAATGTGCAACTGGCGACGCAGGAACTCCAGAAGGCTGGTTTCAAGAAAGTAAACGGCCAGTGGATGATGCCGAACGGCAAACCGTGGACGGCGTCGATCTATACAGTCAATGGCTTTAGCGACTGGATTGAAGCCGCCAAGGTCATCTCCAGTGAGATGACGAGTTTCGGCATTCCGACGCAGCCCAACATCGTCAGCAGCTACTCGCAGTACCTGCAGGAACTGGCTCAGGACAAGTTTGCGCTCTCCTTCTGGATCAACGCTCTGGGGCCGCAAGCCTATGGGACCTTCCAACGCATCTTCGGCCCGAATGACGGGTATCAGATCGTGGGCGGCAAGCTCGTGCATTATCTCTACAGCGACAAGACCAAAGGCAACTGGCTCGATATCCCGCAACTCATCACACTGGGGCATGGCAAGGTTGTGAATCCCGGTCAGCTGACGTACAGCCTCAACAGCATGACCCCGGCCCAGCAGCAGCCGGTCGTGGCGGAATTGGCTGCGGCGGCCAACGCCGACCTGCCGATGATCACGCTGTGGAACTACATCAACGTGCAGTTTGTCAACACCTCTCGCTTCACTGACTTCCCGCTGAACAATGTGGGACTTCTAAACAACCCGGCCGGTGTCTGGATGGCGCAAGGCTACGTGCAGCCGACTTCTTGATCGTAATCAGCGGGATGGGCGCCCGTTTTTGCAAGCGCCCATCCTGTGCTGTTTTGGCACCACAACACTCCGCACAGGCGAGGGCAGGTCAGCGATGAAAATAGTGATGATACGATTCGTAAAACGGTTGATTGCCGGACTCATCATGATCCTGGTAGTGGCGTCCTTCACCTTCCTGCTGGTCCGGTTAATGCCTGGGGATCCTGTCCAGGCGAAGTACGACCAGCTCCTGCTCAACGGGCTGACGCCCATACAGGCGATGGACGAAGTGCGCGTGATGTACGGATTTATTCCGCACCAGCCGTTGTGGATCCAGTACGTTCATTATTTGAGCCAGATCCTGCACCTGAATTTGGGCCAATCGATCTCTTATGAGGGAACTCCGGTGATGCGGATTATCCTGGGTGCGGCTCCCTGGACGATTATTCTCGTACTGACGGGAACCATCGCGAGCTTTATCGTCGGGGTGCTGGCCGGGGTAATCGCAGCCATCAAGCGCAATTCGCTGGCGGGAAGCGCCATAACGATCTCGGGGTCGGTTTTGCACGGCATCCCCCTCTTTGTCATGGCGCTGTTTCTCGCGTATGTGCTCACAACGATCTATGCGATTCTCCCCTTTGGCGCTCCGTATAATGCGGCGCTTACTCCAGGCTTCAACGGGCCGTTCCTTTCTTCGCTCGCGCGACACGCCCTGCTGCCCGTGTTCACCTATGCGCTGTCCAGTTATGGCGGCTGGCTGTTGACGATGAAGTCCAGTGTGATCAGTGTGCTGGGAGACGATTTTATCCTGGCGTCTGAAGTGCGAGGATTGAAAACGTCCACACGCATTGGCTATATCGCGCACAACGCCATTCTTCCCCTGTTCACCATTCTGGCGTTGTCGATCGGGTTTATGTTCGGCGGGTCGCTGTTTATTGAAGACATCTTTGATTATCCGGGCCTGGGGAATCTGCTGGTGAACGCCATCAATAGCCGTGATTATCCACTTATGAGCGGCGCCTTTCTCTTAATTACGGTGGCCGTCATTGCATCCAATATCATAACGGACTTTTTATATTCCGTGGTCGACCCGCGGATTCGGAGGTAAGCCGTCATGTCCATGCGATTACCAAAAACCGTCTTGCATAATCGGTCTGCAAAATCAAACTATCGCCAGTCCTTTTGGGCGTTTGCCTGGCAGACGATTGTCAAGAAACCAGGGCGGCTAATTGGCTTTATCATCATTCTCCTGTTCACCTTTATGGGCATTTTTGGCCCGTATCTGTACCCTGCTCAATTGCCCATCAACCCCAACGCGATCTACGCCCCTATCAGTTGGCAGTACCCGCTGGGCGCGGATTTTGAGGGAACCAGCAATCTGGCGCTAGTGATTACGGGCGCGCGTTATGTTCTCTTCGCAGCCGCAATGGGGGCGGTTTTCACGGTGGCCTTTGGCACGATACTGGGACTCTGTGCGGGTTACTTCATCGGTTGGACCGACTCGGTCATCATGCGCATTACAGATTTTATTCTGACGATTCCATCCTTCCCGCTGTTGGTCGTTCTGTCTACGGTGTGGAACTTCGGTCAGCCGGTGGCGATGGGGTTCGTGCTTGGCATCACAGGCTGGGGCGGTCTGGCGCGGGCTGTGCGTTCCCAAACGATGTCGCTGCGGGAACGGGGATTCATCGAGGCGGCGAGAGGACTTGGATTATCACCGCTGTACATTCTGTTTCGGGAGATACTGCCCAATGTGGGATCGTACATCGCGATGAATCTGCTCCTTTCTGTAACCGGCAGTATCTACGCAGAGGTAGGGCTGTTTTTTCTCGGAGTGGTGCCATTTCAGGTCAACAACTGGGGCGTCATGTTGAACCTGGCGGTCTTTTCCGCTGGCGCCATGTCGAGTCCGCAGGCGCTGCCTTACCTGCTCTCGCCGATGCTGGCCATTCTCATCCTGACGCTCGGCATCGTTCTCTTCCTGGACGCGTTGGATGAGATGTTCAATCCAAGGTTGAGGGGGGTGTAGGTCAGGGTGAGCGCTGAACTCAAGCATAAACAAGCCACGGCGCCTGCCGTCCAGGTGCGTGGGTTGAACGTGGTATACGCGACGAACCAGGGTGATCTTCCCGCCGTTCGACAGGTCGACCTTGACATCGAGGCCCGAAAGATCACGGGCATCATTGGGGAATCTGGTTCTGGCAAGTCCACACTCGTGATGGCGATGATGAACGCAGTGGGAAAGCCGGGACAAATTGTCAGCGGATCAGTGGAAGTCCTTGGCGTCGGCGACATGCTCAGCATCGACCGCGAGCGGCAACGCAAGGCTCGGGGCAAGGAACTGGGACTGGTCTTTCAGGCAGCGCAGAATTCGCTTAATCCCCTGCGTCGAATCGGGCATCAGGTGCTGGATCTGGGTCGGTCCCACGACGTCAAGGATCTGCGGGATCTGTTGCGCAAGGCAAAAGACTTGCTGACGCGTCTGGGAATGGACGCCGACAGGGTGCTGGCATCCTACCAGCACGAACTGTCGGGAGGAATGCGACAGCGAGTGGGAATTATGTTCGCCCTGATTCTGGACGCCAAGATTGTCATTCTGGACGAGGCAACGACGGCGCTTGATATGCTGTCGCAGGCATCGGTTCTGGAAATTGTGCGCGAGTTGCATAAAGAACGCGGTTTGACCACGATTCTGGTCACCCATGATATGGGCGTGGTCGCTGACATGGCGGATCGGGTTGTGGTTATGTACGGCGGGGAGATCGTGGAAGAGGGACCGAGCGAGTTCGTGCTCAGTCATCCGGCGCACCCGTATACTCAGGGGCTCGTTCGGGCAATCCCGCGTATCTCGGGCGATATCGACCGCGCGGTGCCGCTGCAGGGTGCACCAGCGGATCTGAAGACCTATCTGGAACCGGGTTGCCCCTTTTACCAGCGCTGTCCGGTCGCAATGCCCAAGTGTCAGGAGAGTCGACCAACCAGTCTGGCCGTGTCACAGGATCGCAAAGTCGCATGTTTCAAGGTGACAGATCATGATTGAAGTCGAGCATTTGCAGAAGGTTTATTCGACAAAGGGGAGTCTGCTGAATCGCAGTCAGGTGCGCGCGGTGCGCGACGTCAGTTTTCGCATTCCAGAGGGAGGCGCCATTTCCTTCATAGGGGAGTCAGGATGCGGGAAGACGACAGTGGGACGCATCCTGGCTGGACTGGAAGCGCCGAGTGCCGGCATCGTCCGCCTCGACGGGGTGAACATTCATCAAGTGGCAGCCGGGGAGCGGCGAAACTTGTTGCGTAAAATCCAACTGATCCATCAGGATCCGTACCAGGCGCTGAATCCCGCTTACTCCATTGAACAGGCGCTATCTGCTCCACTTCGGATCATGGCCAAACAAAAAGGCGACACAGCACGCACATGGATTCGTGACCGGATGGAAGAAGTGCTGACAATGGTCGGCTTGGACCCTGCATCGGTTCTGTACAAGTATCCGCACATGTTGTCGGGCGGACAGCGTCAACGCATCGTGATCGCCAGGGCGCTGACGGTGGAACCCACAGTTCTGGTGGCGGACGAGGCGGTGTCGATGATCGATGTCTCATTGCGGCTCGGTGTCTTGCGACTGCTGCGCGACTTGCGGGAAAAACTGAACATTTCGCTTCTGTTTATCACCCACGACGTTGCGGCGGCTCGTTACCTGGGAAAGGGAGGGCGGATATCCGTCATTTACAAGGGACTGATTGTGGAACAGGGGCCGACAGAAGGGGTCATCTCACGCCCGCAACATCCGTATACACAGGCGCTGTTAAGCGCCGTACCGGTGCTCAAGGGGCTTGAGAGAATGGGCGCCGACCGATTTATTCTGGCGAAGGAAATGAATGCCCAGAGTGCTGCAGAGACGGGATGTCTGTTCGCCGATCGCTGTCCGTTTGCCCAGGAAAGGTGTTTTTCGGAAGCGCCGACTCTCATCGACGGTGAGTATCAGTATGCATGCCACTTCCCAGAAGTACGTCAGGTTGCGGCTGTGGCGATGGAGTAGACAACAGGAGTGGGGAGAGGGTATTTGGTGCAATCGCTCAGGCACCTGCATACGGAGCAGTCTGATCCGCAATACGCCAATCTGGATATCAGTGGCACGACAGACATTCTGATCATGATGAACGAGGCAGATCGCGCGGTTCCCGTGGCCGTCGCCCAGGTATTGCCTTCTGTGGCGCAGGCTGTCGAGGTGATTGTCGGGGCTCTCAAACAGGGCGGTCGGCTCATCTATATCGGGGCTGGATCGAGTGGACGCCTCGGTGTGCTCGACGCGGCGGAATGTCCGCCGACTTTTAGCACCCCACCAGAGCAGGTCCAGGGTTTGATCGCCGGTGGACCCGAATCCATGTTTCGTGCGGTGGAAGACGCCGAGGACAATTTTGCCTCTGCCCAAGCCGACCTGCAAGCTATTCAACTGACAGAGCGCGATGTGGTGGTAGGAATCACCGCCAGCGGTCGGACTCCCTATGTGATGGGCGGCTTGACCTATGCTGGTCAACTGGGTAGCGCGACCGTTTCACTGAGCTGCAACCTGAACGCTGAGGCGAGTCGACTGACGGATGTCGCCATTGAAGTGGACACTGGTCCGGAGGTCCTGATGGGTTCTACTCGGCTGAAGGCCGGTACGGCCGAAAAGCAGATTGTCAACATGCTCAGCACGGCTACCATGGTTCGATTGGGCAAGGTCTATCACAACCTGATGGTCGATTTGAAAGTGACCAATGAAAAGTTGGCGGAACGCGCAAAACGCATGGTGATGCAGGCGGCCGATGTCGACTATGTGTTCGCAGAGCGGATGCTTCAGGAGGCGGATGGGCATGTGAAAACCGCGATCGTCATGGCTCGCAAGGGAGTGGATAAGGGCACGGCAGGTCAACTGCTGGCGGAGGCGGATGGTTTTTTGCGGATCGTTCTTCGCGAGCTCGATGTGCTGGAATCGTTTCCTAGTGGATCGTAGCAGTGTCATGTTGGATGCTGGTTTTTCTCTTTAGCCGCTGGCGGACGGGTATCGCGATTCGTGGATGAGGCTGTAGCGGATTTGCGACCTTCATTCTTGCGAAATGGGGTGCAGTCATGATTCGCTCCTATCAGAGTGGTGATGAGGCAGCAATTGTCGTTTTGTGGAATCGAGCGCTGCCAAAAGATCCGATCACACCCTTTATTTTTTTGAAGCACGTTCTGACTGATCCCAATTTTGATCCGGAGGGCGTCCTGCTGGCTGAAATCGACGGAACGATCGTCGGCTGTGTGCTGGCAGTGGTTCGCAAGCTGCCACTCGCAGGTGTGGATCTTGAACCGGACGATGGATGGATCACCGCTTTTTTTGTGGCGCCGGAAGCGCGGAGGCGGCATATCGCGGCGGATCTGTTACAGGCGGCAGATGACTTCTTCCGGCGCAGGGGCCGGAAGAACGTGTATTTTGCCTCCTATGCCCCTCACTACTTCTTGCCGGGCATCGACGAAACGAACTATCCTGCGGGTAAGCGCGCCCTGGAAAGGGCGGGCTATTCTGTGCTTTACTCACCCGTTGCGATGGACAGGAATCTGGTCAACTACCAGTACCCGGACGACGTGCGGGCTTTGGAGATGAAGCGGCAGACCGAAGGGTACGTCGTCGAACCACTGTCCTACTCCTTCGTGACACAAGTGATCGCGTTCAATCAGAACGTCTTTAACCCGGATTGGGCGCGCGCCGTAAGGGAAGCGCTGGCACAAGGAGCGCCTCTCTCGCGTGTGCTGATCGCGCGGCGTCACGAACAGGTTGTTGGATTCTGCACGTATGGCGCTTATGACGGCGTTCTTGAACGCTTTGGGCCGTTTGGAGTGGCGCCCGAACTGCGTGGTACAGGTCTTGGTAAAGTTCTGCTCTATCGTTGCATGGAGAGCATGCGCGCCGATGGTCTGCATGGAGCATGGTTTCTGTGGACTGGTGAACAGTCGCCTGCGGGGCGCCTGTATCTGCGGGCTGGCTTCGCCGTGACGCGTCGCTTTGATGTGATGAAGAAGACGTTGAAAGAGCGGTTTGAACCTGTGAATTAAACGCAGAACGAGGGGAGAGCCTTGACATGCACATTTTAGCGGTCGGCGGACACGCAGGCGACATGGATCTGACTGCGGGCGCGGTGTTGGCGGAGCATGTACTGGCGGGGCACCAGGCGACGCTCTTGCACTTGACTCCGGGGGAAAAAGGACATCCGCGACTTGCTCCTGCGGCGTATGCGGAGCAAAAGATCCTTGAAGCACAGCGGTGTGCGGCGCAGTTGGGGGCGAATGTTCGTTTTCTCGACTATAAAGATGGTGAATTGCCTGTTGACGAAGCGAGCAAGTACGCCGTTGCGGACGTGATTCGTGAACTCAAACCGGATGTGTTGGTTACGCACTGGAAAGGAAGCATGCACAAGGATCACATGAACACGTACTACATCGTGAAGGACGCTCTGTTTTACGCAGGATTAAAGACGATTGAGCGAGACTCTCCAGCGCACTGGGTGCCTCAAGTCTATTACGCGGACAACTGGGAGGATCCGTATGATTTTCACCCCCAGGTTTTTGTGGAAATCGGCGACGAAGCATACGAACGTTGGGTTGCCGGCATGAATGAGTACGCCTACGCACGTGGGGAAACGTCGGGATTTCCTTTCATCGACTACTACAAGGCGCTCACGATTGTGCGTGGTGCGCCAGCTGGCATGAAGCGTGCCCAATCGTTCGCTGTTCCAGAAGGCGCGTTAAACCGCCGCATCAAGAGTTTTACGGAACGCAAAAAATAACCACACAGTTGGGTGAGAGAGTCGATGAAGACGGCGAAAGAGAGCAGTCTTCGCCGAGATGCTCCTGATGATGCGAACACGTGGACTGCGAATTGCGAATGTGGCGCCGGGTGCTGCGGCGCGCGAAGGGGGAACGCGGATGAATGGCAAGACGTTGAGCGAATGGGCAGGCGCCGTGCTTTGCGCCGGTTTTGACGGTGAGCAGATGGATGGGCACGCGGAACACCTGATCGATCGCCTGCGTGTGCAAAATGTCATTCTGTTTGGGCGCAATATCGCGTCATTCGCGCAAGTGCGAGCGTTGACAAAACAATTGCAGGCGTTTGCGCAGGAATGTGGACACGATTTGCCGCTGCTCATCTGCGCTGACCAGGAGAACGGAATCGTTCGCCGATTCGCGGATGATGTTCCTGGATTGCCCGGAAACATGGCGCTCGGAGCGACCGGTGATGCGGAACTGGCGCAGGCGTCCGGTCTGATCACCGGTCGCCTGCTGCGCGCGGCGGGCATACAGATGGATCTGGCGCCGGTGCTTGACGTGAACAACAATCCAGACAACCCTGTCATCGGCGTGCGTTCCTTTGGCGAAGACCCTGACGCTGTGGCGACTCTGGGCGTTGCCTTTGCGCGTGGATTGGAGCAGGCCGGGGTGATCGCGTGCGGCAAGCACTTCCCCGGTCACGGCGATACGGTCTCCGACTCGCATCTGTCTCTTCCGCTTATCGCACATGGAGTAGAGCGACTCCAGGCGGTAGAATTGGCGCCTTTTCGGGCCGCAATTGCAGCTGGCATTGAGGCGATTATGACTGCGCATGTCGTGTTTCCGGCAGTTGCGGGCAACACCGATCCCGCGACACTGTCAGAAGCGGTCCTGACGGAACTCTTGCGGACACGTCTCGCATTTCCCGGGGTGATCATGACGGATTGCCTGGAGATGCGGGCGATCTCAGATACCGTCGGTGTGGGGCGCGGTGCGGTTCTCGCGTTGCGCGCGGGGGCGGATCTGGTGCTGGTGTCACACCAGTTGGAGCGACAGGAAGAGGCGCTTTCCGCGATTGTGGCCGCCGTAGAAAGCGGGGAACTGCCGTTTGAAAGACTGCGAGAGGCAGCGGAACGAGTGTGGGCGTTAAAACGCAGGCGGCTGCAGGAACCGCCGCAGGAGACGTCGCAGGATGACGTGGACCGCATAGTGGCGCAGGCAGGGCAACTGCAACGGCAGATCGCGGCAAGGGCCGTAACGGTGTTGCGCAATGATCAGGGCGCGCTGCCGATTGGAAACTGGGAGATTCCGCCGCAGCGGATTGTCTTGTTGCGTGATCAGATACACCCGCAGATGATGGCGGCAGGAGCATCTGCAAGGACCGAGGTCCTTCAGGATGAACTGATGCGGGTACTGCCCGACGCCATGGTGAAGTTGTACGAAATCGACGTAAAGGGTTATGGGGTTGACGCCGCGATTGCAGCCAGTCAAGCAGCCGACCTGGTAGTGGTATCTGTAAACGGTCTGGGTAACCCGCGTTTCTTGCAGGTCATTCGAGATATAACGGCTGCTGTACGGCGTCCCATCGCAGTGATCGCAGTACGAAGCCCTTACGATCTGCGCGAACCGCTCTTTCAAGACATGCCCACACAACTGGCTACCTATGAAGAGACGCCTTGGATGTTGCGGGCGGCCGTTCACGCGATCGTTTACGGGGGAGCGGACGGCCATATTCCCATCTCTATTTCATCGCGCTTGCCGCGGGGTAGTGGACAGAGGTTATGACTAGGGACAATGGACAGGACAATGAAAATGACAGGGGAAACGCTTGACACCCGGCTCACGGTGTGCTAAATTTCCTTCAAATTGATAACTGAATACTCTTATCGAGAGTGGCGGAGGGACTGGCCCGTTGAAGCCCGGCAACCGTTTTTCGTGAAAGCGAAAGAAAGGTGCCAAATCCAGCAGAGTGAAAACTCTGGAAGATAAGAGGGAGACTATCGACAGTTGATGCCCCCCTCTTACGTGGGGGGTTTTTGTGATGGCGACATGGGAGGGATGGCGGTGAATCAAAACGAACATGAGCACCCGCAGACCACCGCCGCTCGCAGGTGGACCATGAGTTCCTTTGTTACAGAGTTTGGGGCAATGCTGGAAAACGTTGATCTGGTTTTTGAGACGCGCGGCCACTTGGACCGAACGGGCGCTAACGCCATTCTTATATGCCACGCGCTCACAGGCGACGCACATGCGGCGGACGGCGATGGGCGTCCGGGATGGTGGGGAGAGTTGATCGGCTCGGGGCGCGTGTTCGATACAGACCGCTATTATGTTATCTGCGTCAATGTGCTTGGCGGATGCCAGGGGAGCACGGGGCCTGCCAGTCAGGTGCCGGGTGAAACACGCGTTTATGGCGCGCTGTTTCCCACAGTTACCATTCGCGACATGGTCAACGTCCAGTATATGCTGCTGCGGCATTTGGGCGTCACGGAACTGCAACTGGTGATTGGCGGTTCCATGGGCGGCATGCAGGCGCTGGAGTGGGCGGTGATGCATCCCGAGTACGTGGAGAGAGCGGCCGTGATTGCCGCCAATCCGGCCTACACAGCCATGGGGCTGGCGTACAATGAGATCATGCGGCAGGCGATTGTCGCGGACTCGGACTACAGAGACGGGGATTATGCGCAGATGGGCGTGTCGCCCGCAAAAGGGTTGGCCATTGCTCGCATGATCGGAATGATCACCTACCGAACGGCGGAACTGTTCCAGCAGCGCATGGGCCGTGAATTGGGACCCGATGGATTCGGCGACTTCCAGATGGGACGATATTTGCGGCATCACGGAGACAAACTGGTTGAACGTTTTGACGCCAATTCATACCTGACGTTACTCCGTGCGATGGACCTGCACGACATCGGACGGGGCAGAGGAGGGCTGTCAGGCGCTTTCGGGCGAATCAGTGCGAAACTGTTATGGATTGGGATTGAGCAGGACCTCCTGTATCCGCCAGAAGATTTGCTACGGGCAACCGAACTGGCCGCAAGAAGTGGGGTGCGGGCTCGGTATGAGCAACTGACAACCGTCTACGGACACGATGCCTTTTTGTTGGAACTTCCGCAACTCAGTGAATTATTGCACCCATTCCTGGCGCAAGACGCATCGATTCGGCATGCGGTAGGCGACGGATAGTCAATAGACAGGAAGAGGGGTATCATGGAGAGCGCGCACACACTGTACATTGGTTTATTGGGGTTGGGCACGGTCGGCCGTGGAGTCGTCATGTCACTGGAGTCCAACCGGATGCAGATCGAAACTCGAACAGGGTGCTCCATCAAGGTGCTTGGAGCTCTGGTGCGGCATGTCGAGAAACCACGGAACCTGGACGTGTCGGCCTTCAACGTTACCGACGACCCCCAAGCGATTCTTCTGGATCCACGTATTGACGTGGTAGTCGAAGTGATGGGCGGAGTGGAACCTGCCAGGTCCTATATCCGACAGGCACTGCTCTCGCGCAAGCATGTGGTTACGGCCAACAAAGAACTGCTGGCCCAATATGGTGATGAACTGGGTGAGCTGGCTGACCGTCAGGGCGTTCGGCTCCTCTTTGAAGCCAGCGTGGCCGGCGGCATTCCCATTGTGCGCATGGTTCAGCAGTATCTCACGGCCAATCGCATCACTTCCATTCGCGGCATCCTCAACGGCACATGCAATTATATTCTTACGAAAATGGAAGAAGACGGGCTGCCGTTTGCTGACGCTTTACAAAACGCTCAACAGCTGGGCTATGCAGAGGCAGATCCGCAAAGCGACGTGGAAGGCTACGACAGTTCCTACAAACTTGCGATATTGGCCAATATGGCGTTTCCAGTAAAGAGTTTGGTCAGTGCAGTGCAACGGCAGGGGATCACAGAGATCTCCGAACAGGACATTCGAGCCGCCCAGAGCATGGGGTGTGTGATCAAATTGATCGGAGAGGCGACCTACGATGGTCAACAGGTCATTTTGAAGGTCGGCCCCAGATTGTTGCCCCGCGAGGATGCGCTGGCGGGCGTTCGGGATGTGTTCAACGCCGTGACGCTGACGGCGGATGTTGTAGGCGATCTGACTTTCATTGGCCGGGGAGCGGGAGAACTGCCAACGGCCAGCGCGGTGATCGAGGATCTCATGGAGGTGCTGCGCACGCCGTCGCCGTACTGGAACGAACCTTTGCGATCATTCAGCGCATCTGAGTCAATCGAAAAGGGAACGACGCGCGACTCCGGTGTCATTGCTCACTGACTTCAGGTTAGACCCGCATGATCGTTCCGGCAGAAACCAGGATGGCAAAGTAACCGTCCACCCTGCCCAATGTACCCGTAAAGTAGCACAACCAATTTCACTGCCTCATACAATACGGTAACTGTATCCCTAACCCTTGTGTATCAGGACTGGAGCAAGGAGGGATAAGAAAAGTGTCAGCGGTAAGGGATGTCCGCGTCAAGTCACTCCTGACGATTCGCGAGCGAGAGGTGTTCGAGCTACTGGTTCAGGACAAAACCACCAGGGAAATCGCCGAAACGCTTTTCATCAGCGAAAAGACAGTCCGCAATCACATATCCAATGTGATGAA
>JAJZCB010000006.1 GCA_021846285.1 Bacillota bacterium
ATACGGTCCGCCTCGTCGTGAATGCCCGGAAGTACAATGAGTTCCATAAACTTTTTGATAAATGTGGATTTGCCAGTCCTGACTGGACCTACGACACCGAGATAGATATCGCCGCCAGTTCGCTCCGCAATATCCTTGAATACATCGAATCTGTCCACGCTTTTCCCTCCCTAACTTCAAACAAGGCGTAGATGGGAACCATGAAACCAGTGGCTGCGGGCGCCTGACGGCATGCTCTGCGCAAAGTCCTATTGGACGTTACATATATATGTGACTCACGTCCGGTTATGCCCACCGCGCAATCGGTGCTCCGTTCCTACTTGATTTACATGTACGTTCATCTCATAGAAAGTAGAACGCCTGCGCTTGCGAAAAATGCAAAAATGCCCGCAGACGCCTAAGCGCCGTGCGGGAGAAAAACGAGGCCACAAGACGGTCCGCGACCGCTGCCTGAACGCAGCGTCTTCTCGAAAGACGCTTTACCTGCGTCTCGTCCATGTCTCTTGGGAGTATTTCTGTTCCAATAAAGTGTGAGCCATGGCCAATTCCTGATCTGTGAGATTCATAGGAATCAGTTGCGCGTCGAGACCATCGCAGAATCCATTGGCAAAGGCCATGGCCGCTTCCTCGTAGGAAACAATGCGTCCAGTCAACTGACGTACGCTGGCCGCGCGCACATCAAATTCGGCCCGAATCCGCTCTCGTTCCCTGTCGTCGCGAAACAGAAGCACGTCAAACAGGTCGTCAGGCTCAAGATCAAGCAACAGGGCGCCGTGCTGCAACAGCCCACCGTGCGCTCTCACTTGTGCGCTGCCCGCAATCTTTCTGCCTTCGACCACCAGTTCGTACCAAGAGGGTGAATCAAAGCAGGCCGCAGACCCGAGTGTCGCAAACTTTGCCCGTTCACTCTCTTGTGCAAGCGAGACAACTTCCGCATGGACACCGAGGTTGATGAACCCTTTGCGCAGTCCCAATGACAGTAACCGGTATGATTCCACGACCGATGATTTGGCAAACGGGTGATCTCCTGGCACCATGACGCTGTATGTAAGTTCGCGGTCGTGCAAGACCGCCCGCCCGCCAGTCATGCGGCGAACGATCTCAAACTCATGGGCTCGCACCTTGTCGCTGTCGATGTCGCGATCAATGCGCTGAAAGTAGCCGATAGAGATAGTCGGCGCGTTCCATGCGTAAAAGCGGATCGTGGGAGGACTCTCCTCCTTGGCCACCTGCATGAGAATCGCTTCATCGAGAGCCATGTTAAACGCGCCTGAGGAGCGGCCAGTGTCCAGCAACCTGAATAGCGGCTGATCTCCCATGGACCTAGTCAGCAGTTTGAGCCTGGTATTGCGCCGCCGTGAGCAGCCCATCCCGAACATCTGAAGAAAGCTGCACGACGATCATCCAGCCGCTGGAATAGGGTGCTTCATTCACCTTTTCCGGCGCGTCTGTCAGCTCTTCATTGACTTCAATCACCTTTCCGGTCACCGGCGCATACAAATCAGACACCGTTTTCACTGACTCGACAGTGCCGAACGTTTCCCCCAGCCGAATCTCCGAATCAACGTCCGGGAGTTCGACAAATACAATGTCGCCCAGTTCGCTTTGGGCGAAATCCGTAATGCCTATGCGGGCGGTTTGCCCTTCAAAACGAACCCACTCGTGTTCCTTTGTGTAGAACAAATCGTCTGGTGTGTGGCTCATGCAGAATTTCAGCCTCCTAAAACATATGTAGTTATACATTGTACCATTGTTCTACTCGTATTCCCAACTGGCAGTTGAATCCTGCACGTACTCCTCCATCTCATGGGTTCGCGTGCGACCCATGAGATCCCCCACGGCAGTTCCAGGCGATTTCCCATGAAACAAGATATCGCCGATGGCGCTGGCAATGGGCATTGGCACCTGCACTTGCGTCGCCAGTTCCAACGCAACCTGGGTGGTGCGAATTCCTTCGACCGCCATCCCGACGCGATCCAGGGCCTCCTGCAACGATACGCCCTTGCCAAGCAGATATCCCGTGTTCCAATTGCGACTGTGGCGGCTCGTGCATGTCACAATCAGGTCCCCCACACCCGTCAGCCCCGAAAACGTGCTGTACGCGGCGCCCAGACGCACCCCCAACCGAGCGATTTCCACGAGACCCCGTGTCATGATTGCGGCTTTCGCGTTATCGCCAAACAACAGACCATCCGAAATCCCGCAACCCAGCGCGATGATGTTTTTGAGCGCACCGCCGAGTTCGGAGCCAATCACATCAGGATTGGTGTAGAGACGCAGCGCGCGATTCATCAGAACATCCTGTACATATTCGGCGGCGCCGCGCGAGAGACTGGCCACAACAAGAGTCGTGGGCATTCCGCGGGAAACTTCCTCTGCGTGACTCGGTCCTGTCAAAATTGCCAGTCGACGCCGTTCGAGTTCCGGGAGTTCCTGAAAGATGACGTCCGACATGCGCAACCGGGAGCCTGTTTCCAATCCTTTCGTGGCGTGCGCAACCACGGCTCGGGGAGTCAGGCTCGTGTGAAGCCTGCGGCAGGTCTCTCGCATGGCGTGGGAAGGAACGGCCAAGAGCACGAGATCAGAGTCCCGCACAGCATCATGGCGCGTTGTCGCAACCAGATGAGGATCGAGATCCACGCCAGGCAGATACCGTTCATTGCGGTGCGCCGTATTGATTTCGTCCACGACGTCTTGCCGTCTGGCAACCAGAATCACGGTGTGCCCATTCGCCGCGGCCACAGACGCCAGGGCGGATCCGAAGCTGCCCGCTCCAATCACTGTCACCGTACGTCTGTCGAGGTTGCGCTGTTCTTCACCCATGCAACGAACTCCGTTCTACTTTCTAGTGGCGTCAGGAACAACCGTGGTTGCCAGCGTTAACGGGAAAAAATCCGATGTTCAGATCCCTTCGCCAATCTTTTGATATTCCCGCGGTGACGCCAATATGTCATGATCAGAACCGCTACGCTGATCCAAACATAAGGTGCGGGCGTATGCAACGCGATTTGAAAGATAGGGGTTAGTGTGACAAATACAAGCGCTGCCAATGAAACATAGCGTGTCACGATGAGCAGCGCTATGGCGACCAGACCGGCATACAGCGCGGGTGGAAAACTGAGTGTCGCCAGCACCCCTATGGTGGTGGCCACGCCTTTGCCGCCTCGAAAGCTGAAGTAGATGGGCCAATTGTGTCCAATAATGGCGGCAAATCCCGACAAAGCCATGACAACATAGGAACCGTTGGTCGCAAGATGGGCAAAGGCGATGGCGAGTATGCCCTTGACAATATCCGCAATCAGCACGATGACACCAAGCCGCACGCCGAGCACCCGCAGAGTGTTGGTCGCCCCCGCGTTACCGCTTCCGTAGTTTCGAATATCGACGCCTGAAGCGACCTTGCCGGCAATGAAGCTGCTGCTGATCGATCCCAGCAGATACGCAAACAAGATACTTACGACGGGCATCCGGAGCCCCCCTCTTGGATCGGTGTCGTACATCCGAAAAGATGATCAGCGCGCTGCGCGCTGTTTGACTGTCAGCTGCGTGCGCGTATGATGATCCGCATCGGAGTGCCCAGGAAACCAAACGACTCGCGCAACTGATTCTCGAGATAACGCTCGTAGGAAAAATGCATCATCTCAGGATTATTGACGAAAACAGCAAACGTCGGCGGCTTGACCGCGACTTGTGTAGCATAGAGAATCTTCAACCGACGACCTTTATCCGTAGGCGGTGGAACGATCGCTACCGCTTCCTGAATCACTGTGTTGACAGTGGAAGTGGCGATGCGTTGCGCATGGTTTTCGGCCGCTTCCGCGGCGATCTCCAGCACACGGCTTACGCGGCGTCCAGTCTTGGCGGACACAAATACAATGGGCGCCCATGGCATGAACGGGAAATGGGAGCGGATGCTGCGCTCAAATTCCTGTGCGGTCTTTCCGTCCTTCTCGACCAAGTCCCACTTGTTGACCGCGATGACGATCGCTTTGCCCGCATCGAGCGCGTATCCGACGACGCGTTTATCCTGCTCGATAATACCCGCTTCACCGTCCATCACCAGCACCGCGACGTCACAGCGTTCGATCGCCCGCAGTGCGCGAAGCACACTGTATTTTTCTGTCGCTTCATATACTTTACCACGTTTTCTCATCCCCGCGGTGTCGATTAACAGAAAGGACTGGTCACCCATGGTGAGTGGAGTGTCGATGGCGTCCCGCGTGGTGCCTGCCTGTGGGCTGACAAGAACGCGATCCTCTCCAAGGAGCGAGTTGATCAGTGACGATTTTCCGACATTCGGTCGCCCAATCACCGCCACTTTGATCACCTCATCGTCGCTTTCCGGCGCATCAGCGTCTGCAGGGAAGTAAGCGTACACGGCGTCCAGAAGATCGCCGATTCCTATGCCATGTTCCGCTGATATCGCAATGGTGTCGGCGAAACCGAGAGAATAGAAATCGCCGGCAAGCGCCAGTCGGCCAGGGTTGTCAAGTTTATTGACAGCAATGACGACCGGCTTTCCGGAACGCCGAAGCAGGTCGGCCACTTCCTCGTCAGCGCCAGTCGTTCCGACAGTTCCGTCCACGACAAACACGATGACTTGGGCCTCGTCGATAGCCAACTCCACCTGAGCTCGAATGCGGGTACGAATCTCATCAATATGGCCCAGTTCGAGTCCGCCTGTATCGATCACGCGAAACGAACGCGCTCGCCACTCGCTGGCAGCGTAGATGCGGTCGCGGGTAATGCCCGGTCGGTCTTCCACGATGGCTATTCGGGAGCCTGCGATCCGGTTGAACAGTGTCGACTTCCCTACATTCGGGCTGCCCACAATCGCCATAACGGGTGCCGCCAACGTATCTCATCCCTTCATTGAAAAACAACCTGCGGAGTCTTACTCACCGTGTGGACCAGAAACATCCGCCGGGTCAGTCGACCCCCGCCGATTGCAGCGTCGTCTCATACCGTCTGCGTACAGGCAGCTCACTGATCTCTCCCAAGGCGCCATATACCAAACCACTGGCGGTCGGCGGAACCACGAGAATCTCAGTATCCAGTTCCCGCCCTACCCGGTCCACGTCAAAATCGTCAAGAAACACGTCGCGATCGTCCTTAAGCATGACATCAGGTATGAGCAGCACATCAACTTGCAATTGTGCGTTGAGTTGCTCAATAATGTCCTGACCCGTGATCAAACCTGTGACTGTTACCTGCTCACCATAAAAATTGTTTACAATGCGGTGCACGTTCACGTTCAGACCCGGTATCTGTTGCAAGGAAGCGGCCGCTTCGGTGATGACCCGGTATGCGGAGGCGCCTGTTACCACCGCCACACGACGAGGAGAGGGCAACGCCTTCGGCAGTCTGCAACGCAATCCGTTGAATTCATCCAGAAAGGTGCGCAAGAGGCCCACGCCGTTCTCAATCTGTGCAAACTCGTCATAATAGTGCGCAGAAGGCACCGGAACGTCACCCAATACATAAAATTCATCGGCCGCGTGAACGAAGTTCGCGCCGAGCAGGGGGCGGAGTCGGTCCTGCCAAAGTGTCACCTGCTGCGTGACGGCGCGGGCCTCGACTGACGTACAATTGCGCAGATTCGCGAGTCCCCGGCGATGTCTCGTGAGTCCTACGGGAACCACTGACAGCGTCCGAACGGCCGGATAAAACGCGGACAGTTCCTCGATGGTGCGATCCAGTTCGGCTCCGTCGTTCCACCCCGGACAAAGAACAATCTGCGTGTTCATCTCGATTCCTTTAGAAGCCAGGTATTGGATCTGCTCAATAATCTCCCCAGACTTCCGATTGCCTAGCATCTGTTCCCGCAACACCGGGTTTGTCGTGTGCACACTGATGTTAAGGGGAGACATCTTGAGTTCGGCAATGCGTTCCAGTTCACCGGAACGCAAGTTGGTCAGCGTGACAAAATTGCCGTGCAAGAATGACAACCGATAATCATCATCCCGCATATTGAGAGTTTTTCTCATGTTCCTCGGAATCTGTTCCACGAAGCAAAACACGCATTTGTTGTGACAGAGTCTCACTTTGTCGACAGTCGGATGTTCCCACTCGACGCCTAACGTCTCATCGTACCCTTTGTCGGTCTCAATAACCCATTCTTCGCCGTTTTGCTTGCGCACTTCAATTTCAAGATCCTCAGTCGCCAAGGCGAATTGCAGATCGATAACATCCTGGATCGGTTGACCGTTGATGGCTACAATGTCATCGCCCGGCTCGATCTGCAGTTCTTCAGCCAGGGATCCCGGGTGGACATCGCGCACCTTGGGCATCATCAACGACCTCCTCACCCCATCTGATTATTATCGCAAGCGCAATCGCCCAGTGTCAATCAGATTTTGAACTTCTCGCGCAAGACATCCCCGAACAGATCGCCCAGCGTCGCATTCCCGGCGTCAGTGTGTTGAACGGCATTCCTGTTCGCGGCGGCTGCACGTTCCGGCCGTTTTTTCGCCTCGCGAATCGACAGTGACATCCGTTCCTCATCCGGTTTGAATTCGAGAATTTTTACCTGAACGCGGTCACCGGGAGACACAGCGTCAGCAGGTGTCGCCACGCGCTTTTGGGCCAGTTGCGAAATGTGCACCAACCCTTCCACGCCGGGAGCCACCTCGACGAAAGCGCCAAAGGATGAGAGCCGATTTACGGTGCCTTCCACGATATCGCCGATGCGGAACTGTTCAACAGCCACGCGCCAAGGGTTTTCATGTTCAAATTTCATGCTCAGCGACAACTTTCCGGATTCCGGGTCAACGCGCAGGATTTTTACCTTCACGTGATCGCCAGGTTTCACGGCGTCTTCAGAATGATTGATGCGCGACCAGGACATCTCGGACACGTGCAGGAGACCGTCGACATCGCCCAAATCGACAAATGCGCCAAACTTGGTCAGCCGCGCCACGGTGCCCTCCACAATTTGGCCTGGGGAGAACGCCGTCATCCGGAGCGACCGGGTCGCCCGTTCACGTATCTCAAGCGCGCGTTTGCGCGAGAGAATGATGCGTTTATGTTCTTCGTCCAACTCCGTAATCACGACCGGCGCCTTTTGCGCCACGAAAGGAGCCAGGTTGCTCTGAAAGCGGATATCCACGAGAGAAGCGGGTAAAAACGCCCGCAAGCCGTCAACGTCAGCGACAAGGCCGCCCTTGACCGCACTCGCGACCCTGACTTCAAATACTTCTTCATCCCGTTGTCTGCGGCGCAGTTCCTTCCACGTCTGCGCATCGACGGCCGCTTTTCGGGACAGCGCAGGCGGATGGTCTTCGTCGCCCAGGTTCGTAAGGACAGCCCGCACGTGATCGCCCACAGAGACGACGTCCGCCAATGACGGGATCTTCGCTTCAGAATACTCCTGACGAGTCATAACTCCCTCTGATTTGTAGGCGAAGTCAACGTACATCGTATGGGCGTCAACCCGTGTCACAGCGCCCTCAACAATGGCACCTTTAGTAAACGCGGCAGATTCGTCAGTCATCTCCTGTGTCGTCTCGAAGTCTGTCATCCCGGGTATCCTCCTCATACGATCTCAAATGTGGTTGCAATTTGCGCAAAGCGTAGAAAAAAACGATGACTACAGGTATGTATAAAATGCCTGCCCACGTCAGTGATAATACATGAAAACGGTAGAGGTCGCCAATCGCTCCGGCTGAGACCAGGATCAGGACAGCCGTCAGCCGCATCTGGCGGACCACGCGCCTTGCCTTGTCCGGGCTGACTCTTGTAAGCCGTTCCCCAATGAGATAGCTATAGAGCCATATGCCTGCAAGGGCGACCAGGAAAAACACGACCAATTCAACGATTTGCTGCGCCATGTTGGCAATCCTCCAGCACTGTCCTCATCCGCGCAGCAATTTCTTCAGTGGCAAGAACTGCAGAACCCTTCTGTGCTTCCTTCCCATCGCCTTTTGCGCCAACAACGGCAAAGGGCTGCCCAAACGTCAGCCGAACGCGGCCAAAAACCGTGTAGGAACCGCAGACCCCGACAGGAACGACCAGAGCATTGGAGCGTGTCGCCAGCAGTCCGGCGCCCCGTTCCAGACTCTCTACACGCCCATTCTGACGCCTGTGCCCCTCCGGAAACATGACGAGCACGTTCCCTTCGGCAAGCACCTCAAGCGCCGCCCGGATCGCACCGCGATCTCCCGCGCCGCGGCGCACCGGGAATGCGTGCAGAGATCGCATCAACGCGCCGAGCGGAGGGAAGCGGAACAATTCGTCCTTGGCCATGAACGAAACGGCCCGCGGCAAGAAACACCCGATAAACACGGGGTCCCAATTGGAGAAATGATTGGAGCATATGATGACGGCCCCCGTCTTGGGAACATTGCCACTGCCGATCACCTGAATTCGAAACAGCACCAACATCAACAGTCTGACCGTAAATCGAGCCAGATAATACATCACTGGACTATTCGGCCCCTTTCTGCGCTTCGCGATGACGGCACAAGGCAACAATCATCTCGACAACTTCGGAGATGGACAGCGTCGTGCTGTCCATAATGACGGCATCGTCGGCAGGCCTCATGGGAGACACTTCCCGTCCGCCATCCGCTTCATCGCGCTCCCTGAGCACTCTTGCCACCTCGGCCAGGGTGCCGGTGTACCCCCGTCCGGTCAATTCGTCAAATCGGCGCGCAGCGCGAGCGTGCAGCGACGCCGTCAGATAGATCTTGACGTCCGCGTTCGGCAATACATGTGTCCCAATATCGCGACCGTCCATGACAACGCCCCTGCTCGCCTTTACAATCGATCGCTGCCGTTCAACCAGACGTTCCCGAACCTGCGGATGCGCTGCGACCACAGACACCAGCGCGCCTACCTCTGCGGATCGAATGTCGTGAGTGGCGTCCCGATCGTCCAGATACACTCTCTGTCCGTCATCAAGAGGCACGAAACGCAACGACAGCGAAGAAGCTATAGCGGCCAGCGTCGATTCATCCTGAAATGATATCCCCCTTTGCAAAGCACATAGCGTGACGCTCCGATACATAGCGCCGGTATCAATATAAGGAACTGCCAGCCGATTCGCCACGGCTTGGGCAACGGTACTCTTTCCCGCTCCGGCCGGTCCGTCGATGGCGACCTGAATATTCACTGGAACATTTCGTCTCCCCGCGCCATGCGGCGCCTTTATAGATCCCGCTCGAGACCTTTTGTACGCAGTTCTATCTGTCTTTTGAAGGCAAATTGCACGATGCGTTGTTGAGCGGTATTGGGAATCTCCGTAAAACGAATCGCCAGCAGGGGATACGGGCGGTCTGCCTGGATCAATCGCCGTATAATCAGGCCTTTGGCTGAAATAGGACCGACACCGATCGCTTCACCGGGAAGAGTAAACTTCACAGAAACGGTGTCGCCCGGGTGCAACGGATAATCTCTTTCAGGATAAAACGACATACCGCCGCCGCTGATATCCTGAGTCATCCCCTTCCCACTGATCAGCGCAGGCGATTCGTCCCTCACAATGAGCAGGAAACTGATGTTGATGCCCACATGGACACGGACGAAGGATCGCCGCTGGATTCTCACAATGTCGCTGGCCTTTGGACGGACTAACGCGTACGCGGCCAGTTTCCCGATATATAGACGCTGCAAAGTGACGGTCTCAAACTGGTAGAGCGCCCCTGCTCCATCCCGATAGGTAACCCGGACATGATCGCCGTCGACAATGTCGAGCCGTCGATGGGACTCCTGTTCCAGAGGTTCATCCACGTAAAGTTCAAGGTCGGCAATATCAAGCAGACGAGCGTGACCGCGCCCCTCTGGGGTCGTTCGGTCAACGTACAGTCTCTGTCCAATTCTTGGCAACGACATAACCCATTCACCCCACCCTCGCCATGATTATAGCTTTATTTACACATACTTAAAAGGGAGATGAATGCCTCATCCCCCCTTTTTATTCGACGACTGAGCTTTTAGATGTTTTCCAGTTCAGCTTTTGTTAACTTATCCACCGACACAACCTCGCCGTTGTGGGCATTGACACTAACCTCGAACGCCGTTCCATTGTTCCTGCCCATAAACTCATAAACGAGAACTGAACGGCGGCCGGCTGGCTCAAGGACTGCCAAACGCGTCTGAAGCACAGAAAAGTTGGCGCTTAGAACACGTTGCGCCTGCCCCGCGGTTATGGTCGGTTGAAGCGAAATCTGAGGAGTCGCGGCGCCGACAAGACTACTGGCGTCAAAACCCGTCACTCGCCCGTTGTTCAGATTGACTTTGACAAGGATAGGCCGGGACTCACGGGCGATCGTTGCGAACACGGGCACATACGTGTAGGCGCCCCTGTTGCCGTAGTGCACCTGGCGTTTCAACACTACGTTAGAGTAGCCATGGGCCTGCAGGAAACGGTCCGCCTGTATAAGTCCTTGACTGACGGTGTAACGGGTTGGGCCTGCCATCGACTCTTCCGTGGTCATCCACAATACCTGACCAGAGTGCAGGGCCACACCGACCGATGTCAGTAAGCCAGCGCGTTGACGTACTGTCACCAGGTAGCCGGGTGTGTCAAAACCTGGTCCGAGACGTTGCGCGGTCGCCGGATCTTGCGGAGCGGCGCCCACGAATGCCTTCGCGCGTATGATCGCTTGCGCACCTGTCAATGAGCCTGGGGTTCCCCGTTGCGCTCCCATGGACGAATCGGCGTGCATCCACGGTGATGCACGCCCCGTGGATGGTTGAGAGAGAGCATCCAGAGACCAAAACCGTTTGGCCAGCGATGACGGACGGCCCACAGCGCCCACGGAGGCGCCAGCCGCTATGAAGGAAGACGGAGATTGCAAGAATTCACTCTGAAGCGACCGGGTCGATCCTTCCAGCCGCGTTGACTCTTTATACAGTTGTTGGACCGTTTTTTGTTGCCTGGCCGTCAATGTGGTATCGTTCGCATGAGCGTTCGCGAGGTCATCCGTTGTCGCGATCACACGGCCCAAAAAACTGGCAATCGCTCCGCTGCCCGACAGGGCGCTCGGCAGACGGTTGGCGTCTGTTTGCCCGATGGCCGCATAGCGCGCCGCCATGTGAAGTTTTGCGCTCACGATACGGGGGGACGTGGTGACCTGTGCGCTTGCGAGAGCATCCTGCATTTCGTCAATGTCATAGACCATGCCATGAAAAGCGGACTGGTAGTCTGTCTCCAGTTGCACGAGAGAAGCGGAACGCAACTGGTGTTCATTGAAACCGTAAAGAAGTGCGCCTATCAGCCCTAACGCAAGTGCAGGTACTGCCCATTCGGGCCATGTTCGTCTCACTGTGCCGCCTCCTACTTTGCGAATACGTGATTGCCGATGCGCAGCATGACCGGCTGTGACCAAATCCAGCCGGATGTCGCAGTGGCGGGATTCCAGTAGTACAATGCGCCATGAGTTGGATCCCAGCCATGAACGGCGTCCATGACCGCCTGAACGTTCTGCTGGTGAACACCAAGCCACGCCTGACCGTTCGATATTGATGTAAACGCTCCCGGCTGATAGATGATGGATGGAATCGAGTGTGGAAATCTGGTGCTGTGGAAACGATTTAAAATCACGGCAGCCACCGCGACCTGACCCTGGAGCGACTGGTTTCTGGCTTCCCCATAGACAACGTGCGCCATCAAATTGATGTCGTTGCTGGACACTCCCGCTATTCCGGAGGTCGTAGGACCGATCGGTCCGGAACTGGCGGAAGCGACGCCGGCGGATCCGCCCGATCTTGCAGGTGGGGAGGCTGCTGTCATCCGGCGGGTGGTTTTGGAACTGTTAATCCCAGCTTTGCCGCTGCCCGCGCCCGGCCAATGTACGGTCGCCTTTTTTAACATGGTCCATGTCGATTGACTGGTCAGACCCGTGATAGGCATGCCAAAGGCGTATTGAAAATCGCGCACTGCCCAATACGTCTGCCACGTGTAAAGGCCGTTCAAAACGCCATGATAATACCCCAGGAATCCTAAACGACTCTGCAGTTCGGTGACTGCCGTTCCCTGACTGCCCGCAATCAGATTCGGTTCAGAAGAGGCCTTTGCTACTCCGAACGGACAAGACATCATGGTCATTGCGCATAGAGTCATTAGAGCGGCGGCGAGCTGTGTGACGCGTTGCATGGCGAACCCCCCAAGCCTTGCGTAAATGGTTGTTTACATCTAGTCTTAGCCAGAGAACAAACCATTATGTAACAGATGCAAAGAGCGGTGAGATCCCAGTATAACTGGGGGATCTCACCGCTCTTCAGGTCACTTGTCTCGCTGCCCTGTCAGGCCAAGGTCTCGATATCAAATTCGCGATCATTATCACACAAGCAACGTCGAAACCCAGTCTCCACATGTCCGCGCATATCGCGCACACCTCGCAGGATGAACACTTCCCCGCATTTACGGCAACGGATGTGAATCTTCACCCGACCGCTCGGAGTCTCGAGTTCGCCATTCGATTCTTGCAAAGTCACGGATTCAGAACGCATCTTCCCTACCCTCCTACTTGCCCCGTTCATCGTTTCCAGTATGCGCCGACCAAGGCGTCAATCATACCCAACCGCGCAATTCCACGGCTTCCGCCATGCGTCGCACACCCACCATGTAGGCGGCCAGCCGCATGTCAATTTTACGGGCCTGGGCGGTCTTGTAGACCGTTTCAAAAGACCTTACCATAAGGTCTTCCAGACGCGTGGCGACCTCTGTTTCAGTCCAGTAATACCCCTGATTGTTTTGCACCCACTCAAAATACGAAACGATAACTCCGCCTGAATTGCCCAAGACGTCGGGAACCAGCAACACATCCCGTTCTGTCAACACGCGCGTGGCATCCATCGTCGTTGGCCCATTGGCCGCTTCTACAACGATCTTTGCCTTAATCTCACTGGCGTTGGCCAGCGTGATCTGATTTTCGATTGCGGCGGGAACGAGAATATCACAGTCCAGTTCAAGCAGTTCTTTATTGGAAATTGTATTTTTAAACAGCTTTGTGACAGTGCCAAAGGAATCGCGGCGTTCAAGGAGAGACTCGATATCCAGACCCTGTTCGTCGTGCAATGCGCCGTACGCATCTGAAATGGCAATGACTTTCGCTCCTGCGTCATGCATGAATTTGGCGAGATAACTGCCTGCATTGCCAAAGCCCTGAACCACCACCCTGCTCCCTTCAAGAGTGATGCCCTTTACCTTGGCCGCTTCACGTATACAGATCGCAACCCCACGCGCAGTGGAAGTGTCCCTGCCCAACGATCCGCCTAAAGCGATCGGTTTTCCCGTAATGAAATTCGGGGAATCGAATTCCCTTATGCGGCTGTACTCGTCCATCATCCAGGCCATCACCTGGGAATTTGTCATCACATCGGGGGCAGGAATGTCTTTGGACGGTCCGACAATCTGACTGATGGCGCGAACATATCCACGGGCCAGGCGTTCCTGTTCGCGAAATGACATCTCTCGCGGATCGCAGATAACACCGCCTTTTCCACCGCCGTACGGGAGATTCGCGATGCCGCATTTCACGCTCATCCAGATTGAGAGCGCCTTGACTTCGTCCTCCGTCACTTCTGGATGAAAGCGAATGCCACCCTTGGTTGGACCGATTGCATCATTGTGCTGAGCGCGATAGCCGGTAAACACTCTGACGTTTCCATCGTCCATTCGAACCGGAATCCGAACCGTAAGGACGCGAATCGGTTCCTTCAGCAATTCGTACATGTCAGGTCCGTAGCCGAGTTTTGTCACCGCTTCCCTGATAACCGCCTGGGTGCTTGTGAGCACATTCAGATTCTCCGAAGAAGCATCGCTTTGCGACATGATTTCGCCACCTTTTAGTATTCCGGCACGACGAGTCCGTATTTCATGGACAGTATAACAGCCCAATTGAAAATTGGTCAAATCTGTTTCGCTGCTCCACTTTGCAGAATGCGTTGCCTATACCATGCGTTTGGCTCTCTGGTACGCCCGTTGGATGATCAAATCAAGAAATGCGCCGAAGCTGAGACCGTTGAACCGGGCGGCGTCAGGGATCAGGCTTGTGCTCGTCATTCCCGGCAGAGTGTTTACCTCGAGCAATACCGGTCCATCGCGTCCTACAATGAAATCGACGCGCGCGTAGTCCTGACAGCCCACTGACCGGTATGCGTCCAGGGCCATCCGCTCAATTTGCGTTAGCAGTCTCTCGTTCAGTCGGGCAGGGATGATGTGCTGACTGCCGCCTTCTTTGTACTTGGAATCGTAATCATACAGTTCCGCAGTCGGCACAATTTCGATCACGCCGAGAACGCGTGCGTCCGAAGCGTCGCCAACGACGGCTACTGTAACCTCCATGCCAGCAATATACTGTTCGGCGAGAACCTGTTCATCGTACTGCAACGCGGATTCCAGTCCAAGCAGGCCTTGCGCCGGGTTATGAGCAAGAGTCAGACCGAGCGTCGAGCCTTCTCGGTTTGGTTTGATGATGTATGGCCACCCGAGCAAGTTCCCAAGGCGGAGCGCTTCCTCTTCAGAAGGTTGCTGCTCGCCTCGCGTGATCACCACATCTCTGGCGACTGTGAGACCACAACTCTCCAGGAAACGCTTTGTGCGTATTTTATCAATAGCCATCGCACTGGCCAGGACACCCGACCCCACGTATGGATACCCAAGCAATTCCAGAGCCCCCTGTACGGTGCCATCTTCGCCCAGACGACCATGAAGACCGATAAACACGAGATCTGGATGAAACGAGCGCAACTCGTCAAAAAATGCATCCGTGAGGTCAATCCCCTGCACTTCGTACCCAAGTTCCAGTAAGACCTCAATCACCTGTGAACCGGACATGAGCGAGACTTCCCGTTCGGCTGATTTGCCGCCGTAAATGACAGCCACTTTCATGTCTATTCCTTCTCTCGCCAAGTTTTCAAATACGGAGACGGCCATCAGGCGGGTTTCACATTCCATAGCCAATAGAGTCAAATCAAGGCTTCCACCATGCGAGCGAGATAAGCGATAGGCCATACATAAGCAAACAGTTCGTCGACGACCTGGAATTCCCTTTCATGAGTGACGCCGACTGTTCCACCGACAAACAGTTGCAACGTAGGCGCCGCTTGGCTTACGTCGCCCAGGTCTGTCGCCCCTGGCAGTTCCGTCAGTTCCGCGATCGCTACGGAAGGACTCATGTCAGCCAGTATCGAACGCGCGCGCCCGCGAAGTGCCGAGTTCTGCACCAATGGCGCATACCGTACGACCAATTCGGCTGACATGCGGAACATCACGGACAACGTCTGCGCCATGGTGCGCACATCTTCCTGCGACACACAGCTGCCTGGTGTTGTCTCCATCCATAAATCGATGCTGACGCTTCCTATTTTATATGTATGAGAGACACATTGGGGATACAGGATCATCGCTGCTCGGGCGCTCACTGCCTGCGCCATCTCTTCCAGTCGCGAAGGTTCTGATTGCTCCATGGACAAGCACTCGGGCCATGGCGTCATGCGCAGCCATATGCCGCCGCGTATGTGATCCACCACGTACGCCACGCGACCTGGGGACTTATCCGCCAGATGAGTGCCAAGCACGGCTGCGGCCCCGGCAAATACCTCCTCAGACAACAGTCGCTGCTTTCCGGTAACATAGGGAATCGGCCACTGAGGATCAAAGGCGGGTCGGCACTCTTCCGCTGGACATCCAATGATGCGCAGGGCAACGCCGTCCGGGAGGGAGTCGCGGGCCAGGAACATGGCAAGCCCGAGGGCGTGAACCGACTGCGCGTGATGTCCACACAGATGGCGCCAGTTCAGCCTCCCACACTCTGTAACGCCTACCGCGTCAAGATCCGCTGTTACAATGATCTTTTTTTCCGCATGTTGATAATCGCCGATCGTGATTACGGGCGTTGTGTTCCCCAGGAGCAGCTCGAACGCAAGGTCATACGCGCGGGCGGTACGCTCCCACACGGCCACAGTGCCAACCTCTTCATAGCCAGGTTCAGCCAGTTCCTGGAGTTCGTGCGCAAGAGCGATCAATTCAGTTTCCATCTGCTCCAGACGGGTAGGCAGCAATGGCGGATGCGACAAGGCAACCGTCCTCTCCGCAGGGGTTACTGTCGCTCTCGCAAAAAGTGACGGGCAATGAGCTCCAGCGCGTTGCCGTCTGCGATGCGATTTCCATACTCCTCAAGCATGGCCTGTGTGACTGAAGACAGTTCCCCGTATTCATGCAACAAAGACCACAGTGCATCGTATTCATTCTCTGGAACCGTCTCATCGTCAAAAGACAGGTGGTAATGACCCTTGTAGTGGTATAGTGAGCAGTCGATTGGGCATACTTCAAGAATCGCTGTGGCCACTCTTACGACATCCTCGAAATCGGAAAAGGCAAACACGAACGCGCCGAATGGATCCGAGTCTGAGTCATCCGATTCTACGGGTTCTGCGTGATCCCCGGGGGGCAAGCTGGGAACCTGAGTGACGATCAACACCACCCCTTCCGTGGGCATGGTGAACGCCTCGACAGCGATGGGCCCTACGATCTCAAACCCGACTTCCGTGTACGCAACTTCCATCATGTCCCAAAACAGTTCCTGAACCTTTTTCCCGTTTTGCCACATCTCATCTCTGTCAATGCCGCGCGCCTCAAGGTCATCGTAACTAATGGAGATGCGCAATTTGTTTCTCGCAATCTTCTCAACTCGCATCGAGTCCCCGTCCTTTCCAGGAGAGCGCTGCATCTCAGGATCATCGCGCGCCGACAGAAACCCATGGGTCAGTTGTCACGCACAGTTTATCTTTCCTGTAATGATACTCACAAACGATCGTTTGCGCTAGTGGTAAATACACGGGTTTGGTACCGCCTTTTTACATGGTGCTGAGTTTCGACCGCTGTCAATCACTCGCCTGTTCAGTGAGCCAGTTCGCAAATAATCTCGCGTACCTGCGTGTAGCGGCAAGCACATCCTGTTCACTGACACACTCGCCTGCTTCATACGCATGGTCTTCCTGTCCGGCCAGGACAGGTCCAAAAGAAACTCCCCGAACATGGTCTGGAAAGCGTGTCAGCGGCCCTCGCACCCCACTCGTCTTCTGGTGCGCAACTGAATCAGCATTGGCCGCCAGGGCCGTATCAAGCATACGAAGAAGACGGCCTGGCACGGAGTCTTTGCGACCCCCCACCAGTCGTCTTGGTCGCGCGAATCCTCCGCGTGCAAGACGACTGCGCAGATCTTCCAGAATAATGGTCGGATCAATCTCCCCAGGCAACCGCGTGGCACAACGCAGATCGACATGGTCCTTGCCCATCGCCAACTGGCCCACGCTCCATGCCGTATCACTGTGTTGACCATCTCGATACTGTCCGCGTTCGTCAAAAGTCTCGGCGATCCATTGGAACGCGCGTTGTCCGTACACAGGCAACTGCGAACACAGTGTAGCCATGTGAATCAGCGCGTTGTCTGCGCGACGCGGATCACTCGCATGACCACTTCTGCCTGTGGCCGCCATCCTTAGGCCAAGCCTGTCACGCTGTGGATACGGCGCCACAGAAATCGGCAGATCTCCGTCGGCGATCACTGTTTCAATCTGGCGCAGAACCCTTCCTTCGCTCAGAGCCTCAGGATATAGACTGACGATGGCCAAAGCGGGAACAAGGTCGGATCGTCCGCCCGCCGTTTCCCACTTCAGGTCGTATGTCTGATCGCCCATGTTCTTTGGCGTCTTAAGCCGAGGCGCACCGTCTGCTCTCGCAGCGGGAAGCCTTATGTCCACGTCAAGCCAACCGGGATGAGTATACTCAGTGCCGGAGAATGCGCCGTTTACGAGAATGCCCGGATGTTCAAACAGATGTATGCGCGTTGCTCCAAAGAAACATCGGTGGCCCGATTCAGCGTCGGCGCCAAAGAGAATCCGTACCGCACCGGCACTCGCCCGCGCACCTTGCACTGCCACGGCGGCCTTTAACCCATACAGCAGGGCTAGCGCGGGCGCTGCGTGATAGGTAACCAGGGGTCCGCATAAAGCGGTCTCGAAATCAGAAGAGCAGGCGGAGCGAATACTGTCAGGGGGATGGAGATGGACTGCGGGGCGCGTCGGCGCCGACCCTTCCCCTTGCTCTGACAGCAAGTCATGATGATGCACCACAGTTAACACGTTTGTTCCTGAACCGGCCTGGACACACAGCAGATCATAGCCATACATGGTTGTGGTAAATCCCAGCGTCTCAGCCGCTGTCGATAGCAATGCCAGTCTCTCGTTGGGCGCCTCATGAGAGACTACCGGAGATAC
The DNA here is from genome assembly GCA_021846285.1 of Bacillota bacterium. Classification (GTDB taxonomy): domain Bacteria; phylum Bacillota; class Bacilli; order Alicyclobacillales; family SLC66; genus JAKADD01. Next base: position 18,226 of record JAJZCB010000006.1, read on the forward strand.
CCGCAGCAATTCTGCTGTACGGGCTAGTTGTTCCGAAAACAGGCACAGCGCAGCATGATCCGAATCCACAGGGCTCACCGCGAGCGTCTCAACCATCCCTTCGTAACAGGCTCTTTATGTGAGCAAATTTGCCTGCGTCGACGCCCTTTCTTCAATCTGATGGGGCAGGACTACCGTATAGGTGGCGATGGGTTCATCGCGCAGGAGTTTTGTCAGAAATCGCATGGCGACAGCTCCATAGTCATACATGGACTGGGCGACTGTGGTCAGTTCTGGGCGCGCCATCTGTGACAGTTTCGTGTTGTCAAAGCCAATGACCATGACATCTCCTGGCACCCGCAAGCGCAGATCCTGACAGGCGTGAAGCGCGGCCACCGCCACCTCGTCATTGACGGTAAGCAGAGCGCGCGGCGGATCCATGCGCAAGGCGCTGTGCAAGGCGGACAGTGCGCTGCTGTACGTCTCCTCAGGCGTCTCGATCACCGACGGCGCGATGCCGACACGCACAGCGGCCTCTTCAAATCCCTGCCGTCTCTGGTCGCTAAGCGCCCTCTCGCCCATCTTGGCGCCCACATAAGCGACGCTTTTACAGCCCTTCGCAATCAAATAATCCAGAGCGTCTGCGGCGGCCTGCCGATTGTTGATGTTCACAGAGGGAATGCGTTTCTCTGGATCGTCCGTTCGACACAGCACGACCGGCAACTGGGCCTGTTCAAAGGTATCGATGTGTTCCGGTTTCAGACTTGTAGACATAAACAGCAAGCCGTCCACCTGTTTTTCCCACATCGTGCCGATCAGGTCGACCTCACGTTGCACTTGTCCATCCGAATTGCATAGAATGATATGGTATTGGTACATATGGGCGACGTCTTCGATGCCGCGAACCAGTTCGGCCATGAAAGCCGCCGACACGTCAGGCACGATGACTCCGATTGTTTTGGTGCGTTTACTGGCCAAACCGCGCGCTATCGCATTCGGTCTGTACTGCAGTTTGGCGATCGCATCAAGGACACGCTTCTTTGTTTCTTCCTTGACCACCGCCGTGTCATTCATCACCCTGGAAACGGTCGCCATCGAAACGCCCGCTTCGCGCGCAACATCATAGATCGTAGCGCTCATCTGCTCGTTCCCCTTTCGTCGCTCGGGGGCTGTTCAAAGTGCCCAAGACTGGCAGCCATCTCCCAGTGAAAAAACCGCTTGTCTCCTTTGCTAAATATTATAGCAATCTTATGGGCAGTATCTTGCATGATTTCAACCGATTCCACAATTCCTGAGCCAAATATTTTGTGACGCACCATGGCGCCTGCTCTGGGCACACTCGCCATGGGCTGAACACCGTCAAAAGAGGCCTCGTTCGCCAGTGGCGCTGACTTGCGGTTGCCATGCGAAGCGGCACGCGGTTCCGGGGCGCCCAACTCGACCAGAAACGGCGACGGGCCGACTTGCCGTTTTCCGGCCAGCATGGGGTAGACCAGGTAGAGCCATCGTCTGGCTCGTGTTATGCCGACGTAAAGCAGTCGCCGCTCTTCCGCCTCCAATTCGGCATGCAGGCGCCGCGGAGCCTCTTCGAACGCTCGCTGGTGAGGCACTGCCTGATCATGCAGCCCGATCAAAAAGACACAGTCGAATTCCAGCCCCTTCGCGGCGTGCAACGTGAGCACCTGGACAGCGGGTGTTCCGGCCGCTGCGGCCGTGCGGTTCTGCGAGATCGCGATGTCCTGTATCCAGGTTGTCAGAGTTCCCATGAGCGGGGCTCGTTGGAAGAGCGCCTGCAACTGATCGGCAGCCAAATTCACAGTGCTGCGCCGCATGTTGGCGCGCTGGAGATAGGGCCAACTCTGTTCCACGACCGCCTTTACTGCGTCCCGCGGACTCAGGGCTCGCAGACGCAGTAACCACTGGGCAAATTCAGCGCGAAGTAAGCTTTGGTCCCGCTCCGGCAACGCCTGCGCCGAATCCCTGCCAGGCGCCCCGCGCCAGCGCAGATACAGCGTCTCAGCGTCTGTGCGTACATTCTCATCGACTTCTCCCGCAGCCGTTCGGAGCAATTGCAGCACCTCACGGACATAAGTCTGACCATAAAAAGCGAGTTCTCCGCGTTCGTGATTCCTCAATACTACGTTGTGACGCAGCAGAGCGTCAGACACAAACATCAGTTGCCGATTGGAACGCGCCAGCACCCCGATGGTCACGTTTCCCCTATCCCGCAGCATACGGGCTGCTGTCGTCGCGACATAGTCAGCCTCCGTCCATTCATTCCTGGTTCGCGTGATACGGGGCCGAAGGCCCTCCCCGACTGCGCCAACCAGTACTTTCTGTCTGCGATCCGGATTGTGGCGGATCAAGTTTGACGCCATCCGCATGATCGTATCGACCGAGCGAAAATTGACGTCAAGCAGAATTTCATCGGCGCTCTTGTAAGTTTGCCCGAATAGACGGAGCATATTTGGAAGAGCGCCGCGAAATCGATAAATGGATTGATCATCGTCGCCCACAACCAGCAAAGGAATGTATTGTTTACATAATGTTATTATGGACAACCACTGCGCTTTGCTGGTGTCCTGAAATTCATCGATCATCACATAATCGAGAGAATTGCGGACTTGCTCTGCCAGGAACCCGCCGATCGTTACGGACTTATAAAAGGCGATCAAAATATCGTCGTAATCCCAACGTCGCTGCCGTTCCTTGCTGTCTTCGTAGCGTTCATAGATCGTTTTGACGAGAGCTCTTCGGGAGTCCTGGGCAGCGACCCGGTCTGGACTTTGCAGCCGATTTTTCAATAGTGTCACGTGCTGCAAGTACTTCTCACACGATTCATCGCCGACGTCCACATGCACAGAACGGAGCACAGCCCGCATAGCCTCCGCCTGTTCTGAAGCCGTCCATAGCCGCGGATTTTGTCCGTCATACTTCAATAACCAGCGCAAGAACAGCGAATGAAAGGTGCCTGCCGTTACTCTTTGGAGAGCAGGATCAAGAAACGTCAGACGTTGTTGCAATTCGACAGCGCTCTTGCGTGTAAAGGTGAAGATGGCAATGCGCTGCGGTTGTACGCCTTTCACCATATGCAAGTACGCAGCGCGCAACGTCAGAACGGTCGTTTTGCCACTGCCCGGACCTGCGTATACAGCCACACGGCCATTGCCGTGCGCAATGACGCGCAGTTGGCTTTCTGTTACGCGCATCCCGCGCGCGGACAGCAGATCAAAAAAGGCAGAGTCTTTCAAGAAGATCCCTCATACGTCCGCAAAAATTGCTGCAGACGCGTCAGTCGTTGTTCGATTTTGCGTTTTTCATCCATTAATTCGGCAATCTTGTCCAGATTTTGCTCCTGAAAGTGTTCGAAGGCGATTTCTTCCACATGCTTTGCGCGGGCGCTCCACAAGGCGCGCACGGCGCCGATGCGGCCGATGCGCGCCTGTCTCATGGCGGCAAAGGAATCGACAAACGGTTTCTCATCGGACTCACGCGATGGCGCGAGTGGAACAGCTTGGCCGTTGTATGCGCGCTCATTCATAGCTTGCTGACACCCCCAGTTAGATCACGGCGTCTGATGGTGCGTTGACGGCGAGACGATGTGTCCACTTCGACAGCAGTTGCTGCAGTTCTCTGGCGAATTCCCTCTCCAATTTTTGTTGCTGCATCAGTACAGCGATACCGTCCAGATCCTCTGAGCGAAACAGTTGCATCACGCGCTCAGACAGATCGGCGTCAACCGCCGCAGACAGTTCCCTTGTGGAGTCGCGCAGCAGTTCCATAATGGACTGTATGCCTTTTGCATAGGGCGAATTGTGCATAGTTCGATTCCCTCCTTAACCCGAAATGATGAGTGTGGCCGCGAGTTTCAGTTTCCCGTGGCACACGCCGCATACATATCTGTGAATATTCAGTTGGCGTTTTCTGCTGTATACTCTCTGGCAAGCGGTACATACGTACTCGTAGCGGGCTGGCAGCGATCTGCGCAGGTGTCCGGTATCCGCGTAACGGGCGCCTCCCACCTCTTCGAGAAGAAGTTTAAAATCCTGATCCCGATGACGGTACCCGCGCCCTGCCAGATGGAGGTGATAATGGCACAATTCGTGGCGAATAGTTCCGATAAATACCGAATATCCCGCTGTTTTCATGTAGTGGGGATTAAATTCCAGATCGTGAGAAGATAGCAGGTAGCGACCGCCTGACGTCCGCAAACGGGGGTTAAATCGGCATCGATGCAAAAACGGCTTGCCAAAGTCCTGGGTTGAAACGACCTCAACCAGACGTCGCAGCTCATCGTCGCATTTGGGCAATCCCCCACTGTGCATACCTGCCTTCGCCCCTTGTTTCAGAGTGGCAACCTTCATTCTGAGACTGTTCTCTTTCATGGTACAATCGAATGGAAAAGGGGGCAAGTCCTATTCGGATATTCGCGATCGCAGATCTTCATCTCTCCTTCGGGGTCGCCAAACCGATGTCTGTATTTGGGGGCGCCTGGGAACATCATACGGATCGTTTGACCGCCTCATGGAAACGGGCAGTCGGTGCGCAGGACACCGTTCTCATTGCCGGCGATATTTCCTGGGCCATGCGTGAAGAAGAGGTTCGCCCCGATATGCAGTTTATTGCGGAGCTTCCCGGTCGTAAAATCCTGCTCAAGGGGAATCACGATTACTGGTGGAGTACACGGAAAAAAGTCATGGAACTGGCGGGATCCAGTTGCGAGGTTCTCCAGAACAATGCGCTTCTGTTGCCGCAGGCGGCCATCGTGGGCGCACGCGGGTGGAATCTGCCGTCTTCTCCTCAGTTCACTGCAGACGACCAGCGGATCTGTGCGCGTGAAGTGGAACGCTTGCGTCTGTCCCTGGATGAAGGACTGCGCTCAGGTTTGCCTATGATTGCCATGATGCACTATCCGCCTCTCTATGACGCAGAGGAGAGAACCGCGTTTACAGAGTTGCTGGAGAGCTATGGAGTTCGTCTGTGCGTCTACGGACACCTGCATGGAGCCGCGCACCGAGCTCGCGTGGAAGGATTGGTGCGTGGAATCCGCTATCATCTGGTGGCCGCGGACTATCTGCAATTCGAACCGCTGGCGCTCGATCTGCATGATTCTCTGGAACGATAGACGCCGCGGCCTCCCAGCATCGTCAGTGGCTCCGGCGCATCAAATCGAACACTTCTTTGCGCAATAACACATCGTCGGCGTATGTTCCCCGAACGGCTGTCGTTACCGTGCGTGTGCCTGGTTTATTCACACCGCGCATGGACATGCACATGTGTTCTGCCTCAACCATCACAGCGACAGCCACAGGATCCAGACGATCTACGAGCGCATCGGCCACTGACGCCGTCAAACGCTCCTGCAATTGCGGACGCCTGGCGGCGGACTCAACCAACCGAGCCAGTTTGGAGAGTCCTGTAATCCGGGATCCCTGAGGTATGTAAGCCACATGCGCATGCCCGAAAAATGGAACCAGATGGTGTTCGCACATACTGTAAAATGGTATATCCTTGACGAGCACCACTTCATTGTGATCTTCGTTAAATATGGTCAGCAACTGATCTCTGGGATCCTGATGAAGACCTGAAAAGACCTCACTGTACATGCGAGCCACACGCGCTGGCGTTTCCAGCAGGCCTTCGCGCTCCGGGTCTTCACCAATGGCCTCCAGGATCATGCGTACAGCGGTCTGAATCTTTTGTTCATCGAACTGCCCCATGTCATCACTCTCCATAGTCGCCAATATACCACGATTGGACGAGCGAAGAAAAGGATGGGGTCCGCTATTGCGGGAGACGTTTGTACGCCTGTATGACGCCGTAATGCAGCCATTTGGCGTACGTCGCCATGATACGCTGGTTCTCCTGCATGATGCGCCATACTTCGGGTCTGTACGCTTCTGAAGTGACCAGATCGTAGGCATCATAGGTCTCATTCTGCGTGGGGGCGGATGGAACGGAACCTGACTGGAGCATGCGCACCTCTTGAAACCGGGCGTCTGTATAATGTCTCTTCCACTGCTGCAGAGTCGGAATCGTCACGGCGCCGTAAGTCTCCTGAAACGTCTGCAGGACATCGTCGGGGAGTTTGGCCGCAGCGCCCATTTCGACGTCAAGGACAAATCCGCCCGGTCGCAGCATGCGGTAGTACTCCCCTAGCATCGGTTGGACGTCATTGAACACGGTCACCGATTCCGCGACGACGACATCCACTGATTCCGCGTCAAAGGGGAGGGCTCCGCGATCCACTGTCATAAAGGTTACTGGACTTTTCATCGCTTTCGCGCGCGATCTCGCCTTTTCGATCATCTGGGGGTGCATGTCGACCCCAATCACCGAAGCATTGTACATGGTGTGGATCGCGCATGCGGTTCGCCCGGTGCCGCATCCTACTTCAAGCACGGTCGCGCCGGAGTCGATATGCACCTTTTTCATCCAGGCCCTTGTGACCGCAAATCCGCCGGGATGGGCGCTGCCTGCTCCGACCGCGGCCAGAGCGTCATGATAGTTCACATCTCTTGCCCCCTCACCCTGTCATGATACTCGACCTCACAGTGACTGGTGCAGGAGTCACGAGGCCTGACTTGCTCGGTATATTCAGAGAGGGGTGGTTCCATGGAACGTGGTGTCTTTGCTGACAGGACGACTCGCGCGAAGAGGTATACGGCTTTCTTAATTCTCGTTGAGGGACCCGGTGAATACTACTTTGCGCCCGAAGGGCTGTGTGTGGTGGGTGACAGTCTTAGCTATACCGTGTACTCTCTTGATTCCCGGCACAACTTTCTGCGCGCCGCTGTGTTAAAGTTTCCGCTAGCCGATTTGTTGGGTGACGGCGTGTTTTTCAAACATTCACACATCAAGTTGGAAGATCTCACACCGTTCAGAGAGCAGCGCGGTCTGCAAAACGCCAGTGTGACGGATCTGATGGCTGCCCTGTACAGGGAAAATCCGCTTCGCCACCATTTCCTGGCGCGCTTTGCGCAGTAACTTACGAGTTGGGCGTGGTTGCAGTTACAACCGTAATCCAGGGGCAACGCGCGCCGAGATACCTGTTTGCAAAGTAGGGATCATGGAGACTCGACAACACAATGCCTGCAGTGGGATTGAGGGCGTTGACGAATTGGCTGTTTCCTACGTAAATGCCAACGTGTGTGGGCCCATTGGCATACGTTGTAAAGAAGACCAGATCTCCCGGCTGCAACTCCTGTTGGCGCACACCCGCCCCAAACGTATACTGAAGCCAGGTGGTGCGGGGAGCCGCGATGCCAAGCTGCGCCAATACATACTGGACCAGGCCTGAACAATCAAACCCGGAGTCGGGGCTTTCGCCTCCCCACACATAGGGTTTGCCGAGCATACTCATGGCGAGTGAAGCAATCCGCAAGCCAGGTGTCACTGGGGCCAGCACCCGTTTACTGGTCCTTTGCATCGATTCGGACCTGGGCTGCTGCGCCTGTCTTGAAGGAACTGTCTGAGCAGTTTTCCTGCCTGAGTAATGTTTGACAGTCGGGGCCGAGCGTCGTTCTCTCGCGGCGCCTACTTGTCCGGTTATCATGACCGTCAGTGGTTCTGTCACACGCAGCGAAAGTGTCTTCCCTGTTCCCAATGAACTGTGATTGCTGATAGCGAAATGCAGAGTATGTCCTGGATGCTGGCGTTTCCATTCACTCAGATCGGTAATCGTCGCTCCACGCGTCCTGTCTGCGACCGCCACAGGGCGTATGATCATCCGGCGCAAGATCCGGTTTACAAGTGACAATCGCTGACGTCGCACGGTATTCGATTTTGCCAACACAGGTCTCGACGGCCCCCACCCCGTCGTGAACAGCGTCACGCAAATGCCGAAACTGATCAACGCGATTCGCCACAATTTGGTCATTGCTTCACCTCCAGAATGGTGTGGTGCGTCTGCTTGGTAATCACAGAATATGCGGCTCTCAGAACGCTTAGACTGAAAATGGGCTGACCAAGGCGTCGGTCAGCCCATAATCGGCAGTCCTATTTTTCAAGAGCCAGTTCACTCCGTCGCTACATCCTGATCCGTCTGTTCAGACCCTGGCAAGACCGCCATGAAGTGCTCCTGGGCATCCAGGATCAGGGGCGTCAGACGATCGGCGGCCTCTTGCTGACCGGATCTCGAAAGTTCTCTCTGATACATCCCCAGCAACTCCTGGACGTCAAGCACCCCAGCAGGCCGAAGAGTTGTCAGAAAGACCTTGGCGCCCTTCGCCAGTCTCCGCCGCAGCGCCTCCACAGTCAATCCAAGCTCAGGCTGCAATCGCAGATACACGACGCCGCCGGTCATTCCTGAACAGATCCATGGACCAGGGTCTCCCAATACGAGCGCGCGCCCGCCAGTCATATATTCAAAGGCGAATCCCTTCACATTGGCTCTGTCAGCCACTCCCGCGAGATTGTCCTCCAGCGGGGCGGACAGTTCGCCGCCAATAATCACGTCAGCGCCCGACAGGCGTATGCCCGCCCGCGCATCGGCAGTGCCCTGAACGATGAACAGTCCGCGTTGGGCGCCATAGGCGACGCCTTTCCCCACACAGCCCCCGACCCGGCTGCCATAGCGATTGACGCCCTTTAAGACGACGATCTTGCCGCCTAACGCGCTCTTTCCAACACCGTCTTGCGCTCCGCCTTCCACCCTGAGGAGGACGCCCGCGGCGTTGTAGGCTCCAAATCCATTGCCCGCCACGGAACCGCTCTGCAGTTTTACAGAGGCCTGCGCCAATCCCTTTCGGCGATCACGCACTTCAGATCGAACAACAGACCCAGACAGCATCCCTCCGATTACCCGTTCGCCTGCATGAACCCGCACCGCTCCGTAGGACAGCGTTTCACTGCCAGCCGCCATGGCGCTGACGGCTTGCGCGCCCAACTTGGCGGTCAAAGACTCTTGCCCAACCATGCTCGGTCGCGCCGGAACCCACGCGTACTGGTACTCCCGCGATGAGTGGCGAGTAAGCAGATCGGTCAGGTCCAGCAGATGTTTTCCGCGGGTCTGCGCAAGCAGTTGCGACTGACCCACCAGAGACTGTAAGGACATAGCGCCCAGGTTTGCGGCGATCGTACTTACCTCGGATGCCACACTCTCAAAATAGCGGCACAGTTGCGCCGTCGCAGTCTCCAGATCTCGTGGCGCAAAGGCCTTCAGACCATGAGCCTGCGCCTGTTCGACAGTCTCAATTTGGGTAGCGATACCGACATGGCAAGTGTCTTTGTGACAACCTCGACAACCCGTACAACCGATCGCGATCATCGCCATCGTGCCAAAGCCCACGCGATTGGCGCCGAGCAGCATCATCTTGACGACATCGAGTCCACTCTTGATCCCGCCGTCACACCAAACTTCGACCTGCTGGCGCAAGCCAGAATCAAGGAGGGCTTCGTGCGCGAGCTTGACGCCAATCTCCACGGGCAGTCCCACATGGCGCAGCGCGTGGGCGCGCGCAGCGCCTGTGCCGCCGTCAAATCCGCTCAGCGTAATCACGTCTGCGCCAGCTTTGGCGATCCCTACCGCAATCGTGCCGATACCAGGTACAACCGGCACCTTTACAGCCACCTTGGCGCGCGGATTCACAGTCTTTAACTCATCGATCATTTGCGCCAGATCTTCGATCGAATAGATATCGTGATTATTGGACGGCGAAATCAGGTCGGTTCCTTGTCGCGCATTGCGTGCATTGGCAACTTTCGCAGATACCTTCGATCCCGGTAAATGACCGCCCTCTCCCGGTTTGGCGCCCTGTCCAATCTTGATCTCGAGCAGATCCGCAGAGTTGCACAGTTCCGCATTGACGCCAAAACGACCCGAGGCGATCTGATGGCCGCGATTCTTGGCGAATCTGCCGAGCATGTCTTTGATCTCTCCGCCCTCGCCGTTCATGGAAATCATATCGAGTTTGGCAGCGGCTGCGGCGTATGCGCGAAAGGCTGTTTCTCCCTGGGAACCAAACGACATGGAACTGATCACAAAAGGCAGTTCATGCTCCCCAATCGTCAGGTCCACATCTCTGGGATCAATGTCTTGCTCGTGTTCCATGACGTCAAGAAGATGTCGTAACGAAATCGGTTGCGAGACTTCCAGTTCCTGCAGTTTCGCGGCAAAGTCTCCATACAGGGACTGCCCGGCGGCAACCTCCCCCGCCGCCTTCCAGATACGCGGCCATAACTGGTACGGCCGCGCCAGTTTCGCAGCGCCATCGCGCAGGGATTGCGCACGGGCGCGCGCAGTCGCTTCAAACGCGGCAAGCGAACCGGCAAGCGCCTTTTCTCCAAAGAAAGATTTGATATCCAATAGAGTTGCCACTTCATCCGCGAGTCCAATGGCTGAAAACAGCCTGTCATAACCGCGCAGTTCATGAATGCCAAGTGTTGACAACACTTTTTCAAGACCTTTGACAAGGGCCGTGTAGGTATTCTCAATTCCCTTCCAACCGTCAAACGCATAGGCGGATTCGAGATACAGATACGGACACACGGCGTCTGCTCCCAGCCCGATCAATACGGCGATGTCGTGAAGATTCCTGATCGCCCCGGACCTGACCACAATGTTGCACGTTCTTCGTTGCGATTCCCCGTCTACCGTACGCAACTCCCGCAGCGTTCCGTGCGCCACACCGACAACCAGAGCCGGATCGATCGGCGCAGCCCCGTCCGCAAAAGCGAGTCGATCATCGAGGAGCAACAGCACCGCACTGTCCGCGACCGCTGCCGCCACTTCAGCTCGCAGGCGATGCAAAGCATCACCCAGCGTCTCGTCCGCCTCTTGGCGCGGATAGATTTCGGCTACATCGCCAGGTTTTCGAGACATGTAGTGGGCTACGTCTTCAAGCAGTTGTGTGCCTGTCTTGTGAGCCAGGGCGCGATAGCGGTCCGGCTCATCCACGTCGTGCCCGCCAATGAGGATCGGGCTTTGGAGTTCCATGCGCAATGCCGTGTGCTGCTTCGCGCGGAGCGCCGGCCTTCTCCCCAACACGACACGCGTGGAAAAATGTTCGATTTCACGTTCTCGATCAATAGCCGGGTTTGTGACCACAGCCACTGTCTCTTTCAGGAAATCGGCCACGTTTTGACGCTGGTCGGCCAACGCGGCAAGCGGGCCGTCGAATCCCAGCGAGCGAATCGGTTCAGCGCCGTTTGACGCCTGGTGTTCCATGATGCGAACATCCTCGACATCCCACCCGAACGCGGCCATTCTCGCCTCACGGCTGTTTTCCTCGAGACGCACAGGCGTTAGGTGCACTCCGCCCAGCACCGCTGGTCCGCCGAAAGACAGGCCGTGTCGGTGACCCGCAAAATTGTGGCGTTCACTCATGCGCAACAGCGTTTCTTCCTGAGCATCCGCGTGACTGTAAACAGTCACCATTTCCGCCTCTGGCAACTGCAGATACACTTTCTCACCAGGCGCCAGTGGGCGTGGATCGTGAATCATGTCAAAAAGCGGAACAACGCCCTGCTCGGAACTGAAGACCAGGCTGTGATCAGTCTCAACCATCCATAGTGGACGCAAGCCCAAGGCGTCGACTGCGAACAGGGCTTCATCCCCCGCCCGCGCCACGATCGCGGCGGGTCCCTGCGCAAACGGACCCCACAGCGTCCGCATGAACATATACAAATCCTGCAATTCCGGACGCATCTGCTTAATCTCATTCACAATCGGCGGAAATGCCAACTCCATAGCTTCAAGAAGACTATATCCGTAAACATGTCGCAGACTCTCCAGCAGTCGGTTCAAATCCTGCGAGTCGGACCCTCCGGGCACCATTTTGACGCCGATCATGCCAGACTCTTCGCGCAATCTGTGTATAGTGTTGAGTTCTCCGTTGTGGCCCAGCAGTGAAAACGGTTGAACGCGCTCGGACGACGTTGAGGTATTGGTCGAATAGCGGTTATGTCCGATGGTTACGCGGCTGACAAAAGCAGGATGGCTGAGATCGTCAAAATACGCTTGCAGCACAGCGGCGTCGCCGCGCACTTTATACACGGCTGACGTTGTTGAGAGCGAGGCCGTATGCGTTCCCAACTCTTCCTCAATGGCCAACTGCAAACTGAAACAGGCGCTCTCCGAACGTTCCTCTTCCGGATCGTCAAAATAGAGGGCGACTTGAACAAACCCCGTATCCTCCGCCTGCCCACCAGGACCAAGCACACTGCGGTTCACTGCGTTAAAGACGAGCCCCAGAACACGAAATCCGGCGCGTTTGGCAACCTGTTCAAACGCGGAGGTCCAGGTGTTCCGATCCACCTGCGTCCATTCTTTGAAGATCAGATGGCCGACCGCAAATCTTGGATCATAAGCCAGGAGTGGACTATGCTCAAAATTGTGCAGATGCTCCGCCCAGATTCCCCGGGGCAGATCCACGAGTATCCCGCAACCGTCGCCTTCTTCGCTGACAAACCCGGCCCGATGCCGCATCTGTTTTAAGGCCGACAACGCTTGCAGCACATTGTTCCTTGAACCCGCAGGCGCTTTCTCAATCCACGCCACAATACCACAGGCATCATGTTCCTCGAACTCTACAAATGACACAGGCGCCACTCCTCTCTCTCAGGCGGGCTCTACGAACCGCTATCCCGGAAAAGAAAACAACAAAGGCGGAGAATCCCCCGCAATCAGGGAACCTCTCCGCCGAGTCTTTTATACTCACGGTGTGGCATGACAAACATCCGCCTGCACCGCTCGGTCCTGTCCGGGTAAGCGGACCCCAGCCGGATCCCTAGGTGCACTTCCTCTGTAGACAGAAGTATACCCGGAAATGCATAAAAATGCAATGGTCTGTGGCAAGTATGCTAACATAGATAAACGGTCCGGAAGGAACAGGGTCAGACTCGCCCGTTGCGATAGGCGTCTCCCATCATTGCTTTGAGTGCGTCGCGAACTACATCCACCGCGATGGCAAAACCGATGCCCTGCGAACTCTGACTTACGGCCGTGTTAATGCCGATCACTTCCCCGCGCATATTGATCAGCGGTCCGCCGGAATTGCCCCGGTTGATGGCGGCGTCGGTTTGCAGCAGATGAGGGTAAGAACGGTCGCCAATCTGCATGGGACGTTCTTTGGCGCTCACAATCCCTACTGTTACCGAATGATCAAGGCCGAGCGGATTGCCGACGGCAAGGACCCACTCACCGACCCTGACACCCTGCGACCGTCCCAGTTGCAGTACAGGAATGGTACGCGGCATGGAAATCTTGAGGACGGCCAGATCGTGTTCGTAGTTTGTTCCCACAACGCGCGCAGTGATGGGCTTATCTGCGCCCAGCATCTGTACGTTCACGCGAGCGGCGCCGTGAATGACGTGTTCATTGGTCAGGATATAGCCACGTCGATCAAAGATGAATCCGGTGCCAATGTTAAGCGCGTGCGGTGAGTTTTCTGGCAACTCCCAGGGCAGGCCGAACGGAAACCGTGAGGCGCGCGGTCGCGCATTGTCCTGTTCCACTTCAATGTTCACTACGGCGTGTTTAAATCGGTCGACAATTGTCACAAAGTCCAGTGTAACGATCGGCCCCTTCTTACTCTGCCTGCTCGCCGACGCCGATTGCTTGCCCTTCTTCTGCGCTACATTTCGTATGACAGTGCGTTTCGCTTGCACAGCAGCACACCTCGCATGTATGGCATACGACACCTTATTCGAGGCGCCCCCGCTAGGACTAAGACAAATGACCCGACCGCGTTAGAATGAAACGACGTCTGACGACCTTGGGAAGAGTGGGTTGTCCAGGTCAGGTTGACAAAAAAATATAGATGGATCAGGAATCAATCCATCCACAATGCTGCAGGAACAGTCCGTGCACCTGACGGCCAACCACTTATGGGTTGTCCAACGCAACCGCCGCTTTCGCGACCTGTTGCCCTTCCGGCCCCTCCGCCTCGTCCTCCCGGAAAGCCGATGTGCCTGGCAACGGCGGAGAACTGATAAATCTCATGCCCTTTTCGAGCTTGCGATAAAGACCCTGCGGATCGCGTCCGGTAATGAGAGCGTTATTGCGAACTGCAAATGGAACGTCTGTGCATGTTCCGCACAGATCCACGCAGTCCTTGACCTCAATCTGTTCGTCCGGATACGCTTCCTTCAGGGCCTCATATACGGATTGCGAGTACAGCTCCAAATTCTTCTTACAAAAAACAATACTCAGTGACGAGGACATGTGGCGCATCTCCTTTTGGCGCCTGGTTCCTGTTGACGCCGCAAGTATTGTAACACATCCGATTTTGGAGGCGCCACACGTTTGCATTGGCCACAGCATGCACGTTCACATGGATAGGGGCGGCTGGTACCGTACGCCATAATTGCCCTTGCACGTACGATAGATCTGGACCAAGGGTTGCTGATGACCTCTCAATATCTGGTCGTCGCGCACGCACATGGCGACGTAGTTGGCCACTGAACGTGAATCGTACAGGCGCGCTTCATACACCCAAGTCATGAGCTCCCTCCTTGCTGCCACTGCGTCTTTAGGACACAGTGTACCCCCTGATCCGGTTTCTCATGTAACGGCATTTGCTTCGATCAGCATGCCCGCGTGCTTCTTGATATTCAGACAGCCGTGGGGAAACAGCAGGTATTGCCCGCGAATCCCGATCAGTCGGCCCGCAACGGAATCCTTTTGCAAGTCCAGCGACTGTGCTTTTGGCGTCTCGCCTTCGCACACCGGATACTGCAGGCTGCATAACGCAAAGTCATGAACGACATACGGTCGCAGTGCGTCAGGAAGGCGTTCATACACTTCTTCCGCCACCGACAGTAAGTCCACGGTTCCATATACGCCCTGCACCATCTTGCGCCAGTCAGTCTTATCGGGGAGGTTCTTGGCAACCTCCATTTCAAACTCTCCAGCCGCCTTGCGGGTAGGCAGTTCTGCAAACAGCATGGCCTGATGAGCCCCCTGGTCCACCCACCGGATCCATTGTCGATGCTTTCTGGTCAGCCCCACTTTAGCCTGACTGCTTACAGCCAAATATACATAATGGGGAATCATGCACTGGCTGAGTGCAAACTCCTCGTCTCGACACGTACCGAGGTGATGGTGACACTCATGCGGTTTCACAATGCACAGATCAGTCTCCGCGAGCGTTGTGACGCACGGAAAACAGTAACCGTTTTGGTACAGTTTCGAAACCTTTCGACCACACGCGACACAGCGTCGCTCGCCAAGAAAGCGGATCTCCACCCTGTGTGACAGCCAGTCATTGAGCACCTCAAGATCGTCGCCAAGTCGCCACCGATACGTGATGGGCGTGTTGACTTCATGCTCGAGCGCTTTGTTGAATCCGCGCAACTTCAGCCCTCCTCCGGACAGCACAACATCATGCTGTCCTTGCATTTTCCGATGAAAGATCTGCGCCGTTTCCGGTCACCCTAAGCGCATCGGCTGTTGCTTTCCCATGACCTGTGCCAACCATCCTCGCGTTACACCCGAAGGGGGAAAAACTATGCTTGTTCTTGCCGCCGTCATTCCGGCGCTGGCGGTCCTTGCCTATATCTATCGGGCAGCCCGCCACCGGGAAGCGCCTCAATTTGTGCTGCTGTTGTGCGCCCTCGGGGCCATAGCCGTCTTGCCTGCGGGACTCGCGGAACGGTTTTTGCTGGACGTATACAGTCAGACACCGGAACCGCAAAATGTGCTGTTGGCTACCTTGGTGACATCGTTTTTCGTTGCCGGAGCGACGGAGGAATCCATAAAGGGTCTGATTTTCTGGCGCTTGGTCTACCTAAAACCTTTTTTTGAACGACCGTATGACGGTGTGCTGTATGCCGTAGCCATCGGCATGGGATTCGCAACCGTCGAAAACATTCTCTATGTAACCAGCTATGGTCTGTCCACGGCCTTTGTACGGGCGTTCACGGCTGTTCCCGCGCACGCCCTCTTTGGAATTGTCATGGGCGCCTGCTTCAGTCGTGCGAAGTTCGATGGCGAACCCGTCTGGCGAGCGTTCATTGTTCCCGCACTCTTGCATGGGCTCTACGACGCGTTTGCCATGGCGCAAAGTTTTTTTGCCAATGCGCTGCTCATTGTCTATCTCATGTGGCTCGTACGCTTTGCCTATCTGCGCGCCAAACCATTGGCGAAAGGCCTACGTTATCGGGTGTCATGACCGTGCAGTCCAAATTTTTGGGGATTGTCAGGCAACCCGTCAAACGTGAACAAGATGCCGTCATTCGTTTTAAAGACGGCAATCTCCGTTCGCTCGTCAATCATTAAAAGGTGAAACAGATTCATATCAGTCTTAAAGTAGGGACTCAGATGTTCATCGTGAAATCGCAAATTCAGGACGCGATAGCGATCTGACCCAGGCACCTGAAACCCTGTCTGTAAAGGCCACTCATTAAGCTTGTCCGCGGTGATCGGCTCAGCCCGGCCTCTTGTCCGCAGCAATTCGTACAACGCCTTGGCCGCCTTGGACTTGCGGCTTTGCTCAGTAAAAAGTCCGTAATGCACCTGGGTTCCCCTTCTCCGGAAACAAGGAATGCCCCCTTTGGTAAACCAACCGGATTAGGGGGCATTCACTTGGGGTATTGCATTGCTACGCTCTATGGCTAGTATAACTGAAACAAAAGCGTAATGGGAGTCAAAATTTGTGGGCTGTAAAGTAAGATGTGGCATGTGCAAGACGACGCTGCGCCGCCAGGCTTGTATCCTGTGGTGGTTTCTGCCTGCATGGGGCCCGCCATGTCCGCATACGCGCCCTGAACGGAGACGCCGTTTGGATACTGTGTAAGTTGCCCTGACAGCATCGCATGCCGTGGTATACTACAGGCAGCAAGTCACGGAAGGGGTCACTGTATGCGCAACGAACGAACGTTGCTGGAACGCGTCGTTCTGTCGAAGGCCATTGAGGGAGAATTGCGGACATTTGACATCGATTTGCATGACCTTGGCGAACGATTTGAAGTCTATGTATACGACCCTGAAGAAGCATTTGAGGCGGAACCCGTGGCATGCTCGTCGCTGGCGGAAGCTAAACGCGTATTTACCAGGTTCATGGAACTGATCGTCGCGGAACCGGTGCACCAGACGGACTCTCCCTTTGATTTTGCGGAACGCGTCTATGAAAAACTGTTTGACTTTCCGTGATGATCGCAGTGCATGGTTCCGATTTGCGGCGCCTTGCTCAAACATCGCAGTCGTTGCCTCGAACACCGATATATTCGCCGAGGCGGAACTCTGCGTCCTCGTTGACGACGATGACTGGGATGTCAGCGCGTAAGGCCATAAGCGGAAAGCGATTGACCGGATCCATCTCCAAACTGGATCCTACGACAAGCAAAACATCTGCAGTGGCAATCCAGTTGATGGCCAAAGAGAGCGACCGTACTGCTTCTCCCTCCATCACAACGTCCGGCCAGACCTGGCCGCCGCACGCGCGACATTGCGCAGACTGCCCTCCACGACCGCTCACTGTCGTCACCGTTTTACAGGAACGGCAACGCAGGCGCATTAAACTGCCGTGCAGTTCGATGACCTCGCGCGAACCGGCGCGCTGGTGCAATCCGTCGATATTTTGGGTGATGATCCTGGCGCCGCGCTCCGCGAGAATCATGTGACCTATGCTGGGCTGAACGGACTGCCAGGCCATCATCAGTTTTCTGTACAGCGTTTGAAATTCTGTGGCGTGTCTCTGCGCATCGCCCGCTCGAAAGAGTTCTCTTAGCGGACGGCCTGACCATTCCGCCTTTACCGTGGGCAACCCGCTTGCCACGCTGATACCTGCGCCCGTAATGGCCACGAGATGACGCGCCGCTTTGCAGATCGCACGACAGCGCAGCGTGTGCTCTGAGAACGACGACGTCCACTTCTGACGCAACAATCATCATCCTCCCTAGATCGCTGTCACAGACAAACAACGCAATGCTGCCATTGAGGTCTTGACGGCGAAGCACATGATGTAGTATTCTCTGAAAAACCCATACGATAAAAGCGATGACGGAAACGAACGGACAGGACAGCGCTCAGAGAACCAGCGGTCGGTGCGAGCTGGCGGCTGAAGTCCATCTTCAAGCATTCCCGAGCGAACGGTGAACGCCACAGGCCAGTAGCCGCTTACGCACAACTGCGTTATTGGTTGCGGTTCTCTAGTGGAACCGCTGGAGCTGCCGATCGTGAGATCGACAGAATGTAGGGTGGTACCGTGAGCGCCTGCCGCTTGCCCCTTTTATTTTTGGGGCAGGCGGCTTTATTGTTACCAGTAGTGTTTCCCATCAGAGACAGAAGGAGTGGCGGAAATGTTCGCAGAAAAGACAGTTTTACGAATTCCCGGTCCAACCCCTGTTCCTCCGGAGGTTGCAAGGGCCATGGGACATGCCATGGTCGGACACCGCAGTTCCGAATTTTCCGCTCTGTTTGCAGAAGTGCTGACGGATTTGCGCGAACTGATGCAGACTTCAGGAAGCGTCGCAATCCTTGCGGGAACAGGAACCACCGGTCTTGAGACTGCGCTTGTCAATCTGGTCGAGCCCGATGATGAAGTGCTGTCGGTCTCAACAGGCAATTTTGGCGATCGTTTTTCAGACATCGCCTCCCGTGTGGGCGCGACTGTACACTCCCTCTCCTACGAATGGGGCCAGGCGGCGCAGGCCGAGGACATCGAGCGCGCGCTGGCGGAACAGCCGCACATCAAGGTGGTCCTCGTCACTCATTGCGAGACTTCAACCGGTGTGCTAAACGATGTCAAGGCGATCGCCGAGGTGGTCCATCGTCACGGCGGCTACCTCGTGGTCGACGCTGTGAGCTCGTTTATAGGCGCTCCCCTTCCAGTCGATGAATGGCGCGTGGATGTCATGGTGACTGGTTCACAAAAGGCGCTCGGTTTGCCTCCGGGCCTGGCGCTTGTAGGCGTTTCGGAGCGGGCTGCGGAGCGTATGCGGGAGATCCCCCGTAGAACCCTTTATTTGGACCTTGTCCGTTATTTCAAAGATGCACAAGCGAACACCACACCCTTTACACCGCCCGTCAGTCTGGTGTACGGACTGCAGGCGGCGCTTTCGCTGTTGCGCCAGGAAGGGTTGCAGCAGGCCCAACGCAGGCACCTGTTACTGCGCGACATGACGCGCGCCGGTGTCAGAGCCGTGGGGCTTCCACTGCTGGTTGCAAAGGACATTGACGCAAGCCCGACTGTCACCACTGTCGGGATGCTGGATTTTGACGCCGACGCTGTGCGCAAAGTCATGAAATCCGAGTTTCACATTGCCATTGCGGGCGGTCAAAAGCATCTGTCCGGGAAAATATTTCGGATTGGCCATATGGGTTATGTCGACGCAGGCGATGTTCTGCATTACCTCGCCTGTCTGGAGACGGCGCTCGCCATAACAGGTCATGCCGTTGCGCTTGGAGCGGGCGTGGCGGCTGCGCAGGAGGTGTATTTGCGTCATGCGCATCTTGGTCACTGATCCAATTTCCGAACAGGGTCTCGCAAAACTGTACGCAGCGGATGAGTTTGAAATCGTCACAAAGGTCGGCATTTCCAAAGAACAGCTTCTGGCGGAGATCGGGGATTATGAAGCATTGCTCGTACGCAGTCAGACCAAAGTGACGGCCGATGTGATCGCCGCCGGAAAACGGCTGCAAGTGATTGGACGCGCTGGCGTCGGCGTTGACAACATCGATGTGCGAGCCGCCACGAAAGCGGGGATTCTCGTCATCAATGCACCCGACGGCAACACCGTGACCACCGCTGAATTTACGTTTGCGATGATGTTGGCGCTCGCCCGCCGCATCCCCCAGGCATACGCCAGTCTGCAGGCTGGCCGGTGGGATCGCAACCAGTATGTCGGTGTGGAATTGCGCGGTAAGATCCTCTGTGTTGTGGGCCTGGGAAGGATCGGCGCAGAAGTGGCGAAACGCGCTCAGTCGTTCGGCATGAAAGTGATTGCCTACGATCCATTTTTGACTGTCGCCCGTGCGGATAAACTGGGAGTGCAGATGGCTGCCCTGCATGACGGTATCCGGGAGGCCGATTTTATCACGGTGCACACACCGCTTATGAAAGAGACCTATCACCTCATCGCGGCGCATGAATTCTCGCTGATGAAACGAGGGGTGCGGATTCTCAATTGCGCCCGCGGCGGCATCATCGACGAACTCGCATTACAGAAAGCGCTCGAAGAAGGCATCGTGATCGGAGCGGCGCTTGACGTGTTTGAAGAAGAACCGGCGGTCGCAAATCCGCTGCTTGCTCATCCACTCGTGATTGCCACTCCACACTTGGGCGCTTCGACGGTCGAAGCGCAGGTGAACGTCGCTGTCGATGTCGCCGACGGCATGGTTCGTCTTCTACGCGGCGGTTCCTACCCACACACGGTCAACTTGCCCGCGCTGAGCGCAGAAACCAGGCAGAAGGTGGAACCCTACGCCCGGCTCGGCGAGGTGTTGGGCAGTTTCGCCGCTCAGATGAAGAGCGGAGGCGTTGAAAAAGTCGTGGTTCGCTATGAAGGCGAACCCGCTTTGCAACCGCTGGAACCTGTTACTGGCGCGATCCTCAAGGGTCTGCTCACTCACTATTATCGGGAGGAAGTCCATCTCATCAGCGCTTCGTTGATCGCCGAGGAACTTGGCGTTGAAGTTGTCGAGAGCAAGGCTCCGAGACATGAGACGTTCACCAATTATATTGAAGTCGAGGTGTTGGGCGAGGGTACGACAGCCAAAGTCGGCGGCGCCGTCATTCCTGGTCATGGCAGTCGCATCGTGATGCTCGACGGGTATCCGGTTGATATCTATCCGACGGAAGCCATGGTCATGACGTGGCATCGCGATCGACCGGGCGTCATCGGTCGTGTAGGTTCCATTCTTGGCGAGGCAGGCGTCAACATTGCGGGTATGCAGGTCGGCCGTCAGGAAGCGGGGGGCGGCGCGATTATGATTCTTGCCGTGGACCGCGAAGTGAACTCCGCCCAACTGGGCCAGATTCGCGAGGCGGCGGGCATGGATCGCGTACTGTATGTGGAACTGCCCATCAGTTCATAAGCGATACGGCGCCATGGCCGTTCCCCGGCGATCACAGTGTTGAGCCGCGTTTCCCTGCAGGGAACGCGGCTCGACGCACAGCGGGTCTTCCTGGCGTTCTCGCTTTGCCGATGTTTCGCTTGGGTGGCTATGACAGATTCAGGTCGTCGAACCACGCCGCTTCCGACGGTAGATCATGGATCAGGAGTCGACCGTAGTCACTGGGATCGCGCGCCTGATGGTATTTCATATAAATCCTCCCATGATTGACCGCGAGGATCTCAATCTTTCCACTTGAATGACTCATAACAAATTTGATCCGCTTGCCAAGACCCGAGGTCTTCGCCTTCGCGCGTTCCACAATGTCGTAGGCCCGTTCAAGCGGCACCACAAAATCTGCATTGCCGGCGACTGGGCGGTTTTGAAATACGTAATAAGGTGTAACCCCTGCCCATGACAGCCTGTCCAGCAACTCGCGAAGAACATTCACATCGTCGTTGACGCCGCCCAACAGCGGTGTTTGATTCACCGTGATGACGCCCGCTTTCTGCAACGCCGCGATCGCCCGGAGCGCTTGTGATGTAAGTTCTCTCGGATGATTGAAGTGCGCCATTTGATAGATGCGCGCATCCGGACGCGAATAGCGCTCCAATACTTCGAGCAGACGCTCGTCCTCATAGATGCGCATTGGGTTAAACGCAGTCAGTTTGGATCCGAAGCGAATAATCTTCACATGCGGGATTTGGCGCAATTCATGCAGGATATGCTCAATCTTGCTAGTGGCCAAGATCAGGGAGTCGCCTCCCGTGAGCAGCACGTTTGAGATTTCTGGATGCGCGGCAATATAACGCACACCATCGCTGACATCGAGGGACGTTTCATGTACATCATTTCTAAACAGCCGTTTGCGAAAGCAAAAACGGCAGTAGGAGCCACAGACTTCTGAAACCAGCAACAGTGCCGTGGTCGTGTATTTATGTTGACAGCTTGGCGCTACATAGTTGGTGTGCTCATCCGAGGGATCAAGACACCCATATTCGTCGAGTTCCGTTTCGCTTGGAATAGTGAGTTTGCGGATGGGATCATCGGGATCATCCCAATGGATCAATCCCTTGTAATAATCGTTCAGCCGGAAAACGAAAGTCTCGGCAATAGGCGCCAGAGTGCGCCGTTCCTGTTCTGACAGTTCCTCTATCTGCCGCAGGTGGGTGAGATATTTCGAATGCATGTGAATCCTCCTTCACTCGGGTGGGAAGAAGGAAACGGGGAGTTTCGCCAGGGGCATGAGAACACAGCAAACCACGCCATTATTTCCAAACGGCACAGCCGGAAATGTACGTTTTTCGCCCCTACCTTCCACGCTTGCGAAGTTAGCTGTCGGATTCGGGTGGAGAGATTCACCCTACCCCCTGTCCGCTACGGAGCAGACAGGAGGATTCACCCCCGCAAAACTGGGTCCCCCGCTTCTTTTCTTCAAAGAATTCAGCGTTCTAAAGGGCAACAACGATGTCCCTATTATAATAGGCCGTCCAACGTCGATTTGTCGAGAGGATATTTGTTGGCATCATCGATTTCCATCCCCCTCAGATACCAATAGGGGTATAATGAGTGGGAGAGAATCAAGAAGGAGATGCGACGTGAACAGCAAAGTTATCATGTATGTAGTTCCGCTCTGACCCAGATGCGCGCTTGCAAAGCGCTTCCTTTCGGCGAAAGGCATCCCTTTTGAGGAACGCAACATTTTGACGCACAGTAAGTTTCGCCGTGAGATGAAGACCCTCACCGACGTCATGACAGTTCCCGTGACCGTCATTGGCAAAGAAGTGGTCGTGGGCTACGACGAACGCGCGTTTACCTCGGCAGTGAAGCAGCTTCAGCCTTAACGGCTGAAGCTGCGCCTGCACTTCCCTATCACGGAAAAGGTTCCTGCCAGCCGGATTCCTATGCTGTGCCCCTGCTCAGACACGGCTACGCCGAACTCACGACGGGCACAGCATAGGAATCCTGAAGAGCGGGTCTCTCATTCCACCGCCAATTATCCTGTATTCAGCGCTTTGGAACACGAACGAGTCTGTTGGCGCCAAAGTGTTCCAAAAGCGTTTCGGTAGGACACCAGCCTGTGAGATAGGAAATGATCAGCATTGTGGCAGGCAGGGCGCCAATGAAGACCAGGTACCGATTGACAAAAAGTCCTAGTAAAATGGCAATCCAAAAGACGACGCCCGCCAGTAAACGAATTGTTGATCCCTTGCCGCTGCATACATACATGGGTATTGCCTCCTTTGGCCAACATTGTACCACGTACTGCGTTGAACATACGAATCTTGTCGATCGGTAAGTAAAGAAATAGTCCCACATAGAGTCTCAACGTTGCGGGGGTTCACTCATTCCTTGCTTTCGTTCAATTCCTTAAGAGAATGGGATTCGATTTTGGTGATTCGATTGTTTTCGTCCACATGCACCACACGAGAGACAATCTGGTTATACTCCTCATCGTTCACTTCGCACAGGGATAGAATAATGACGAGATCGGTGGGCTGAAACAGACGGGCAGGCGGACCATTCAAACAAATCGTACCACTTCCCGCATTGGCCGGGATAGCGTAAGTCCTCCACAAAGAAGCGTTGGACACGTTGGTGACCTGCACCATCTCGTAGGGGCGAATATCGGCCGCATCCATGAGGGAACGATCAATCGTGATGCTGCCCACATAGTCCAGCCGCGCCTCCGTCACCACCGCACGGTGGATCTTGCCTTTGCAGATTGTCCGTAACATGCAATCAATCCTTTTCAGTATAGGCTCGTTAACCTTCTGGTCTCTCCAAACTTGCGGGCGCCTGGGCGCTCCTTACAATGCATGGGCTCTTTTGTGACGAATCGTAATCACCTTGGTTGCCGTCATTTCGTCGATCGACACCCGAGCGCCCTCTTTGCCAATTCCGCTGTTTTTTACACCGCCATACGGCATTGAATCCGCGCGCATATTGGATGCCTGATTGATATTGACCCCACCGACGTGCAAACCGCGCGCCATAGCAAATGCTACGTCCAATTGACTGGTGAATAAACCCGCCTGCAGTCCAAATTCGCTTTCATTGCACAGTTCGATGGCTTCTTCAACCGATCGGTACGGGATGACACTCACGACCGGGCCGAACACTTCCATGCATACGACAGCCATGTCCGGTTGAACATCGATCAGAATCACGGGATCAAGCAGATTGCCGCGGCGATTCCCTTGCGTCAAGGCTTTCGCGCCGCCTGCTACGGCATCCTTGATCCATTCCTCGACGCGAACAGCTGCCTGTTCCGTGATAAGCGGGCCAATGTCTGTCGATTCTTCCATTGGATCGCCTACGCGTAATTGCTCCACCCTGGACACAAAGCGACTCAGAAAATCGCTCCATACCGATTCATGTACATAGATCCGTTGAGCCGAGATACAGACCTGCCCAGCATAGGCAAAAGCGGCCTTGGCCAGAGACTCGACCGCCAAGTCGAGATCAGCGTCCGCATACACTATATTTGGCGAGTTCGATCCGAGTTCGAGAATCACCGGACGCACTCCGGATTGTTCCTTGATCCGTTTACCCACCGCCACGCTTCCAGTAAACGTGTACAGAGCGATGCGCGGATCCGCCACGAGATCCTGTCCCACCCGTCCGCGTCCCAACACAATGTTCAGATATCCCTTTGGGAGGCCTGCCTCGATCATGAGATCAAGCAAGCGCACCGCTGTCATCGGTGTGGCGTCGGCCGGTTTCAGGATCACTGCGTTCCCCGCAGCCAGCGCAGGCGCAATCTTAAGCGCCACCACATTGAGAGGGAAGTTAAACGGCGTGATCGCGCATATCACCCCTAAGGGTTCCCGCAACGTGAGACTGAATACGTCATCGTCAGATATTTTTTCTTGAACCTCTGTATACCCGTGAATTCGGGCCGCTTCCTCCGAAGCCAGACGGAAGTTCTTGACTGCCCGTCCTACCTCCAGGCGTGCGTCGCGAATCGGTTTTCCGGTCTCCAAAGCCAATGTTTGAGCCATGGTTTCAGCATGAGCCGCCAGCAATTCCGACGTACGTTCGAGGATAGTCGCTCTTTCACGAAATCCAAGCGCTCCCCTGCGCACGGTGAGAACGGCATTACTGACGACTTGTGAGATCTCATCGGAAGTTGCTTCTGCGTAGCGAAATATTTCTTCGCCGTTCCACGGATTGCGAATCGTAATGACCGATGAATCTTCCACCTCTTTTTCATGCCAGACGCCATCCATAAAGAAACTTTTGACCGTGTACAAGACGCTTCTCTCCTTATATCTTCACCTATTCAGACGCCATGGTACTGAGCTGCTGAACGGGTCTGCAAGTCGATCTCCTTGCCACCCGCGCTGAGTTGATCTACATACTTCAAACCAGAGCCGGTATTCATGACGAGCACAGTTTCGTCATCGCCGATCCAGCCTTTCTGCCGCAATCGACGCACTCCGGCCAGTGCAGCCGCTCCTTCCGGGCACACATGGACACCGTCGCGCCGGGCGATTTCCCTGCGTTCCCGCACGATCTCACTGTCGCCCACACTGATGGCGATACCCATCGTCTGATACAGCTCATCGAGAATAAGGAAGTCTCCCAGTGCCTTTGGCACGCGCATACCAAAAGCAATCGTCTCTGGATTTTCCCACGCCGCACAAGTGCGTTCGCCTTTCTGAAACGCTCGAACCAGAGGCGCGCACCCGTCGGCCTGTACCACGACAAGACGGGGCAGACGGGAATCTATCCACCCCAATTCCTGCAGTTCCCTAAACGCCTTGTAGATGCCGATTACGCCGGCTCCTCCGCCGGTGGGATAAACGATGACGTCAGGAACAGACCACTCAAATTGCTCTGCAATTTCAAAACCCATCGTTTTCTTTCCCTCCAGGCGATAGGGTTCCTTAAGTGTAGAAACGTCGTACCCATCCGATGCCGCAACGAGCTGTTGCACCAGTTTTCCGCCGTCGGCAATCGTGCCATGGATCACAAACAAATCGGCTCCTGCCAAGGCACATTCTTTACGCGATGTCATAGGCGCGTCGATCGGCATGACGACGCTTATATTTATACCTGCGCGAGCCGCGTAAAGCGTCCAGGCAGCGCCTGCATTTCCATTGGTTGTGATCGCCAGTGAGGATTCACCAAGTTCCATGGCTTTTGAAATGCCTACCGAGGCGCCGCGAGCCTTGAATGTTCCCGACGGTAATGTACCCTCGTCTTTGAGGATCAGACGAGGCACATCCATATGACGCCCCGTTGCAGGAAGTGGAATGAGAGGAGTCATCGATTCATTCATCGATACAACAAAACGCGAATGTCTAACAGGCAAAAGCTCATGGTAACGCCAGAGTGAGCATGGACGCTCACGCAAGTGCGCCTTCGTCAAACGCTTGCCTGCTTGCTGCAAATCGTATTGAGCCAAAAGCGGAGAACCGCAAGAACACGTCTGTACCCTCTCATCAATTCCATACGTTCGATTGCACCGGGTACATTGGAGATGAGATAGATAGCTGAATGCCTCCACTTTACGCACCTCCGCTTTCCTGTAACACTGACCGACGGCGTGAAATCTTATTGAGCACCGTAATCGTAGAGCAAGTTGCTTAAACTCATCTTAAAACAAGGTGACCGTTCCTGACCCAAGACCATTCAGAAGTGTCCATAATATTCCCGGTTCCGACGTAATCAATTAGCACGATTCAATCGTGTTCTTCAGAATTAGACTCCCATGTTATACTACACGCGAAAGGGTGAACCAAAGAGGGGCAGATTCATGGCGAAAGTTTTCGACGGATTCCTATTTGAACGGGTCGCAAGGACGCTCTTTGAAGCGGAAAAAGCCCAGGACGCAGCTGTCGCGACGGCTGAAACGCTGAGAGAGACGCTGCGGCTGCACCGCGTCATCTTCATCAGCACCTACACGGGTTCCCCACGAATCATCGCCTATGCGGGCGGCAAGGATTTTACAGTGGAGGCGATTGAGAATTACTTCCGCAGTAAAGAGGAAGAGTTGAGACCGCTGCTAAAGCTTACGCAGCCGCTCTTTTTTCACGATTATCCAGCCTATCCGGGCGCTTTAAAAGCGTTTGTTGAAACCGGCTCAGCTTCGGTGGCGTTGATTCCTTATGATGGGCGCACGAAGAGTGAAGCAGGTCTCATCACCTTGCACAGAAACGCAAGCACTGAGCCTTGGAATGCGACGACAGAGAGGATTCTTGTGGCGGTGGCGCAACTGATCTTTATGGGACTCCAGCGCCTGTATTATCTGGAAGAGAACCAGCGCCTTCTGTACATGGACGAGTTGACCGGCATCGGAAATCGGCGTGCCTTCATACTCGATATGAACACGCATTTGCAGGAAAAAGATTTCTTTTGTCTCGCAATCTTTGACTTCGACGACTTCAAACACATCAACGACAACTACGGACATCTGGCTGGCGACGCCGTTTTGCAGCAAGTAGCCTCCTGTCTGCAGCGCTTGCTCGCACCTCCACACAAAGTCTATCGACTAGGGGGAGATGAGTTCGCCATTTATTATGCTTCGGGCGATCCGGCTGCGACAGAGACCGCGATCGCGCAAGCGATGCGCCACCTGAATCTTGACTGCGCGGAGGCGCTCACCAAAGCCGTTCGATTTTCGGTGGGTTGCGCGACGGCGGCAGAAGCGTCATGGGATCTCGATCATCTGATCGCGAACGCTGATAACCGGATGTATGAAGTTAAACGTACAGGCAAAGAGAGGCGGACCGGTCCATGAGACTTTTCGATCTAAGCGTCCCCATCAGCAATCGTGCAGCCGAACCTTATCCACCGCAGATCGTGTATCACGGGCACGAAGAAGGTGCACGACAGGCGTCCGAGGCGTTAGGTGTTCCGGTAAACGCCTTCCCACAGGGAAGAGCGTGGGCCGTCGAAACAGTCACGTTAAGCACGCACAACGGCACACATATGGATGCCCCCTACCACTACGGCCCGCTCTCGGAAGGCAGACCCGCACGCACGATTGATCGCATCCCGCTCGAATGGTGTTACGGCGACGGCGTTCTTCTCGATTTCAGTCACAAAGAACCGGGAGCGAGCATAGAAGTTCAGGATGTCGAAGCCGCTTTGAAGCACATTGAATATGTCCTCAAACCTCTGGATATCGTCCTCATTCGAACCGACGCCGACAAGAAATTTTTCGATCCTTCCTATTTATTTGCGCATGCGGGAATGAGCGCCGAGGCGACCCGTTACCTTCTCGAGCACGGTGTGCGCCTGACCGGAATAGATGGATGGGGTTGGGATATCCCCCTTCACTTGCAAGCCGAGCGATATCGCGCAACCGGTGATCCCAGCGTGTTGTGGGAAGCGCATTTTTTAGGGACCGAAATCGAATACCTGCACATCGAAAAGCTGGCCAATCTGGACCTGTTGCCGCGACCGTTTGGATTCAAGGTAGCTGCGTTTCCGATTCTCGTTGAAAACGCCTCTGGCGGCTGGGTGCGTCCGGTGGCGATGTTCCCTTAATCGCTGCCAACGGATCGTTCGATCACTCAAGAGGACCAAATGGGGAAGCAAAAGCGCCAGCCTTCGCCATGAGTTTCTCTTGCTGGACGTCGTCCATTTTCTCATATCTGGCGATCGCGTCGACGATCTTTGGGAGCAGGCGAACATCGCCCGCACTGGCCAAGCCAGTTACTGACTCCTGGGACAATACAAAGGACACGCATTGATCGATATAGGACTGTTCATCAAACGGTTCGTACCAGGTTGCATAACGCTGGGCGTCCTCACTTGGCCAAGGTCCGCGAGCCACCGTCTTGATGGTCATCAGCCCGGCGTCCAGGCGCCTCATCTCCGCAGCCAACGCGTCAAACGACTGACGATACTCCCTGTTGTTGTATAGAATAAAATTCAGCGGAGTCAGCACCGTCTCAAATGGAAACCGGTGCAGCGCTTCGAGATGGACTGCAGGCGCCAGATGGCTGTGTCCCGTAATACCGACATGTTTCACCAGACCTTGTTCCTTAGCCTCCAGCAAAGCCTCCAGAGCGCCGCCCGTTCGAGTACATTGATCCAGTTCCTCAAAGTTCGTGACCGCATGCAATTGAATCAAATCCACATGATCGACTTGCAGTCGCCGCAACGAACGTTCGATGGACCGCAGTGCGCCGTCGCGATCGCGGTCGCCCGTTTTGGTCGCCAAAAAGATACGGTTTCGAATCTTTGGCATCCACGGACCCATGCGAAGTTCGGCGTCTCCATACGATGCCGCGGTGTCAAAATGATTGATGCCGGCGTCAAGCGCCAGTTGAATGGACTGATCAGCTTCTTCCTGAGTAACCTCACCCAAACTGGCGGCGCCGAAAATGATGACGGAACTCATGTGGCCGATGCGGCCCAGACGACGTTTTTCCATGTGTAGATCCTCCTCCGTTGTGTTGAAGACGTGATCGTTCCTGCCTGACCGGATTCACATGCTGCGCCCCTGCTCAGACACGGCTGCGCCGAACTCGCGACGGGCGCAGCATGTGAATCCTGGCAAGTGGGCTTTTCATTCCGCTGGTGGTGCTGTGCAGCAGCGTGAGGGTCTGTTGCAGCCATGCTAGCGGAGCCGCCGCACGTTCATGCTTGGTTTATGATTGATAGAGTGACGCAACCTGGGCGAGCGCAGTCTGATACACCTGCTTGACCGGGATGTTTTGTTCTTCGGCGATCAGACGGCAAGATTCATACTCCGGCGCCACATTGACGATGGATTCTGCAAGCCGGGCCACTTTGACGGCCACTGGACCATATGATGTTTCCACACGGATGATCTCACGCGCTAATTCCAATTTAGCTACTTCATAGTACCGTAATCCGATGCTGGATGTCTGCCGGAAAATTTCCTGTTGCAGGAACTCTGTCAGTCGGCGGTCGCAAAGCACTTGCAGTTGCACGGCGGGGCGCCCCTTTTTCATGACAAGCGGTGTCCACGTGGCGTCCATGGCGCCGAGTTGCAGCAGCCTGTCGATAACGTGCCCGGCCAGTTCCGGATTCATGTCATCCACATTCGCTTCGATCACGATGGCCGGAACCGGAATCGGCAATACTCGGTCTTCCGGTTGGAAGTTCGCGACATTCGGGTGCACCGCGTGACTGGCCCACTCGCCCAATTGGATGCGCAGCACGTTGGCCACCGGCAGATCCCTGCTGCCCGCCCCATAACCTATTTTGCGGCTGACAAACGGTCTGTGGACAGCAGCTGGCCTTGCGAGCGTTCGAATGACCGCTGCCCCGGTGGGCGTCGTCGTTTCGCCCCAAACTCCTGAGGAGTAGGTTGGGAACCCTTCCAGCAACCTGGCCGTGGCCGGCGCCGGAACCGGCATCACCCCATGTTCGCAAGCCACTGTTCCGCCGCCAACTTCAATGGGCGTCACCACACAGTCCGGCTGTCCAAGCAGATGCCAGGCGATCATCGACCCGACAATGTCTACGATCGCGTCGACAGCGCCGACTTCGTGAAAATGAATGCGCTCCGGTGTGGTGCCATGCACAGCGGCTTCGGCCACCGCCAAATGACCGAACGCCTCTTTGCTCTTCACCTTTACGATCGGCGGCAGATTGCTTTCGTCAATGATGCGTTCAATATCCGGAAGGTGGCGATGGTGGTGGCTATGCTGCGCATGTACGGTAACCTTGGATGCCGATATCCCACTCTTCTTGACTCGTTCGATCGTAACCTCGTACCCTTGCAGCGGCAAACTGGCAAGGCGCTCACGCCATACGTCCTGCGCAATCGCAAGATCCATCCAGGCGCCGAGAAACATATCGCCGCTGGCGCCAGCCGCACATTCGATGTACGCGACTGTCATTCACTGACTCCTCCCACTCGATTGATCATACTGGCCATATAGCCGGCGCCAAAGCCATTGTCTATGTTCACCACAGCCATACCCGGCGCACACGAGGCGAGCATGCTCAGCAAGGGCGTAAATCCATTCAATTGCGCGCCGTATCCCACACTCGTGGGTACTCCGATGACGGGTATATCCACCAGCCCGGTTAACACACTGACCAGAGCACCCTCCATGCCGGCGACCGCAACGATGACACGAGCGGATCGCAATGTCTCGATCTGCCGTAACAGCCGATGCAGTCCAGCCACGCCCACGTCATAGATGCGGTCGACCCGGCTGCCCATCGCACTCGCCGTGACCGCCGCCTCTTCCGCCACGGGCAAATCCGATGTGCCTGCGGCGACGATCAGCACCAGCCCCGCGGCCGTCTGCTCCCCGCGCCGGATGACGATCGTGCGCGACAGTGGCTCGTATACGGCGTCCGGCACTTCCCGTTCAAGTCTCTCGAACACTGTGCTGTCCGCCCGCGTTCCCAGCACATTGCCACTGCCGCGATCCGCGAGATGGGCCAAAATGGCACTCGCCTGCTCCGGAGTCTTGCCCTCGCAGTAGACTACTTCGGCGAATCCTTTTCGCGTCGCACGTTGGTGATCCAGTTGGGCAAATCCGAGATCCTCGATATCAGCATGGCGGATGGCCACAAGCGCATCCTCAATCGATAGGGTATGGTTGTCGACAGCCTCCAGAATTGCCCGATACGATCTCATCCGCTAAGCTCCCTGCCCGCTCTGCGCCGTGAGGGTTTCATTGAGGGCTTCATTGAGACTGCCGGATCGGTATCCTTGTAGATCCACACTGACGTACGTATACCCAATCTCTTTCAATTTGGCGGCAACCGTCCCGGCAACCGCCACAATGTCAGCCAGATGATCCGACGCGACTTCAATCCTGGCCAGCTTGTCATGCTGGCGTACGCGCACCTGACGGAATCCTAATTGCATGAGAAAAGCTTCCGCCTGATCGATCATGGACAACTTCTCAAGGGTAATCCGCTCTCCGTACGGGATGCGGGAGGACAGACAGGCGAAGGATGGTTTATCCCACGTTTTCAATCCGAACTGACGCGAGAGTTGGCGAATCTCCAGCTTCATCAGACCAACCTCCAGAAGAGGCGCCAAAACACCGCGTTCTCGAGCCGCCTGAAGTCCAGGCCTGTGTTCACCCAAATCATCCCCGATGGCTCCGAACACGACATGATCATACCCGCGTTTTTGCGCGATCGGAATCAGGTGCGAAAACAGTTCCTGTTTGCAAAAATAGCAACGGTTTGCAGGGTTGTCCGCATATCCGGGAATCGCAAGCTCGCTCGTTGGAATGACTTCGTGGGCCGCACCCAACTCTTTCGCCAGGCGGATCGCCTCGTCGCGCTCCCGTTCCGGGTATGTTTCAGAATCGGCCGTTATGGCGAGGACGTTGACAGGTCCCAATGCCTCAATCGCTGCGTGGAGGAGAAGGGTGCTGTCGACTCCACCCGAGAACGCGACCACCACTTTTCCAAGTTTGCGCAACCTGTCTCCAAGCTGCGTGTACTTCTCTTGAATCTGCTCCATGTTCGGACCTCCGTGAATCAAATTCCCCTCCCCCATTGTATACGAATTCGATGAGGGAACGACATGAGTTTCCCGGATCAGTCATGGAGATCAATTGGACGAGGCTGATGAATACCGCGCAGATGCGCTACTGCCATTGAGGTGAAACAAGATGGCGATCGCTTTCGTTCAGGTAGCGCCCCAGGGAACGGGCAAATCGCTCAACACCCGCTTCCAGAGCATGCGGCGACGAATGCGAGAAATTCAGGCGCAACGTGTTCTTCATTGGCGCACCAGAGTAAAACTCGGCGCCGGGCACAAAGGCAACTCCTTCTTTTACGGCCACGCTCAGCAGGTCTTCGGCAACGACTCTCTCCGGAAGCGTCAGCCACAAGAACATTCCGCCTGCGGGTTTGTTCCAGCGCACACCGTTCCACTGCTTTTGAGTCAATAAATCGTTCATGAGCAGCATGCGTTTTTTGTACTCCGCGCGGATGGCGACAATGTGCAAGTCGAGATCAAAGTGCGTCAAGAGTTCATACAATGCCTGCTGGTCGAGAGAACTGGAGTGTAAATCAGCCGCCTGCTTGGCCCGTGTCATGGCGCTGATCATGGCGGCATGACCCATCGCCCAACCGATCCGCAGCGCCGGTACAACGGTCTTGGAAAAAGTGCTCGTATAGACGACTGTAGCCCCTCCGTCTTGTGCGTCCAAAGAATAGATGGATGGATACGATGTATCAGGTTCAAACTTGATTTCTCCGTAGGGGTCGTCCTCGACGATCAAAACATCATGTCGGCGACAAAGCGCAACGAGCTCCTGCCGACGTTCAACACTCCAGACCCTTCCTGTCGGGTTGGCAAACGTGGGTGTCACGTAAATGAATTTCGGTTGGAGGTCGAGGATTTTCTGTTCCAGGGCAGCCAGATCCATGCCCTCGTCATCGGTTTGCACAGGTTCGACGATGGCGGAGTGGTACCGGAAGATCTGCAGCGCGGCCAGATAGGTTGGATCTTCGACCAAAATGACATCGCCCGGTTCAATGACCACGCGTGCGAGCAGATCGATCGCCTGCTGTGATCCGGTCGTGAGCAAAACCTCATTGGCAGAAACCGGCATGCCCTTTTGAATCATGCGTGCGGCGATCGCTTCGCGCAAGGGAGTATACCCCTCCGTCAGTCCATATTGGAGCGCCCGGTTGCCTTGCTGAAATACACGGTCAAAGGCCTCACGAAGCGCTTCTTTAGGGAACAATTCTTCCGCTGGCAACCCTCCGGCAAAAGAGATGATGGAATCGCCCTGCGTGAGTTTCAGTATTTCTCTTACAGCAGACGCCTTTACGTTTTGTGCGACAGCGGCTAAGCGATAATTCATGGTACCCTCTCCCACTACTCATGTTCTATCTGAGTACAGCCTGCCTTCATATTCACCATCAGTGGAATGAAAAAGCGCCTACGGCGTTTTTCAGGGATGATCGTATTTTCAGATAGTATACACGATTCCGTTACAAAAGCCGAGAGTAGAGCTTGCTGGTAGTTGTTCGCTGTGGCATCCACTTAGCGTATATTTCAGTTAAAATACAGACTGGACCCCAGGTATGCTTTTCGCGTACGATGGGAGAAACCTCGTCGTCTTTATTTGCAACCCAGGGTTTCTGACAATAAGCATGTGGGAGGTGGAACCGTGCAGCGTACGCGGATTGTTGTCAAGGTTGGTTCGAGCAGTCTTACAGACCCTCTGTCTGGCCTGCTGTCTCTTGATAGAGTGCACATGGTTGCCGATCAACTGGCCGCGATTTTATCGGACCCCTCTTATGAGGTGATCCTGGTGTCCTCGGGTGCGATCGCGGCCGGGCGCGCCAGACTTGGCTGGAACGCGACTCGCACACTGCCTGAAAAACAGGCTGCGTCCGCCGTGGGTCAGAGCCTTCTGATCGAGATGTACCAACGGGAATTCGCATGCCAGGCGCGGATCGTTGCTCAGATTCTGTTGACTCGATCCGACATGGAAGATCGCCGTCGATTTGTCAATATCCGCAATACGCTCGAGACCTTGCTGACCGCAAATGTGCTGCCCATTGTCAACGAAAACGATACAGTATCCG
Source organism: Bacillota bacterium (assembly GCA_021846285.1). Taxonomy (GTDB): domain Bacteria; phylum Bacillota; class Bacilli; order Alicyclobacillales; family SLC66; genus JAKADD01. Next base: position 52,709 of record JAJZCB010000006.1, read on the forward strand.
TAAACGAGATTCGTTTTGGCGACAACGACACGCTGGCTGCCCTGGTAGCGATGTTGATCTGCGCGCAGCATTTGATTCTGCTTACGGATATCGACGGTCTATACACCGAGGATCCGAGATCCGATCCGCAAGCTCGTCGCATTGTGGAAGTCACGAACATCGACAGTTATGTGCGGACTCTGGGCGGCGATTCAGGTTCGTCTGTTGGCACGGGAGGCATGCGAACCAAGATTCGCGCCGCCGAAATGGCCACAGCTTCGGGCATTGCGGTCTCCATCGCGGCCGCCGGAGAACCAAACGTCATTCAGCGGCTATTGCTGGGAGAAGCGGTCGGCACCCGCTTTGTCGCGCGCAAGGACCGACTGAATGCCCGCCAATCCTGGCTGGCGCATGGATCGCGCAGTACAGGGCGCCTCTTCGTGGACGAAGGCGCAGTCAATGCCTTGCGCACGGCTGGCGGGAGCCTGCTGGCGCCAGGCATCGAAAGGATCGAAGGTCAGTTTGACGAAGGGGCCATCGTCGATCTGATGGATTCTCACGGGGAGTGCATCGGCAAAGGGATTGTATCTCTTTCGGCCCATGACTTGGCATCTTTTGTGACAATGAGATCAAATAGAGATCAACTGCGTGGTCTTCCGGAAGTAGTGCACAGAAATGATATGGCGCTCCTCTCATAGTAAACCCGCAAAGGAGAGAGATATATGCAGGATGAACTTATACGGGCGCGCACCGCTGCGCATATCGCCAACAGACTGCATCGAACAGACAAGGATCGCGCGCTGCTCGCTATGGGAGAGCACATTCATCTTGCCGCAGACGCCATTTTGGAGGCCAATTCCCGTGATCTCGAACGGGCTCAAGCAGCCGGGGAACCAACACACCGACTGGATCGATTACGACTTGATGAGAGTCGCATGGAAGCGATGGTAGAGGGGTTACACCAGGTAATGGCGCTGTCGGATCCTGTGGGAGAGGTGATGTCCGCCTGGAAGCAGCCCAATGGACTGCATATGGAACAGATCCGGGTACCGTTCGGAGTGATTGGTATCATCTATGAAGCACGTCCCAATGTGACAGTCGACGCGGCTGGGCTAACCGTCAAGACGGGCAACGCCGTTGTTTTGCGGGGCGGAAAAGAAGCGTTCGAAACCAATCTGGCCCTCACAGCGGCCTTGCGCAGCGGCCTCGAACAAGCGGGATTGCCGCCTGATCTCGTGATCATGTTGACCGATACGGATCGACGTTCAGTCGATGCCCTGATTCGTGCGCGAACACTCGTCGACCTCGTGATTCCGCGGGGCGGAGCCAGTCTCATCAGACATGTCGTCGAACATGCCACAGTGCCCATTATTGAAACGGGAGTTGGCAACTGTCATGTGTATGTCGATGCACAGGCGAACCTGGACGTGGCGCTGGACATCCTGATCAATTCGAAGACGCAACGCCCCTCCGTTTGCAACGCGGCAGAAACGCTGCTGGTGCACACCTCCGTCGCCGACGCCTTTCTCCCCAAGGTTTCGCGTCAACTCGCAACACTCGGTGTGGAACTGAGATTGGATGAACGATCGCTTTCGATTGTGCAACATGACGCGCCGGACATTGTGCGGGCGAACAATGTATCTCCCATGGTTGCGATCGCGACTTTGGAAGACTATGCAACCGAATTTCTCGCGTTGATTCTCGCGGTGAAAGTCGTGGAATCACTCGACGAGGCTATTGATCACATTGGACGATATGGAACAGGGCATTCCGAAGCGATTGTAACAGAGGACGATCAGGCGGCCCGCGAATTTTTGACGCGTGTGGACGCTGCAGCCGTCTATCACAACGCTTCTACGCGGTTCACTGACGGGTTCGAATTCGGTTTTGGCGCAGAAATCGGCATTTCGACCCAGAAACTGCACGCCAGAGGACCGATGGGTTTGCGGGAACTGACGAGTTATAAGTACCTCATTCGGGGCACTGGTCAAATTCGCTCATAAGCATTAACCAGCGCTCTCGATCCGCTCAGGTGATTTCTGCGCAAGCCGCGATCACTGGACTCGATTTCATGTGTCCAACGTCCGTCCTCTGGCGTAATCCAGGGCGATGCGTGCGGCGACCCGTGCGTTATGCCGAACTAAAGCCACGTTGGCGGTCAAACTCGCTCCGCCAGTTAACTCCTCCACCCGTTCGAGCAGAAACGGAGTCACCGCTTTGCCGCGTACGCCCGCGGCCGCCATCTGCTCCAACGCATCAGCGATAGCGCGGTCGATTACCTCGTCGGACAGCGCGAAAGCCTCTTCAATGGGATTCATGATCACGATGCCCTGCGCGAAACCCAAGTCGTCGAAGGCCGTTCGCAAAACATCCGCCGCTTCGCCTTCGGTTTCAACGCGAGCGTCGACCGGCAGTTCCGTATGACTTTTGTAAAATGCAGGCCAATCATCTGTCCGGAGGCCGAGAACGGGCACCCCTTTGGTTTCGAGATACTCTTGCGTCAAGACCAAATCAAGCACTGATTTCACGCCAGCGCATACGACGGCGACCGGGGTTCGAGCCAATTCTTCCAAGTCGGCCGAGATGTCGAACGTCTGCTGCGCATTGCGATGCACGCCGCCGATCCCGCCAGTGGCAAAAACTCGTATGCCAGCCATATGCGCGCAAATCATGGTCGCCGCAACCGTCGTGCCTCCCGTGCCGCGTTTTGCAATGAGAGCCGCCAAATCTCTCCTGCTCGCCTTCACGACCGTCTTATCACATGCCAAACGCTCAATTTCATCTGTTGTCATGCCCACCTTCAGGCGTCCGTCAAGCACCGCGATCGTGGCTGGCGCCGCTCCGAGGCTACGCACCTCCGCCTCAACGGACATCGCCGTCTCCACATTTGTTGGATATGGCATTCCGTGAGAAATAATCGTCGATTCCAGCGCGACAATCGCCCGGCCACGCTCCAAAGCTGCCTGTACTTCCGCAGACAGATCCATACACGAGATCACCAACAAGCCAACTCCCGTCTCGAAATTGTCATTCACTCTTCTTCGGGAAACGCCGCCGCGAGATATTGCACCCGTTGCGCCTCTAAGAGTTTCCGTGAAAGGGTGCTCACGACCGCGCCTTCATGCCCTACTGTCAACCCAGCGAGCGCCATTCCGTATGGCATGGCCGCCGCCAATGACAGACCTTCCAAAAATCCATGCAAAACCCCGGCAGTCAGCGCGTCGCCGGCTCCGGTCACATCCTGCACGTTGGTTTTTTGCGCAGGAAACCACTGGGGCTTTTCATCCCTTGCAACCAGACAAGCGCCGGTCGCACCACAAGTGACGATGACAGTAGCGCAACCGCGCTGGCACAGTCTGGCGGCGCTATTCTCGATTACCGTCCGCGCCTGCAGCGGCTCCAACTCCATCCATTTTGCCAGGGGTGTGTTCGAGCCTTCTCCGAGCAATGCAGCCAATTCGTCCACGTTCGGAGTCAGCACATCGATGTACGGCATGCTTCCAACCACGCGCTTCGACTTTGAGACTGACACGGGTTCGACAAATGTGGTTACACCCTGTTCGCGGCACGCTGAGAGCAGGAACGAAAAAGTGGAGGCGCGCAGGTTGGCGTCGATCATGGCGACGTCCCCAGACCGCATGTCCCGCAAGGCAGCGAGCGGCCTATCGGCCTGTTCCAAAGCAGCCATGTCTGCCACTGCGCCGATGAGTTCTCCATCGTCCGCCAACAGGGCGATGTATCGCCCCGTTGGCGCTCCCTCCACGCGATCCACATAGCGGATGTCGATTCCCGCCGCGATAGCGTGCGCCAAAAGGGTCTCCCCTTCTCCGTCTACTCCGATGGCCGAAACCAGCAACGGTCGCCAACCGAGTCGGCCCAGATTTTCTGCCACGTTGCGAGCCACGCCTCCAAAAGCGTAGTGGACGCTTCCCGGGTTGCTCGTGCCAGCCACAAAAGTTGCGGCCGACCGCGCCTTGATGTCCGCATTGGCCCCGCCGATCACCCATACCGCAGCCGATCGTAAACTCACTCGCTCTCCCGCTCCGCTACTTTGTCGCCACATACGGCAACCCGTCTGCCGCAGGCGGCCTGCTGCGGCCAATAAGCCCGGTCAACGCAATGATTGTCAGCGCGTATGGCAATATTCCGATCAGGTTCGCGGATACCCCTGAACCTTGTAGAGAGATGCTGAGCGCCGTAGCAAACCCGAACAGCAACGCGGCGCCGAATGCGCCAAACGGCGTCCACTTGCCAAAAATCATTGCCGCCAGCGCGATGAATCCGCGCCCGTTGGTCATATTGACATCAAAGGAACTCAGCATGCCCAAGGACAGGTAGACCCCCGCGAGGCCGGACAGCATCCCGCCGATCATAACGCCCAGATAACGAATCTTGACGACGCTGATCCCTACTGTTTCCGCCGCCTCCGGGTGTTCCCCCACGGCGCGCATACGCAGCCCCAGGTTCGTGTGAAACAGCGTGAAGTGACCGAGAATCACAAACAGAAACATCAAATACACTACAACATCGTGCTGGCCAATCACCTGTCCGATAAAAGGGATATTTGAAATCCAAGGGAGGGTAACGATCGGCAGTGACGGCGTACTGGTCGGTGTGCCGTTATAGCCATATACCGTATTGAGCAAGAATGCAGTTAGTCCGCCCGCGAAAACATTTAACGCCATACCGACAACGACCTGATCCGATTGCAGGCGTATGGCCGGCCACGCAAGAGCGAGCGCCATCAGACCGCCTGCAATGACTCCGCCAAACATCCCCAGCCACGCTGAGTGGGTGGCCGCCGCCACCATGACGCCAAAGAACGCCCCCACGAGCATAATCCCTTCCATGGCGATATTCACGACCCCCGTGCGTTCCGAGAAGGTGCCGCCGACCGCCGCGAGAGCTATGGGCGTAGCCATCGCCAGAGTCGCCGCGTACAGTTCCGGGTTGGCAAAGATCTGCAGCCAAAAGTTCATTGCGGGCTCTCCCCTTTCCCTGAAATAATCGCAGCGGTAGACGATGGGCGATGCGGACGCATCTTCTGTGACCAATATCCGTACAATCGATCCGTAGCGACAAAGAAAATAATAATTCCCGTAATCACATCAGTCATATTGGCGGAAACCCCTGCGTTGATCTGCATGATCTGGCTCCCGGCTGATAGCGCCGCAAAAAAGACGGACGCAAAAAAGATCCCGATGGGATTGTTGCGAGCGAGGAGCGCAACCACGATCGCCGTATAACCGTACCCGGACTGGAATGTGTCCGTGAGTTGGAAATCGACGCCAAGCAACTGCACGCCTCCCGCCAACCCCGCCAATACTCCACTGACACCGAGCGCCAGCACGGTATACAGCGGGACATTCATTCCCGCGTAGCGGGCGGCGCGCGCATTGAACCCAACTGCGCGCAACTTGTAGCCAAGCGTCGTATGAAACAGCACAATGTGAACAACCACTATCGCGGCTACAGCGATAAAAAATCCGTCCGACAAGTTCGAATTCAGAAAAACAGCAGGCAGAATGGGCGGCAATGTAGCGCTTGCGGCGACCGTCGGTGACTGCGGCACATACCCGGGAGCCATCATCGGGCCATTCTCAACCATAAAGTGAGCGATCAATATGGCGATATAGCTCATCATCATCGTCGTAATCACTTCATGAGCGCCAACAAAAGCCTTTGCGAGTCCTGGGATGACACCGCCCCAAATTCCGCCCGCCAACATTGCGGCGCCGAGCGCCAAAGGCACATGCACGATCCAAGGCATCGTGGGAAAGTGATAGCCAACCCACACCGCCGCCATTGCTCCAACCCAATACTGCCCTTCGGCGCCAATGTTAAACAACCCAGTTCGAAATGCCACCGCAATTCCAAGACCCGCCAAGATCAGGGGCACCGCCCCGGCGAGCGTGTTGCCGATCGCCGTCGGACTGCCAAAAGCGCCTGAAAAAAGCGCGGCATAAGCGGCAAATGGATTGTACTTGGCGATCGCCATGATCACACCGCCAAGAATGAGCCCTGTTAACACCGCATACAAGGGCATGAGCAGAGGACTCCATCGTTGGGTCATGAGATCGCTTCCTTTTCAGACCATTTCCCTGTCATCGCCAATCCAAGCGATTCTCTTGTTACATTCTGATTGTCCATGACCGCCACCATCTCGCCTGCATGCATCACGCCGATGCGATCTGCCAGGCTCAAAATCTCGTCCAGTTCCAGAGAGACGAGCAGGATCGACCGTCCTTCTGCGCGCAGTTGCAACAGATAACGGTGGATCCCCTCGATCGCGCCGACGTCAAGTCCACGTGTCGGTTGGACTGCAACCAGCAGTTCCGGATTACGCGACATTTCCCGAGCCAGAATCACCTTTTGCTGATTCCCACCCGACAGACTGCCTGCAGAAGCGTCAATGACAGGCGGTCGCACATCGAACTCCTCGACCAGTTGTTGCGCCCGTTTGCGCGCCGCTGCCCTTGTCAGCCATCCACGCCGAGAAAATGGCGCCTTTGACACTTCCCGCAGTTGAAGGTTTTCCGCAATCGAAAAGGACAGGATCAAACCGTCCTGTTGCCGATCCTGGGGAACATACGCTATCCCGCGTGCGATCCGCTCACCCACACTCATGTGGCCGATGTCCCGATCAAGCAGATGCACCGAGCCTCCGTTGACTTTTCGCAAGCCGACAATCGCCTCCACCAACTCCGTCTGACCGTTGCCGTCAATGCCCGCAACGCCGAAAATCTCACCGCGGCGCACCGAAAATGAAACGCCTCTCACCTTCTCTGTCTTACGGTCATCGCTCGCGCTCAAGTTTTTGACTTCCAGCACGCTGTCACCCACTGCCACTTCTTCCTTGCGGCTCTGCAAGATAACGTCCCGACCGACCATCCAGTTCGCGAGTTGCGCTGCCGTCGCATCCGCGACAGGCGCAGTGCGGACCGTTTTGCCTGCGCGCATGACCGTCACCGTACTTGCGATAGCGCGCACTTCGTCTAACTTGTGGGAGATAAAGATGACAGGGATTCCATCCTGGTTCAGCTTCCGGATGACAGCGAACAGTTCCTCTGTCTCCTGTGGCGTCAGTACGGCGGTCGGCTCGTCCAGTATGAGGACGCGCGCGCGGCGATACAACGCCTTCACGATCTCTACGCGTTGTTGCATGCCCACTGACAGCGTCTCCACTCTCGCCCAGGGGTCGATCGGCAATCCCAGACTCTCGGACAACTCCTGCACGCTAGCAGCGGCACGCTTGCGATTAAACAGCAATCGTGATTGACGTGGTGTCGCCGCATCGCGTTGGCGCTCCGTGCCAAGCACGATGTTTTCCGCCACAGTCATGGCGGGGATGAGCATGAAGTGCTGGTGAACCACCCCGATTCCTGCCAGAATCGCGTCCCTTGGGCTGGCAAAGTGTTGCACGGCGCCGTCCAGCGCGATCTCACCGCTATCGGGGCGATACAACCCGCTGATCATCTTGATCAAGGTAGACTTTCCCGCCCCGTTTTCCCCCAAAATGGCGTGCGTCGTTCCTGCCTCCACATCCAGATAGACATCTGCGTTGGCGACCACATGGGCAAACGACTTGCAAAGGCCGCGAATCTCCAATAATGCCAAGCACGACATCTCCTCTCTGCCCGGAAAATCGATCGTCCCTGCCCGCCGGAATCGTATGCTGCGCCGCTGCTCAGACACGGCTATGCCGAACTCGCCTCGGCCAAGTATACGATCCCGCCAGAGCGAGTTTTTCATCTGCTGATAGCGCCGCGCAGCATACTCTTCTTTATGAAGAACGCACCGCCAACGACCTGGCGATGCGCTCATAATCAACTGACATTGTCAAGCCAGCTGCCTAGTGTTACGAGAGCGAGGACGGTGGATTGATCTTACCTGAATCAAGCAGTGGAATAAATGAATCCACTTTCTTCAGAACGGATTTTGGAACAGCCGCAATCGGGGGCGCAAATCCGACTCCCTTGTTCTTTAGATCAAAGAAATTCAACCCGGCCTTGAAGTGGTTGTGCAACGCATCGCCGATCGCGATCTCCGTCGCAATGTTAACTCCCTTCAACGCGGAAGTCATGACGGTTTTCGGCGCCAGATAGTTTTGATTCGCGTCTACGCCAATCGCAAAAACATTTTTCTGCTTGGCAGCGGCAATGGCTCCGTCTCCCGTTCCGCCGGCGACCGGGAAAATAATGTCCGCACCTTTGGAGATGAGTGAAAGCGCGTCTTCTTTGCCAAGCCCGGGATCAGTGAAGGAATTCGTCCAGTCGACGAGCACTTTCGCTTTCGGATTGACCTTATGCACACCTGCGATAAATCCAGCCATATAGCTCGTCACAGGAGGAATATTCATACCGCCGATGAGTCCGATCACATTCTTGCCGTTGATTTGCGGAATGTGTTTCTGCTCATTCATAAGTCCAGACATGACGCCGACCAGATACCCGCACTGTTGCGTGTCAAATAACGCAGACATGACATTCGGATGACCGGTGATGGCATCATCGATGATCATGAATTTCGTCTTTGGGTATTCCTTGGCAACTTTTTGCACAGCGGAGTCCATCAAAAATCCGACCGCGATAACGAGGTTATATCCTTGTTGCGCATAGGTGGAGAGGTTTGGGAAATAGTCGGAAGATTGATGCGATTGCACAACGCTCACCGTCACACCGTACTTGGCTTTCGCCGCTTCCAGCCCAACGTAAGCCAAATGGTTAAAACTGTGATCGTTTAAACCGCCTATATCGGTGACGAGTCCAACCTTAAAGTTGGCGTTGCTGCTCTTTGCCAGTGCGGATGCCCCCGGCACAATGACGGACGACATAGTCAGCAGCGTAGTCAACCCGGCTGCCGCAAATCCAAGCCATTTTTTCATAAAGAAACGGTACCCCCCTTTTGTATCTGCACCTGCGCAAGTCGCACTCGAAAACTTCTAATCTAGTGATCACCAACGATAATACTATATATGCCGCCCGCTCACTCGTCAATCTCTTTCTTTTACGAGTGAGCGCTGACGTTCGCGTCCACAAAAACCGCTGGCTATGCGGTCTAGCCTTGAATGCCTTCACCGCGGGAAATGCCCCTGATGATATGCTTTTGCAACAGAAGAAAGATTCCGATGACCGGTAGAGTGGTAAATATTGACGCGGCCGAGAGCCGACGCCAATCCACGGAATTGTTTTCGAGGAACCTTGCCAGCGCCACTTCAACGGGCTGTACGTTATGACTCTGCGTCACCATGAGTGGCCACAGAAGGGAATTCCATGATCCGATGAAAATATACAGTCCGATCGTAAACAAAACCGGTCGGCACAGAGGCAGGGCGATCGACCAAAGAAAGCGGAGATGGCCGCATCCGTCGATCCGGGCCGCTTCCCAATAGTCTTTGGGCAGCGACAGAAAGAATTGTCGCAGCAAAAAGATGCCGAACACGGACGCGCCATAGGGAAGTATTTGCGCCGCATACGTATCCAGCAGATTCATGAAATTGAGGAGCACAAAATTCGGAATCAGATGCGCTTCACTAGGTATCATGACGACGAGCAGAATAAGTCCGAATATGAGTTCGCGCCCCCGGAACTCGATGAAGCTGAGTGCGTAGGCGGCCAGTATCGAAACGGTCAGGGTGATGACAATCGTGAGACCGGCGATGAGCAACGTGTTGCCAAAATACATCAGCCAGCGAAACATGCGCCACGCCCGACTGTACACTTGCCACTGCCAGTCGAGTGTCATGTGAGGCGGAAAGGTAAACACGTCCGCTTTCGTATCAAGCGATGTCACGAGCGCGATATACAGCGGCAGGAGAAAGGACAGCCCCACCACCAGCGCCGTCAGGTTGCGCACGAAACCACGCACCGTCTTGATCATCCTTGCATCTCCTCCTTATTGATAAAACACCATCCGCTTTCCCATCCAGCGCTGCAATAGAGTCAGGGCCAGAATGATCAGAACGAGAATCACGGCCATGGCCGACGCGTAAGAGTAATGGTTATAGACAAATGCCGTCTCGTAAATCAGAAACAGAGTTGTGGTCGTCGCGTACTCCGGTCCGCCCGTACCGCCCGACAAGGCGTACACTTGGGCAAAACTCTGGAGAGCACCGATCGTGGTGACGACAACGATGAAAAATACCGTGGGTGAGATCAGCGGCAGCGTCACTCGAAAAAACCTCCGCATCGCTCCAGCGCCGTCAACGGCCGCCGCTTCGAGCACACCTCTTGGCACCCCCGCGAGCGCAGACATCACGACCACAACATCAAATCCGACACCATGCCACAGCGAATAGATCGCGACGGCAGGCATCGCCATAGCGGGCGACTGCAGCCATTGCGACGCGGGTAGACCCACTGCGTGAAGCAAGCCGTTGGCCAGGCCATACGTGGGGTCGAAAATCCACAACCAGCCAATGGCTGTTCCGATCGCCGGAGTCGCATACGGAAGAAGAACCAGAGTCCTGATGAAGCTGTAAAATCTGGACACCCGATTGATCAATAACGCGATGGCGATCGACAGCACAACGATCCCCGGCACCATCATGGCAGCATAGAATGCCGTGTTGGCCAGGGACTGCTGGAACACATTGAACTGCAGAGCATCGGAAAAATTAGACCATCCGGCCCAAGTGGTGTTGACGCCAAGCAGATGATAGTGCCAGAACGCGAGCGTAAACGCCATGACGGAGGGCACATAGACAAAGACCGTGAGAAAAGCAAGCGCCGGCAGCAAAAACAGGAGCGCGGTCAACAATTCGCGCATCCGCCTGCGCCTCAAAGCACGCCTGGCGGCAAGCGTGCTTTGATAGTAGGTGAGGTGTTCCGTCTTGACGGACATCGTTACATCCTCTGCTGACCGGACATATACTTGTTGCCCAGCGCCGTCATGTTCACGAGCGCCTGAGCAACGGATTCCTGGCCAAGAAGAGCTTTCTCAAAATCGTCCATCATGGCTGTCTTGGCGGCGCTAAACGTCGCATACGTTGGCTTGATCACCCAATACGAGGGAGCGGAGAACGAAGCCGCATAGGCTGGATTGGCCTTGTAAAAGCCTTTCATCATGTTCATGGCGGCAGGACCAAGCGGCAAATAGTTGGTGTGCTCATTCCAGTACGAATTGGTCGATGGACTCGACATCCACTTGACGAACGTCCACGATGCGGCCTTTTGCGCCGCGGTTCCCGTATTGAACATGGTCAACGATGCGCCGTTGATGTAGTTGTAGGCGCGGCCCAGGGGGCCGGCCGGCACAGGAGCGGCGAGCATGGGGAACTTGCCTCCTACAGAACCGAGATCGTATGTATACCCGGCTGACGCATCGATCAGCATCCCCACATTGCCCGTGCCGAAGTCGAGCTGGTAATCGTACCCCTTTGTCGGCACGAGCACCTTCCTTTGCACCATATTGCGCAGCATCGTGAGGGCCTGACGGGCGCCTGCGTTATTCAGAGCAAACACCTTATGAGCGGGGTCGCGCCATACCGCACCGCCAAAATCCATGACCATGGAAAAGAACTGCTTAACGGAAGGCGTCCACACAATGCCGTGATCATTCTTGCCGAGCGCAGTGATTTTGTCGGCGTCTGCGACGAGTTGCGCCCAAGTCGTTGGCGCTGACGCGATGTGGGCGCGTTTGAACAAGTCTTCGTTGTAGTACAGGACCACGTTTGATTTTTTCTCCAGAGGCATGAGGTATTGGGCTTTGCCGCCGATTGCCTGCATGTCCTGCCACACGACCGGATAGTAGTCCGCCCGGATCTGCGCGGCCGTCAGACCCTCTTTGGAGTCCAAAAAGGGCTTCAGGTTGAGGATGGCTCCGGAGTTAATAAACGTTTGCGCCTCGTTGGTCGCAATCATGGCGACATTTGGCGCCTTGTGCGCGAGGAAGGCGGCGATTCCTTGGCTGGTGGCGTGCTGCCCCAACCACTTAACATGAATCGTTGGATGCGCGGCATTGAACTGCGCCACTTCAGCGAGCAGCGCCTTATGCAGTTCACCCGAATTATGACCCGCCCAAAACACAATATTCGTCACCTGTGGAGATGTCGCCGCATGTGCGCCCAAAGGGGCCATAGAACCTACCGTTGCGATGATGGCCAACGATCCGGTCACTGCGGACACCTTGGCGAGTGCGCGTTTGCCCTGATTGTCCAATCATTTTCCCTCCCAGAATCATTTGACTACAACACAAGTCTACGAGGATTATGTAAATTATTCAGATAATTGTTGTTAAATAACAGTAAACGGTTCGTTAAGGTGCTCACGTCACTCCCATCAAATTATTTGGCTTCCATTTGTAACCAGACAAGCTGTCTTTGCGTCATGTGTCTATGGAGGGATGCCCCATGACCATACGCAGAGAGCCCCGTCATCGCAACGAAAACCGCCATCGCAACATCGATGCCCGACGCAGACGCCTCTGGTCTGCGACCATTGCCACTACAGTAGGTCTACTCGGACTGACGCTGATGGCGCCGTACGCTTACGCTGCCGAGAACTATACCGTCAGGGCTGGAGACACCCTGTCGGCCATAGCGGCAATGTTTCACGTTTCCGTTCAGGCACTGGCCCAACGCAATCACATTGCCAATCCTAATCTCATCGACACGGGCGAGACACTCATCATCCCAGGCGCTGGTGTTGCCTACACCGCCCCGAAAGCCGGGGGCTGGGAGGCGAATCACTCGCTGGTCGCCAGTCACCTGACCTTGGGCGCCGCCATCAAGCGGTACGCCCAATCGCGGGCGGACCAATTCTCTGTCGCCGTGTGGAACCTGACCAACGGACATCATTTTACCTATCAGCCTGCTCTGCGTTACGACACCGCCAGCATCGTAAAAGTAGCGATCATGGCCACACTGCTGCATCAGGAGACACTTACAAATAAACCGCTCACACAGGACGAACAATCGCTCATGAGCGGCATGATCGAAGACAGCGTCAACAACGACGCAACCGCTCTCTGGAATGACGCGGGGCAAGCGCCTGCCATTCAGCATTTCATGACGTTAGCGGGAATGAAGCACACCATAGCGAACACCCTTGGCTACTGGGGGCTGACGGAGACAACGGCACCCGACCAGGTGACGCTGCTGGACTCGCTGGTCAAGCAAAACAAACTCCTTGGATCGGCAGAACGCGCCTATGCCCTCCATCTGATGGAGAATGTCGCGCCCTATGAGGCATGGGGCGTCACGTCCGGACCCGCCGGGCACGCACAGGTGGCCCTCAAAAACGGCTGGCTGCCAATCAACAACGACTGGCAGGACTGGGCGATCAACAGCGTGGGGTTCGTGCGCGGCGATGGCCGCGACTATCTGATTGCGATTCTCTCCGCTGACAATCCATCAGAAGCGTATGGCATCGCCAGCGTACAGCAGATATCTCGCTACATCTGGCGGGCGCTCAAGCCAACGGCACCATCCTAGCCCAACTGTGCTCTTTAGAGTCATTGGAACTCCCATATCGCACTTTTTACTTGCAAAAAACAAGTGATTTAGAGATATTGTTATGTGTAGCAATAGTCTTCCTTTCAAGGTGACGATCCGATGCCGACAGATGCAGCGCCCGACAACCGTATGCCATTAGCAAAAATACTCTTCTTGGTTGCGGCCTGGTGCGCCTTTATGGTTCTCCTTACGACAGCTTTTCATCCCATATTGCCAGTTCAACTCTTGCAAATGTTCATCATGGCGGCCATTTCCATAAGTTTTTATCTTGCACTGTGGTTGTTTCCTAAATTTCCTATTCCCGTTGTGCCAAACACCTCAATATTATTTGTTGCCGCCATCACCTTGGGACGTTTCCCGGAACTTTGCATTGTTTTATTGACGGCGCCATTCGTCATTCTCGGAATGCGACATGTTTGGCGATTTGCTCTATTTTTCCCTGCGGAAGACGCCCTTTCAACCATGTTTGGGTATTTGGGATTTAAAATATTTGGCGGAACGGCAGGACATATCTCCATGTCACAATGGAGCGCGTATGTGGCCTTCTGGATAGCTTATTTCCTATCGAACATCGTACTTATTCCGATTTATTATGGTATGGGAACAAAAACTACCTTGAAAACCATTTACGTAGAACAGATCCTATCCCCCAGCGGAGTGGCGATGAATGCCATTGACTTAATCTTTGGATTCATCATGATTTTTGTCATGAAGCATATTGGTATTGCCGGAGTCATTTTTGTCTCTGTTGCATTGTGGTTGGTGAACGTGAACTACCGCTTTCTCTTGCGCAGTGTTATGCAATCCCAAAGAGATGAATTAACCGGCCTCTCCAACCGACGCCATTTTAAGACGACTTTGGAAAAATACTTTAGAAAGAGCAGAGAAATATCATTGCTAATCCTTGATCTTGATAATTTCAAAACGTACAACGATAGTCGTGGGCATATAAAGGGAGACAAACTGTTGCGCGAGGTGGCGCAATTGTTATCTGCCAATGTGGGTCCGCATGGGGTAGTCTGCAGATACGGCGGCGAAGAATTTGCTATTATCCTTCCAGATATCCCTGTCACGCATGCCTTTGCTCAAGCTGAGCGCATAAGGCATGCCCTATCCACACGATCTTTTGAAGGCATGGAAGTCATGCCCCATGGAAAGATTACCATTTCTATCGGAGTCACTTCCTATCCGGAGCTGGCCAAAGACATGGAACAACTGATTCAGCAGGCTGATGAGGCCCTTTACAAAGTCAAATTCCAGAACAAAAATCAGTCCCTGATCTTTGGTTCGTCATTGTAACTCGTCGTGCTTCACCGCAAAAGAGATGCATGAACTATATTCATGTGTTTTTGTCGATAACCCTGTGGATTACTTTTTGCGATACATCCAGCCTCGGCCGGCCGCCACGATGAGAATGAAGAGGATAGCCCATGGCAGCACCCATGCAACCGAGGTAAACACCCATAAGGCCGACTGCCCGAGCGCACTGATGAATTCATTCCATGCCGTCACAACGGGGGGCGGCGCGCTGCTGGAAAAGGTGGTGGTCGTAAGTGTTACATTGACCGTAGCGAGTTGCACAGATCGGCTGAGGGTATGTTTTTGCGACGATAGATCGGAGATCTGGCTGTTGCCCTGCGCCAGCGACTGTTCGATTTGCAGCATGTCTCGCATTGATTGCGCTTTATTGTACAGTCGCGTATAAGCGGCTGCCTCGCTGCGCAACTCCGCAATTTGCTGCAACAGCCCCGTGTACTGCTGCGTCACGTCCTGACCGGTTTGGGAGAAATCCGTCACAGTGCCAAGTGTGCGCGCATGATCCAAAAACGTGGAAAAGTCGGCTTCCGGCACACGCACAGTCATCATGGCCGTCAACGCATTGCCCCCACCCGTCGCCTCCTGTGATGATTCAACAAATCCACCGTCGCCAGCCACCATTTGCCCGATGAGAGCCTCAGCCTTTCGTACGTCAGGCAGGGTGATACTCAGGCTCGCCTGCTCGACCACCATTCGTTGCGCAGGTACAGCGGAAAGCGAAGAAGGCGTTGCGGATTGTTTCGCCAAGGCTGAAAAGACTGCACCACTGTGCATCGGCGCCGAAATTGTGGACGACGCTGCCTGCTCTATCCCATATCCATTAGTTATTCCCGCGACGATCGAAGGTGCTGAATCGCCCCTTTGCGCATTCCACGACCCGATCATCGCGAGGATGATAATGACTGCCAACATCCCAGTCCAAATGCGGGGATCACGTACATACGCGTTCCGCATTATAGACCCCGCCCAACGACTTTCCTTGTTTCTCATCACGCCCATCCTCATCCTTCCGTCACTAGCTTTTCCTTATAGACGATGAAGGGCGTCGTGAGGTTACAAACTTTAAAAAGACAATGACATTGTGCTCAGCGCAAAATCCTTGGACTTGTCATTACTCCCATAGGTTTCAATTGATACTGGTATGACCAGCTGTATCCTGAAGTTCTCCATGCATTCGGTCCAAACCATCTAAAGTCCGGGTCGCTATTGTGAACACATCCAAATGCATTGAACCTATGTCCATAGGCGGTAATCTCCAGGGTATGTACACCTTCCTCAACGTAACCCAAGTCCAGTTTGAAAGGAGCAAAGGCGATTTTACCTTTTTCAGTATCATTGAGCGATACAGACAGAAGCGGATTGGTGAAATTAGTGGCTTCCAGAATGAGCCGCCCACCCTGAGACGTGATGGCACAGTGGTAGACAAGATTCCCAGTGTAAAAGGGCAACCCCTGTACCGTCCAGTCTCCAAACGAAATCGTTCTGACAGGATCAATAATCCGTTTGAGTCGGCCATCCACCCGTACCCCGAAGTCGCCGAGGAGATAACACCACTCGACATTGGTCGTTGGACCAAATGGAATTGTCAAGACAATTTCGCTTTTCCCCGCCGAAATATCAGGCAACGCGATCGTCTTGATAGACTCATCCACATACCACCCAGTGACCTTCGACGGAATGCAAACTCCGTTCATCATGATTTGAGTGGCCTCAGGGTTTTCCAGCGCAAGAAATGGCGATTTCAGATCGACGTTTGAGTGAAAGGTAAACCGTAATGCCAGTTGATGCGAATGGCTGTCTGTCGAAGGATTCACCCACGGTTGCGGAATAGCGTCAGTCCTGAGCAGATATCCAAGTTTTTCTCTAAACAATTGATCAATTCGCAGGATTTCTTCCTCACTCTCCCACTCGCCTCCGTCAAAAGAATATTCCGCCATATCCAGCAACAGTGCATTGGGTTCTGAAAGAGTGATGGCGACCGGGTCCATGATTTCTATAGATTCTTGAATTCGGTCGAGCTCAGCCCGCTCGACGTTATCCGTTCCACAGGAAGGTACGCTGGGCTCCAGATGTAAAAGTATGCTGTCGTGAATTGAGATTTCACAAGCGACCCGGGTATCGTTTTGGTCACTGACTGCGGAACAAGTGCAAATGTTTCCGTTCATGGCATTGTACAGTGTCGGGTTCCAGACTCCGCTGATGCGAATCTCTATGGTTTCCATAAAAGGATATCCCGCAGAGTCCTCTCGCGGCCTCTTATCTTCGGAATGGCATATGAACAGCCATCTTCCATCGCCGTCACATCTCATTTGATACAGGAAATTGTCGGGACGCTCTCCATTTTCGAGGCGGATATCTACATCCCTGAATTCATCAAGCGATGTCAGGAGACTACTTTTGCTCACAGGAATAACGACACACTGACGAGCCAGTTCCCGAACTCTATCCGACGCTTTCGCGTCGAGTAGATGGGCTGGTTCACCCATGAAAACAACATGCCCGCCAGACTGCACGAAGGATTCCAGCCGTTCTACGGTTGTTGCTCTCAACGTTCGACATCCTGGCACGACGATCATGTCATACTCCATCGCTCCAACTGTGAATGTTTTTGAAACACTCGAGGGACAAAGAGTCGGCAGCAAAGATTCACTGATGAAGTCAAAGTCCAACAATCCAAAAATGAGCCATTTCACAATGTTATTGAAGTTATCTTCCAGTTCTTCCCGCTCCAGGAATGTTTGATCGATCGGTCCGCAGCACAGCCAATGTGATTCAATGGGATGTACCACTCCAATTCTTACCCTGGATTTTCCTCTGGTGAGCGCGGTATTGAGCCGACTGAAGTAATCCTCGATCAATCGAAATTCTCTGTACCACGGAGACTGGTATCCTATACTCGCGGGAAAATCTCTCTTGGCTTCCCCTTCCATGGATACCCAAGCCAGATGAGGAACTCGGACGGTAACACCTGTTTACGCCCACTTTGGATGTCACCATTGACGGCATAAGTTCTATGAATCTCTGTCGTGTCGGTCGCTCAGCGCATGTGTCGATGAGAAGATGCTTGCGGTCGTAGAGAAGAGGGGCTGGTGTTG
>JAJZCB010000091.1 GCA_021846285.1 Bacillota bacterium
CTGCCAAAGAAACGGCGCGCGCCAAAGGCCAATGGGAAATGGCAATGCCCATCCCGCCTTGGATGATGGAAGGCCACTCACGCAGGGCAGACTCCACCCTCTCCTTTGCAGAAGGCGAATGGGGGGTCAGATTCCTGTCGAACCGCATGTTTGAAGGCCTTCTCTCTGTGTCGATAGCGAGTTCAGATTCGACTCCGCCCGAATAATGTGCTATCAGTATTACACAACACACGCAAATAGGCCAGCGCTTCAGCGCTGCCCTGCAAGTGTATTGTGCGATGTGTCGCAGCACATCCGAAAGACCATGTCAATATATCATTTCAAACCGGGCGTCAATCATGAGAGACTGCCGGCCGGCTCGGTTTTACCAGACGCGTCTGGGAAACGTGGACCTGCGCCGATGATGCCCGCACCAAACGATACGGAATCAAAGTGTCAAAGGGCACATCCATTCCCCGAATCTGAGAAACAAGATGATCCACTGCGGTTTCGCCCATCAAACGTTGATCCTGCTCCACATGGGTGAAGAACGGATCCGAATAGGCGGCCCAATAGTGATCGAAACAGACAACAGAACAGTCATCGGGAACTTTTCTGCCCAAACGGTTCAACACCAACTGGATAAGGAGCGCAACTTCGAATTCACAGGCGACGTATGCGCTGATTTCCGGGTGCGCCTGAACGAAGATCTCCAGACACTCGCGGTCGCGCACCACATGACTCGCCTCGGGATCCAGCGCGAGCAAAGACACCGTCGACTTGACGTCAGTAAATACGCGATCCGCGCGGATACTCGCCCCCCTTCTGGCGAATGCCGCCGTGAAGCCCTGAATCCGTTCCACGATCGAGGACGTGTTCTCGGGAGGCGGTGTGATAAAGGCAATATCGCGGTGTCCGAGATCGAGGAGATGGTCGGTCAGATCTTCTGCGGCCCGCTGATTGTCTGTGTACACGGCGCACGCGGGAATCCCCTTCAGATACCGGTCAACCAGCACCAGTGGAAAGCCGTCCAGAACGAGCCGCAAAATTTTTGCATTATAGTGTTCTCCATGCACCGGAAAGACGATAATTCCACCGACCCCGACCTCCACAAATCGCGTGATTGCAGCCTCCTCCACATCCTGTTTGCCATAGGTGTTCTTAATCAGCAGATCAAACCCGAGCTCGGAGCAGCGCCTCTCCACCGCCTGAACCAGCGAAGTGCCATACGTGTCGGCAAAACCAGGTATAACCAGTCCGATCATTCGTTTCACTGAGACAGATTCGTTCACCGCGGCCGTTTCACTTTGCCCGGCCACTGTGTGCAAAGAGTTCGTGGGCGCCTGCGAAGTCTCCGGTCGCACCGTGTCAGTCGGCGCGAACTGCCCGGAAGAATCGGCGAGTGCACCGCCGAAAGGAGCAGCCGGGGCGAGAACGGAGAGCCGCGCCGCAGGTGACGCTGTCTTTGACGGCGCACCGAGGTGTTTCATGTCAGGCAAGGGTTTCGACACAAACGATCCCTTGCCTCGGGCTCGCTCGATAACGCCCGTTTGAGCGAGTCGAGTCAGCGCGCTTTTCGACGTGATGCGACTCACGCCAAAGCGCTCTGCGAGTTCCTTTTCTGACATGACGCGATCGCCTTCGCGCAAGCGACCGCTGCGAATCTCTTCGAGCATAAAAAGATAGATAGCTTCGTATAGTGGAGTCGTCATGGCGGAGTTCCCTTGCCCCTTAAATGATATATCTATTTGCAAATAGTATAGACATTTGAGATCCATCTGCCAAGGTCAGTCGCAACGTTCCCGGCTCAGCATCGCTCAGGACATTACGCCGTCCGCTCGACACCGCTGCATGACACAAAAAGAAGGACCGCCCGCTGCCTGAAGACGGTCCTGAATCAAGAGATCTCCGCTCATGAAATATGCGGGATCCGCTACAGCGATAGATTCCGTGTAGAAAACCGCCAAATACCCATCCCAAACAACCCGCAGGCGACAAGCGCCAATATCATTCCGGCATCCGTCACCGTCTGTCTTCCTGCGATCAATACCTCGGGCCGATAATAGCCAAAAAGAGTCACCCGATATAACCAGGTCTCCTTATGGCTCATTTGAGCAACTGCCGCCAGCGCGTAAAATAGTATAGTTACGGCGCTCGCGCCGCCCAGGACGCGTTTGCGTTCGTCAAACCAGGCCGACAGGAGAAATGTATAGCCGCTCACGACTAAAAACGTGACCGCTCCTCCTATCGCAACGCGATTCATCGCCCCTGTGTTCCATGCCTCATGAAAATACAACGTTCCCAACCACAGACCACAGAAAGTCAGCACAATGACGCTCAGCAATGCGACCACTGACACAGTTGCCTGCGTAACCACAAACACCCGTCTCGAAACGGGCGCAGCGAGCACATTGCCCAGTGAATGATCCTCGACAAAACCTGCTACCAGTCGTGAGGTGAGCCCGATGCAAAAGACGGCGAGCAGCAGCGGCCATATCAGGTTGAAAAACTCGCTGTCAAAAAACTGCGGCAGCGACGCCATCCCTCCACTGACGCCAAACATGCTCACCATCGCTTTCGGCAACTGCGCGAGTAGAGCCTGCACCTGCTTCGAGTGAGCGACTGTGGGATAAATCCATTCCACAAGCCACCCGTAAGCCGCGGCGCTGAACCCATAAAGGATCACGCTGGGCAAAACCGATCTCAACATGTGTCGAAACCAGGCCATGTTCACGCGCGCGCACCCTCCTTCTGACCGTAGTAGGCGAGAAAGCTCTCTTCAAGCTGCGTCTCTTCAGAAGCCAAGGCCCGCACGTCATGCATGCCTAACGCACGCAGGAAGGCGTTCACGTCCGTAACCCGCAGGATCAACACAGATCCCTCCACGCGCAACACGGTCATGCCCGGCGCCGGAGCGGTTGCGACAGCCTGCGCTTCGCTGGCGCTCGCATATTCGACCCGGTACTGATGAGAGCGCCCCGCCTTCAACTCTGCGATCCCAGCGACGCGAAGCAGGCGCCCCTCCTTGATAATGGCGGCGCGATCGCAGATGCGATCAATCTCAGAGAAGATGTGAGAGGACAAAAACACGGTTTTCCCGCGCGCCCTTTCCTCCTGCACGAGATCCACAAACGCGTGTTGCATCAATGGATCAAGGCCGGACGAAGGCTCATCGAGAATATAGACGGCCGGATCATGGAAAAAGGCCGCCAGGATGGCAACTTTTTGCTTGGTGCCTTTCGACATTTTCTGTATCGACTGACGCAGATCAAGTTCGAAACGCGTCGCGAGCGCACGCAGAGACTGCTCTGCGCGCAGTCCGCGAAGACCTGCCGCCAGTTGCAGGAACCCCTCTGCGGTCATTCCAGGGAAAAGGCTGATTTCGCCAGGAAGGTATCCCACCTGTCGATGGATGGCGGCCGCTTCCAGGAAACAGTCCTTGCCAAACATGCGCGCCTGCCCGGCATCCGCCCGCAGGAAACCGAGCAGATGCCGAATCGTCGTCGTTTTGCCGGCGCCATTGGGACCCAGAAACCCAACGGCTTCTCCCTCCGCCACCTTCAAGCTGATATCGTGAACGCCCCGTCCGTTCGGGAACGTCTTGGTCAGCCCCGCAAGTTCGATCATAAGCCCTCCCACTTCGCCATGAGCGCGATCATCTCTTCATTGATAAATCGATAAAAAGCGACCGCCTCCGCAAGTCTCTCCGTGGCCACTTGACTGGCGGCCACCGTTGCCGCGCGTTCCAATAAACCCTGAAAAGCCTGTCCCTGAGCCAGGCTCGCCCGAAACGCTCCCGTCCATGCGTCGGACTGAACCTCGTAGTAATCGCGCCGACTTCCGGGCATCCCGACTTTGCGAAACAGTCGGATTTGCAGCCCTTGTCTCACTGCGATCGAGGCCGTGGGCTTGCTCACGACCAAGTCGAGAGCGATGTCATCAAGCGAGCGGGGCTCTCCCGCCAAAAACAAGTATCCGAGGACCTTGCCGAGCGACCGCGAACCTCCGGACGCCTCAATCATCGTGCCGAAATCTTCGACCAGTGCCTGCACACGCGCGCTGTCGTTTCCGCTCACACCATCCCTCCGCTCATCGCCGCGCACACAACCGCATGCGGGTTTATTGTTAATATATCATACGTTTAACACACAGTAAACGTCAGGAGGCAACTTATACAGCATCGACAAACCACGGCCCGTCTTATATCATGGATATCACTTGAAACAAACGCGCGCGACTGATATGGACAACGAAGACGGGAAGCGCCGGTCTGGCCGATGGCCTGGATATCACTCATCGTTATGGTGAAGTCAAGAAACGGGGGGCAACGGATCATGATCGCGTTTCGCAGTGTGGAATGGTTAGGCGACCATCTTCGGTTGCTGGATCAGCGATTGCTGCCCGGACAGGTACAGTATGTGGATTTGACCGATCACGGGAGTGGCGATGTGGCAAACAAGATCGGAACATATCAACTGGCCCTTGCCGCGCGCGCGCACGGTGTGCCGTTTTACGTGGCGGCGCCAATCAGTACGCTCGATCGTCAGATGGTCAACGGCGACGCGATCGAGATCGAAGAGCGATCGGCCCTTGAAGTGACCACGATTGGCGACACGCTGATTACGTTGCCTGGCGTCGCGGTGCGCAACCCGGCGTTTGACATCACCCCGGCCGAATACGTCACGGCGTTTATCACGGAGAAGGGGATCGTGTATCCTCCGTACGAAGAAGGATTGGCGAAACTGTTCAACTAGCGTTTTGGAGGAATCGACATGCATGTGGATCTACAGATCCCGGAAGAACAGTGGGCGCATGCCGCCAGGAGAGCCGCCTACGGAATTCGTCGACGTGTGCTTGAGCACACGATTAACAATAACGGCGGTTATCTAAGTCAGGCATGTTCCTCCGCTGAGACCATCGCCGTACTGTATACGAAAGTCCTCAAGATCGGGAAGAGCACGGCGCCTGCAGTTCCCGCAGCTTTCGCTGGGGTTCCAGGCCATGCGCATGCGGACTATACCACGGGAGCTTTGTACAATGGACCGCGACACGCCGATCTGGATCGCTTCTTCTTCTCTCCCGCGCACTACGCACTGGTGCTCTATGCCGCGTTGATTGAAGTGGGCAGGATGTCTTCGGAAGGACTGTTGCAGTTCAACAAAGATGGCAGCACCGTGGAGATGATCGGGGCCGAACACTCGCCTGGCATGGAAACGACGACGGGTTCATTGGCCCAGGGGCTGAGTCAGGCCGCGGGAATCGCTTTGGCTCGAAAACTCCGGGGCGAGAAAGGGCGCTGTGTCGTCTATATGTCAGACGGTGAGTTCCAGGAGGGGCAGACGTGGGAGACATTTGAAATTCTGTTCCACTATCGCCTGGACAATGTCCTGGTCTACGTGGATGTCAATGGTCAGCAATGTGACGGCAAGATGATCGATGTCCTTGATCTTGGCGATTTGGCTGCGAAACTGAGGGCGTTTGGCGCAATCGTGTATGACGTGGACGGACATAATGTCGAAGATCTGGCGCAACCCTCGGCCGCCACCGGACAAGGCGCCCCCGTCGTGGTGCTTTGCCGCACGAATCCGTGCGCTGGCATTTCACTCTTGCAGGACAGGGCGCCGAAACTGCACTATGTTCGCTTTAAGAGTGAGGCAGAACGCGATGAATATCGACTCGTGCTGCAAACCATGGAACAGGAGGGTTGATCAGTGGAAACAGTCAGCCGCGTTCATGCTAACAATCTCGTGTCCTGGGCGAAGGATCGGCCGAAAGTCCTGGTGTTGTCAGCGGATCTCACAGGTTCCACGGAGATCGATCAGTTCCGGGAAATCTATCCGGATCGTTTCTTTTCCATGGGCATGACGGAACAGAGCATGATGAGCATGGCGGGAGGACTCGCGAGAGAGGGATTTTACCCATTTGTTCATACATTTGCTGTATTTATGTATCGCAGGGCTTTAGACCAGATCGCGATGTCCATCGCCTATCCCAATCTTCCGGTGCGCATGTTCGGATTTCTGCCTGGCATCATGACGCCGGGCGGCGCGACGCACCAGGCGATTGAGGATATTGCCGTGATGCGGTCTCTGCCCAACATGACGGTGCTGGAATGCGGCGACGCTACGGACGTTGAATCTGTCCTTGACGTGGCCCATGATGTTCCAGGCCCCGTTTATGTCCGGATGCTGCGAGGCGAGATTCCGCGGCTGTTCCCCAGAAATGAGCGGATGAAGCTCGGAGTGGCGCGCCGTGTTTGTAAAGGATCGGATATTGCCCTTGTCAGTTCCGGCGTCTGCACAGAGGAAGCGATGCGGGCCACAGCCGCGCTGCGCGAACGGGGCGTGTCGATCGAACATATCCACGTGTCGACGCTAAAGCCATTTGCCGATCCGACCATTTTGGAATCCATTGCCCAAACCAAATATGGGGTGATTACGATGGAAAACCATACGGTGCTCGGTGGCTTGGGAACGGCTGTAGCCGAGATGATGGCGGAAGCCGGCGTCGGCCGTAAACTCGTGCGCATCGGACTTCCCGATCAGTTCGCACACGGGGCAAGCCAGCATTATCTGATGCGGGAGTACGGCCTGGACGCACTGGCGCTGGTGAGAAACGTAGAATCTCTTGTGGGAACGGAACTTGGTGTTGGCGACGAGGAACTGGCGAGCGTCCGAGTGAACCCGATCCACAGTGAAGCAAAGGCGGAGGCTCTATAATGCACTTTGATCCTGTTCACATCCCTCTATCCGGGGAACGCTTTGTCGCCACATACACCCTTTGCGGCGAGGAGAAGCAGGCGCGCGCGACGGCAAACAGCATCTGCGTCGAACAGACTGTCGAATTCCCGGAGGATCTGTTGCCAGAAGGCGATATCGCTGAGCATATATTGGGCAGAGTCGAGGAATTTTCTCCGGCGGGCCCTGATCGTTGGACTGCACGCATCTCGTTTGCCACGGAAACGGCGGGCAAGGAATTGACTCAACTCTTCAACGTGGTGTTTGGAAACATAAGTTTAATGGAAGGCATTCGACTGGAACGCCTGCAATTATCACCGGATCTCTTGAGATTGTATGGGGGCCCCAGGTTCGGCCGATTGAGGCTCCGACGATTATTGCAGGAACCTGAGCGCCCCTTGTTGAGCACAGCGCTCAAGCCCATGGGGCTGTCAGCGGATGCGTTGGCCCAACTGGCGTACGCGTTTGCCTTGGGTGGCATCGATCTCATCAAGGACGATCATGGACTTGCAGATCAGTCCTTTGCGCCCTGGCGCGAGCGGGTGAAAAGATGCGCGGCGGCGGTTTGCGATGCAAACGCCCAAACGGGCGGCCATAGCGTTTACCTGCCCAACATCACATCGTCTTGTGATCGCGTGGTTGAACGCGCATACGAAGCAAAGCGGGCGGGAGCGGGTGGAGTCCTGATTGCGCCGGGACTGACCGGATTCTCTATCATGCGGGAACTCGCCGCCGACTCCTCTTTCGGACTGCCCATCATGAGTCATCCTTCCTATCTGGGGGGATTTTTGACCCACCCAGACAACGGCGTCTCACACTTCGCTCTGCTCGGTCAATTCATGCGGCTCGCCGGCGCAGACGCCACTGTGTTCCCAAACTATGGAGGTCGTTTCTCCTTCAGCCGGGAAGCGTGCCGGGACATTGTCAACGGTACGGTCGCTGATATGGGTCACATCGCCAGTATCTTTCCGGCGCCGGGCGGCGGCATGACGCTGGAGCGTATTGATGAAATGCGCGTCATGTATGGCCCCGACGTCATCTTTCTCATTGGCGGCGGATTATTTCGCGGTGGCTCCGACGTGACGGACACCAGCCGTCGGCTTAGAGAAGCGGTGAGCAATCCATTTCCTGCGCAGTAGAGGCTGCTGCCCGGCCAATGCACCGAGCAGCGCCATGCCCCTATTCCTCAACCATTTTGCCCTCATACGCCCTTACTATCATCTGCGTATTGATCATTAGTTTCTCCTTATCAGCCCTGGACACGATGCCATAGGACATCATAAACAAAGCGGCCGCCAAGAGACTTGCCCCTGAGACCAGATACAAATTGTATTGAACTCGATTTCCAAATGCAATTACCAAGAAAGGACTTGATATGGAGACTATCGAAAAAAAAGATGCCACTAACTGCTTGGACTTCGAGTAGTCTGCAAAGTGAACCGTGGAAGCGCCGATAAACGCAATACTTATAAAAATACTAAATAAATGGACAACAACTGCGGCGCCACCAAATGCTATCGGGCTATTCGATATCAATCTGTACGATATGACGAATATGACAATCAGTATGGTTGAATAGATATATCCGACTACAGAAATGAACAAGGCATTCGCAAACCATACTTTTCTTATTGAAATGTTCGTTGCAAGAAGGACTTCGCTTGCCACAAGTTCTTCAACGGAAAAATGCGCAATCGTACTGACTAACGTTACGCTCAGGCCGAAAAACGCAATAATGGCGTCCGCTTTAATCTTCAACACATGGAGCACCACTAAATATACGACTGGGAAAGCCAATAATATAATCAGTTTGCCTTTCTGTTTCTTAATCTCATTCAATCTTTTCCATAGCAGAGATTTCATAATTTTATGCTCCTTTCGACCAGCCGCTCCTTGTTTATCACCAGTATCTTACCGGAAGCCAAAACATTTAGAGGGAAATAGGATGTTGCCAATATTACGAGGACAAGGATCTCCTCTTGCCTCTTCTCAAGGGCATGTAGGCTCAAGACTCCGATGAACTCCAACAGAACGAGCCAATATCTTGATTTCCTACCCTTCGACCAAGCCACCGTTCCAAGACATCTGCACACAGTTGGTTGCCAGAAAATCAAGGCTAAAACAATGCCTATCGCCCACGCATCGGGTTCGAAAATGAATCTCCTCTTGAGAGATGCGCCCAGACAGAGCGTGATCACGCCAGCCAATAACGAAAAAACGTAAGATCTAATCACTATCACGCTGCTTTTCTTCCGGATAATGTCGTATGGGTTTAAGGGGGTTGACAGGAGTGTCTCAATGCTATTCCCTAGGTCATTGAAGAATATGTCATTCGCTGAGTAAAAGGTAAATAATAAGGGTGGGAAAATGAACAGTGAATACACATCAGTGCTTACGTATCCAGCAAATACAGATATGCAGCTTACTGTTATTATTTGAAATACAGACCCAACAATCCGGCTCCACTGTCTCCTCATTCTTATGAACTCTCTCCAAGCAATAGGATTGTTAAGAAATCCAACACTCATGCTGTTACGCCCCCTCTTCATTTCTCCCCCCTGCAATTACCTTCTTGTAAATATCCTCCAGATCTCCGTCTATTTTGGTTAATTCACTTATTGAAGCATCATTTTGCCTTAACCACTCAGGAAAATCGCTATAATCCTTCTTCAGACTAACGACGACTTCCGTTTCATTTACTGAGTGCCCTATAACAAAGGAACAGGTCTTCAGATCGTCCATCCATTTCCCTGGTTTCTTGATTTTCACCGAATATGTATTTCCGCCAAACCGTTCTCTCAGTTCAGCATAGCTTCCACTGTCCAAAATCACACCGTGGTCAATAAACGCCAGTTTGGTACACATCACTTGCAATCCAGTCAAATCATGTGAGTTGACAAACACCGTACAGTCCTTCTTTTTCATGTCCGAAACAAAATCCTTTAACATCAACCGACCTTCCACATCAAGACCTCTGGATGGCTCATCCAATATCAACAACTCCGGGTCATTGATCAAGGCCCTGGCGAGAGCCAGTCTCTGCTTCATTCCTCTTGAAAAAAAGGCTATAGCATCGTTCTTTTTGGAGTATAAATCTACTGTTTTTAGCAGCTTCGTGATTCTTGAATTTCGGTCGTGCCAAGAAGCATCCGGATTATATATCCTATCAAAAAACTCTATATTTTCCCAGGCATTCAGGTCCTTAAACAAACCAATATTGTCCAATACAAACCCTATTCTGTTTCTTACCCTATCGTACTTACGGTCGTTCACGCTAATACCATCAACAAACACCTCACCGCTGGTACAGTTGTACAGATTCAAAATAATTCGTATGATTGTCGTTTTGCCCGCGCCATTCGGCCCAACCAACGCAAACACATCGCCCCTATTCACGTTAAAGGAGACATTTCTCAGCACGACTTCGTTCCCGATAGTCTTGCTGACATTCACCGCCTTGATGTCCACTCTGACACCTCCACATCATACATGCACTGCGTTCTGTGGGCTCGATGTACTTCGTATTCGAATCAACCACCATTATATCAACATTCCTGCTATCAAATACAGAAATCAACAAACCAGCCTCTTCATTCAAGTCTCCTATAGGGATCAGCCCATTCGTATGGACGTTCGCGGCGAATTCGCCAGCTGCCACGGGCCCAATCACCGAAGAGGCAGTTCCCGAGAAGGAACTGCCTCATCCCGCCTGCGAAGCCTACGCATGAATCAGCATGGTGCCCAGAAGCCCCACGCCGTATGACACTACGCCGACGAGGATGCCGGCCACGGTCATTTCCAGGCCGCTCGCCCACCAGCGCCGCACGGTGACGACGCTCTTGGCGGCGCCAACGGCAAAATGAGCGAGAATGCTGACCAGCGCCGCCACGAAGATGGCCTGCAGACCGCTGAGAAAGAAAAATGGAATCAGCGGCAATATCCCTCCGACAAAAGTCGACAATGCGCCGATGCCGGCGGATGTCCAGGGGTTCCCGCCAGCGTCATCCGAGATTCCCAGTTCCTCCTGATTCATCGCTTTCAACAATTGCTCCGGATCGCGGGAGAGACGTTCAGAGATCTCTATGGCTTCATTTTCCGTAAATCCCTTCAACTGATACAGAAGCCGCAACTCTTCTTTCTCCTCATCGGGATTATCCATAATCTCGCGACGTTCGTGTTCCTGCTCGCTGTGCGCCAATTCGTTTTTGGAACGGGTGGACAGCCAGGCGCCAACGCCCATCGACAGTGTGCTCGCGACAGCGCCAAAAAAGCCGCTGACCAGGATGGTGTGGCTGTTGGCTGTATAACCGGCCACACCGGCGATGATGCCGAAGATCGCTCCCAAGCCGTCGTTGACGCCGTAAATGGCGTCTCCCAGCCAACCGGCGGCTTCTCGTTTGTGAAATGTTTCCGCTCCCCACAGTCGACTCAATGACTCGCCGATGTGCTGCACAGGCGCGGCAAGCAGCGTACGAACGGTGCTGTCGTGATGTGACTCTTCCTCATCGATGCGATCAATAATGCGAATCATTTCGCGGTCGTCAAACACGCGCCGCAGGAACTCGTACCAGGCCGCATTGCTCTGTTCCAGCTCGTCGAGCCGCTGTAACAACGCCTCGCTCGAATACGCGGCGCCTGAATCCTCGCTGTAGGCTGAGAGGGGCGTTCTGCCGCCGATTTCATGCAATTTGTTTGCCCATATGTCCGCGTGGGTCTTCTCAATAGCTGCAAGGCGCTCGAGAAGCAACCGACGGGAAGGATCCTTCTCCAGGGCGGCGGCGCGTCCATACAAAGAGGCCGCTTCCGTTTCTCGGCGCCAGCTTTCGACCAGCGTTTTGCCGAGCATACTGTCCTGCTGCGCCATGCTCATGATATCAGCCTCCAACTTCTGACTCTCCCATGCTCAATCGTACCCTCTGTCGTCAATCGCCAAGGCAGGGGAAGGAATGAACGTTTCCCCTGCCTTGTTTTCAGTTCGCATCAGTGGTTTCAGTTTGTGATTCCCTGTTACAGTTCCGTTTGGCCGCTCAAATAAGCGTTCGCCTGCTGTTGCAGCTGTTGCAACGCCGCGTGGACGCTCAACTGACCAGTGACCGCTTTGTAAAACAGGGCGTCCAGAACCGCCTGCACTTCCTTGTAGCCACCCTGAACCGGGCGCGGAATCGTATACTTTGACGCCAGTGTGGCCATGGACACACGCGTTCCCGGGTGCGTCGCCAGGAAGGTTTTTGGCATCTGCGCAGCCGACGCCTTGGTCTCTGGCGGGAATCCGGAATGTTCAGCCCAATAAACCTGCGGCGCCGAACCGAACCACCACTTGATGAACGTCGCCGCTGCCTGATCCTGTGCTTTCGTATGATCGATCATCAGCACGAAACCCAGGCCCTGCGCCAGATTGGCGCTATGCCCCGAGGTTCCTGCGGGATAGGCAAACACTCCGACAGGAAACCGGCCATGAACGGCGTCCAGAATCTTCTGATAGCCTGCCGATGTGCCGTCGGCAACAGCGATCTTTCCGCTGCCAAAGTCTGCGCGAATATTTGATCCGTGCGCAAAAATCATTTCATGTTTCGTGTACAGGGTGCGGAAGTAGTTAAACGTGGCAGTGGCTGCCGGACTAAGAAAATCCGCCTTTTTCCCATTTGAACCAGGCGCGAAAAGCTGACCGCCATTCGCGAGAAACGGCGGCAGGATATGCGCCGACGAATCCTTGTACGCCATCGGAATCACCGATGGAAACTTGCGCTTTAAAATCGCCAGATCCGCCGCCAGTTGCGTCCACGTCGTTGGCGGAGCCTTAATTCCCGCTTCGGAGAACATCTTCATGTTATACGTCAGTTGCGATACTTTCACGTCGGCCATGAGACGATAATGCTGACCGCCCACTTCGCCGTTGGACCACACACTCGGATAGAACGCATTTTGTCCTAAGCCGTTTTTTGCCAATAGATACGGATTCAGCGAAAGGAGGGCGTGCGCGTTCAGGAATGATCCGTCGTAATGGCTGATCTCCGCGAGCATCGGCGGGTTTCCGGCCGCAAGCGCGGCGAGCGCCTTCGTGCTCGCCTTCGTATTGTCGATCGTGATATGGATGCCGGGATGCGTGCGGTTAAACCAATTGACAAGATAGACCTCCGAATTCTCGACAGGCCCGCCATTGTGGGATTCCCACAACGAGATCTGCTGCACCTGCGCCGAAGCCGCCGACGCGGCTCCCGTCAACGCGACACTCGCCATCAGAACTCCCGACAAGCCAGCGACCATTGGACCAAGAAATCTGCGTTTCATACCTATTCCCCCTCCGTATTGGATGATTGACCTTGCGCTATACCTACCTTATGAAACCGGGTCAGCCTTGCCAGGACAGATGTGGCGTGCATCACTCCCTTGCAGATGAATGGCGTCAGTCTTTGGATCCCTGGTCGCCGCCGGCAACTGCTGCGACGATGTGCTTTTGCGTGAACAAAAACACGATCACGATAGGCAGAATGGCCAAAAGCGCCGCCGACGTGAGTTCCCTCCAGTTGGCCTGGTACGTCTGCATGTAGTGGGTCAGCGCCAATTCGATCGGATCAATCGCTGTCGTACTGGTCATGATGAGCGGCCACTGAAACTGGTTCCAGGACGAGATGAACGTCAGCAGCGTCACCGTGGCGACAGCGGGCCGCGCGAGCGGAACCGCGACCCGGCGAATGTAGGTCCAGGTGCCTACGTTTTCAATGCGGGCAATCTCGCGGTAGCTCGATGGGAGCTTCATAAAATACTGCCGAAACAGAAAGATCCCTGACGTGTTGGCGACAAACGGAACAATCAGTCCGGAGTACGTATTGAGCAGATGCAGGTGAAACATGACCACATACTGCGGAACCAGAAGCGCCTGAGCCGGCAGCATCATGACACCCAGGATGAAGTAAAAGAACAGCTGTTTTCCCGGCAGCCTCACTTCGGCGAGCGCATATCCCGCCAGGGCGCTGCTGATGAGCACACAGACAATCGTGACCGACGTGATCAGCACACTGTTGGCCAGGTAACGAAGCCAGTGCGTATGAGTCAGCACCGTCCACAGCGCGTGAAAATGAAAGGCGGGCGCAAACACCGGCGGCAGACTGTACGCCGCCCCGCGAACTCCCGTCGCAATCACAAGGATCCAGTACACTGGCGCAACAAACAGCACGGCAACCAATATGCGCGTAGCAACAATTCCCCACTTTGCCATCCACGTTCCTCCTCAGCGATAAAAGACAAACCGGTCGGCCACCCATTTCTGAATGAGCGCGAGCCCCAGGATCAACGCGAACAGCATAAGGCTCATCGCCGACGCCAGCGAGAAGTGCTGATACAAAAACGCCGTTTGGTAAACCAGCACAGAGTCTGTCGTCGTGGCGAACGCAGGTCCGCCCGCCCCGCCGTGAGGACCGCCCGTCAGCGTGTAGATTTGGGAAAATGACTGCAATGTGTTAATCGTGGCGAGAACGACGACAAAAAACGTGACGGGGCTGACCAGTGGCAGGATCACGCGACGAAACAGGTACCAACGCCTCGCCCCGTCCACTTGGGCGGCCTCCAGCACAGACCGCGGCAGCGTGGCCAGCGCACCCAAAAAGAGCACGGTGTACAGGCCGAGCGAGTGCCATAGACTGTAAATGATGACGGCTGGCATGGCCCAGTGTGTACTGGCGAGCCATCCGGGCTGTGGAAGATGGAAGAAACCGAGCACAGAGTTCAACAGTCCAAATTGCGGATCAAAGAGCCAGATCCAAATGATGGAGGTCGCAACGACGGGCGTCACGTGAGGCAAAAACACCATGGAGCGCAGCACGCCGCCGCGCCGGGACCGAATGCCCTCACGCAGGAGCAGCGCAAGTCCGAGCGAGAGCAGCGTCGCCGCGGGAACCATAACCGCGGCAAAATACAGGCTGGTGAACAGGGCCTGCCAGAAGAGCGGCTGGCGGAACAGAATCAGGAAATTCCCGAAGCCAATAAACTGACTCTGAGACGTGAAGATATTCCAGTGAAAAAACGATATATACGCCAGAAAGGCCGCCGGAGCATAGTAAAAGACCAGAAATACCAGCAAGCTCGGCAACAGCAGTCCAAACCCCAGAATCGGTTCGAGGCGATGGCGAAGAACGCTGCGCGGACGTTCGATTGGTTCGATGGCGATGGTCATCTCCTGCCTCCTATCTGTTGGTCATCCCAGCCGCTTCCTGTACGGCATGCACATGTCCGATTCTGTTCTGCAGTCGCAGGCGGCGGTTTTGTTCGTCAAACCAGTGAAGACAGGAAAACGGCGCCGTAAGCCAGACGGATGCGCCGCGTTCCGGCGCCGGCTGACCGTGCTCCAGCACATACACCAGGGAATCGGCGCCCCACTCTGCATGCACATGGCTGCGCGGTCCAAGCGTCTCCACATCGGTCACTTTCACGGAAAACTGCACACCTTCGCCTCGACCCGTATGGACAAACTCCGGTCGAAAGCCGAGCCAGTATCCCGACTCTCCAGCCAGGCGTTCCCATTCCGTTGCGTATGCTCCCGGATGGGTAATGGTCGCCCTCTCACCATGGTGAGGCGATACGACCGCCCATCCGCCTTCTCGATGGCGGACGCGCACATGGATCGCATTCATCGGAGGCGACCCGAAAAAACGCGCCACAAACAGAGTCTCAGGCTCGTGATAAACCTCGTCCGGCGTGCCAATCTGATGGATTTCCCCCTGCTGCATGACCAGAATTCGATCGGCCATCGTCATGGCTTCCACCTGGTCATGGGTCACGTACACAGTCGCCACTCCGGTCTGTTCGTGCAGGCGCCGAAGATCCATACGCATTTTTTCCCGGAGCACGGCGTCAAGATTGGACAGTGGTTCATCCATTAGAAAGATAACCGGCTTTCGTACGAGGGCGCGCCCGAGCGCGACACGCTGCTTCTGTCCGCCCGACAACTGGCCTGGTTTTTTCGCAAGCATGCTGTCCAATTCGAGCAGCTTGGCCACTTCCCTGACGCGCTCCCGAATCATGGATTTTGGGGTTCTGGCGGCGCTCAGACCAAACGCGAGGTTTTCAGACACCGTAAGGTGCGGGTACAGGGCATAGTTTTGAAATACCATTCCGACGTTTCGATCCCCAGGTGACAAAGCGGTCGCATCCCGTCCGCCAAATTGGACGATTCCCGCCGTTGGGTGTTCGAGTCCTGCGATGATGCGGAGTACGGTGGATTTCCCGCACCCGGACGGTCCGACAATCACGAGAAATTCACCCTGGTTGACGTCGAAACTGACGCCGCGCAGAGCCGACTGTGCACCGTACTGCTTGGTCACGCTGTGAAAATTGACTACGTCCATCCCATTGCCCCCTCAGAATTGCTGTCACCATCGATTATCCCGAGAAGAGATTGTGAGCCGATGTTGGAGGGGTCCGCGTTGGGTAAAGAGTTTAGTAGGGAAAACTCAAGAGGGAATCGGGAATTTGTAAAGGCGGTGCGCAAGCGTTCCCGGCCAACCACGCCTCCGATTCTGTCGAC
>JAJZCB010000092.1 GCA_021846285.1 Bacillota bacterium
CGCACCCCAAATCGATCACTGACATGGGCGCACCGCCCGTTCTGTCCATGTGGTCGACGACCGTTTGACAAAGCCGGTTTGGCTCCGTTCCCCAGTAGAACTCTTCCCTTTGGTATACGTCATCGTACGTCTTCATTCGATTCACCCTTCCTCCGATGCACCCTCTTCGGACATTTCCCATTCCAATGCACATCTTTCGTGTCCAATGCCACTCTTCCTGCACCACTGAATCGACGACTGCAGCATGAAGAAGCGGACATCGACCATCCCCACACTCCTCACTCATTTACGGCAGGATCTACGGCAGGTTGACTGGCGCCTGCCATCGACACGCAAAGCGCTCCACGCCAGGATATTTCTCTCCAAGCGACCATGCGGTAAATCCGCAGCGGCGGTAGAAGTTCACCGCATCCCGATCCGTTTCTGCGACCAATTCCTCCAAATTTTCCGCCTGTATGACGCGTTTCACGAGTTGGGATCCGTTCCCCTTGCGTCGCTCGGACGCCTTCACCGCAATGTGCAGCAACTCCGCCGCCGTTTCGGAGGTGCGCCGAATGCCAGCCACAGCCACAAGATCCGGTCCAATCGCGAGTCCATACAGCGTTGTGCTGTCCGACCCGTACACCGCGTCAAGGATGTGACTCATTCGCTCCTCCGTGGGTTGAAAGACCGCGCTGCTCAAAATATCCAGGGCGGATCCTCCCATTTGGCGCGGGTCAAGTTTCACCAGCCTCCCCAGTAAACCCGATCCCGATCCCGTCAGATTCGACTCGGTTCTCCACGAGCCCGAGCGGGCAGGATTCGACTCGACTTCCTCCGGCGTCCAGACCATGAGCCAGCAATCGCGCAGTTCACCTTCATGCCGCTCGTGCTTCGGCAATCGTCTGGCCTTACGAAACCCCGCCTTCTCATAGCAGCGAATCGCGCGTGTGTTCCACGCCTGGGGATCCATCACAACAAAACTGACCCGGAACTTTCGACTCAGATATCGCATCATGGCCTGCATGAGGGTAGTGCCAATCCCTCGATTCCACAATTCTGGTTCACCGATAAACTGATCCAATCCATAGACAATCTGGGCGACATCGAATCCATACGCCAACTTCTCATCGTGCGCGAGCGGATAGAACTGGATGTATCCGATGTCCTGTTCTCCAGCGAAGACAATGCACGCGGTGACGGCCCCGTCCAATTTTCGCCCGAATACCTGCTGAACTCGCGGCAGGTCATGCGGCCTGTCCCGCCCTTCGTAGAATTCGAGAACCCGGGGATCGCTGAGCCATGCGGCCATCTGCGGATAATCGTCAGCTGTCATGTGACGAACGGAGAGTCCATTCTCGTTGAACAAAACGCGCACATCCAACACTCCCCCCTTCGCGAATGGTCTCACGGCTAGGCAAGAGTTTATGCTCCGTCCCCTCTGCTTGATCCGCACCGCGTCAATCGAGTCCTGTGCCCGAGCTCCAATGCCGTCTCCCGGTCAACACAGGACACCCCAGGCAATGACCGACGGTTGCAGCGGAATCCGGGGTGTCCGTGGCGGCCCTTGCCCCAACATCCACCTTCCTGACACCGAAGCAACCGGCTGTGTTATAACAAGTCGTCTGCATCGCGATGGATGATTGATCTCGCCTCCGTCAGACCGGAAGCAAAACGCGCGGCGCGCGGGTCCCGCCTGCGAACTAGGACGGCCTTGATGCCGTTTCTTTCCGCGCCCAACACATCCGCCTCGCAGTTGTCGCCAACCATCCAGACGCGTTTGGGGTGTCCCGCAAGAGCGAGCGCATGTCGATACGCCTGTGCATGCGGTTTTTCATATCCCACTTCTGCAGAGGACGCCACGCCCGCCACCCACCTGTCCAGCCCCAGACTGCTGACCATGGGTCGAAGCTCAGGCACGTGGTTGGACAAGATAATATGCCGCCAGCCATCGTCGTGCAGATCCTTCAACACGGGAACTACGTCATCAAAAAGATGCCAGCCCTCTTGGCTCAGATACTGGGATCGCACTCGCGAGGCCAGTATCTGAGCATCCGAACTCGGGATCCCGTTGCGCTCGTAAGCCTGTGCAAACACGGGTTCCAGCGACGACCACCAAGCGTCTGCGGTGTTCAGATGCGCATGCGGTTTCTCCGGTTCCATCCACGGAAAACCCTGTTGCAGGTGGGGACGGATGTCCTCGACTGTCACTACGGAGAGCGGATCGTGCGCCAGAAGTACCTCATGAAGCGTTCCACTCCAACCCCCATCCCGCCAGCCGAGCGTTCCGTCGAAGTCCCAGAGGATGACCCCGTTCATCCCGCCATCTTCCTCCTTAGTAATTTTGAAAGATCTTCTTTTCTCCCAGTACATCAGCTGCAGACCCTTGTTCAAATTCCCCTTTAGCCAAACAGGCCCCTCCGGATCAGATTTGCAGAAACGGGTTCCCGTCCGATTTCGCGCGCCCAAATGGACAACTGCCCGATGTGATGAATCTCGTGAGCGATGACGTGACGCAAGACTTCCCCAAACTTATAAGTATACCATTCGCCGGTTGAACGACGCGGAACCGTGAGTTCACGAACTTCCATCTCAGATGACCAAGACATGATAAACCATTCCACTTCTGGGTGAAACTTTCTGGACAGGTCTTGAACATTGCGTAGACTGCTATAGGACTCGAAGGGTTCAGCAAAATCCGGATTCCCCTGAAATGCACAGATCCAACTGTACTCCACATCTGCGATGTGAAACAGCGTCTTCAGGATACCACCCATACCGCCGGTTCGCGTTTTGAGCAATTCGTCTTCGGCAACGGCTTCACACCACGAGAACCAGTCATCGCGAACCTGCCAGTTGTATTGGAATAGAGTTTTCATTGCGTGCAGTCTCCTGTCTACCGGTTATGGCCCTTTCTACCTGTTCGCCATAACCGTCTTCATTCTTACGCAACCTCATTGGCCAGTCTACAGCTTTCATATTGGGCAATCAACGTTATTTCCCGCGATTAACTGACCATGACAGGGAGGAGACGAGTTTTGAAATGACCATCTCATGGCACGATTCCTACGAGGGGCAACTCAGGAAAATAGTCGGACATCGGAAACTGATCTGCCCAAGTATTCGAGCCATTATCCGAAACGAAACCGGCCAAGTTCTCTTCGTGAAGGACCACAGGAGATGGTCGCTGCCTGCAGGGAGTCAGGAATTGGACGAGTCGATCGAGGATACGCTCAGGCGCGAAGTGCGGGAAGAGACAGGGCTTGAAGTCCTCTCCCAAACCCTTATCGCCGTCTTCTCCAACCCCTGTTATTCAGGAGTGACGGCGTATGGAGATGAGTATCAGACACTTTCCTTCGTGTTTCGTATCGATCAGTGGTGTGGCGCACTTTTGCGCAAGACTGAAGAAACGATTGACGCTGGCTTTTTTGATTTGGACAATCTGCCTCACGATGACGTGACACTACCCGAACACCATAGGGAGACTTTGGCTTGCCTCGACCAGTATGCGGGAACAGTATTGTTCAGGTAGAGATTCATGAACCCTCACTGCGTCAACCTGTCACAGGAAAATTAGAATTCCATGACATCCCTCAAGGCAATCTCCGACTTTTTGTTTGTAACCCGCCGTGAAATATTTACCCGCCCAGATCCGGTCATTTCCCATCCCCGTCCGACTTCATCACGCCATAAACAACCAGATCTTCATACTCTCCCCATTTGAGCGCATGGTGCGCAAGCGTTCCCTCATACGACATTCCGATCTTCTGCATGACCCGGGATGATGCAGGATTTTTTGTCATGGCAAAGGCAAATATGCGATGCAGGTTCAACTCATACAATCCAAACTCAATCACCCGACGGGCAGCCTCGGTTGTATATCCCTGCCCCCAATACGGCTTGCCAATCCAGTAGCCCAATTCTGCCCGTCGATGTGCTTCGGCGATCCCGAGACTGATCGCTCCCATGAAGACGTCGTCCGATCTTCTTATGATGGCAAGGGTGTATCCTCTCCCATCCGCGGCGCTCGTTTGAACCCTCTCGATCCACGTCTCCGCCGCACCGTCGGGATACGGGTGCGGCACATGCAGCGTGGTTTTTGGCAATGTCAAAATCCTCTGCGAGCTCTTGCACCGTCTTCGCGTCGCGCATGTCAAGCGTACGCAATATCAGACGTTTTGTCTCAAGCGTCATCCACTGTTCACACTCCTTTGTTGTCCATGTGGCTAAAGGAAAATCGATTTGTCACGTACGAGCAATTATATTCCAACAATGCTGGCATCTCTACTTTTCTCGAGAACGAAGAGTTTGTTGGCGGTCGCGATGCGTCAGTCAAGTCCCGTGCTCGATCTCGCAAGGCCGCCTCCCGCCCAGCGTCACGCCAAAATCCGCAGCAGTTCATAAAAGCGCAGTCGATCCTCGTCCAACTCGGAAATCCCATAGTCGCGCACAAATTCGGCAAACCAGTCGCCGTCAAAACGGTTCAGACGCAGACTGAATTTCATCGCCACAAGATCCACGTATGGATCGGCGATGGCCACATCGCCGAGATCGATAAATCCGCTCACGGCGCCCTCTTTCATCAAGAGGTTGGGCAGACAGAAGTCCCCATGCGTCACCACAGTCTCGCCCTGGGGCGGAATGAGTTGCTGCAATTCTTGCAATAACCCGTTCGGAGTGCGCCCTGGCTCGTTCCGCGTCAAGCCATCCACATCGATGAGTCCAACTGCCACGCGCTTTTCGGCTTGCTGGAGAAGCCGATTGATGTCCACATGAAATGGACACCCCTGCGCGTTCACTTGATGAAACTCTCTCAATCCACGGGCCAAAGCCGCGATCAACCGGGAAATATCCTTGCGCAAGCGAGGATCATATGACGGCAGGCCCTCCACCTCGGTCATCAGCAGGTACTGCGCCCCGCCTGACCGAACATATTGAAGAACCTCAGGCACTCGAATTTTCCCCTGCAACCACTGCATGACGCGATTTTCGGCTTCCGCGATCCCGGATCCGCCGCATTCGATTTTCAAATATAGATTGGGTTTTTCCGCGCGTGTCAAGCGAAGCACCTTCGCGCCAGATTCCCCGATCTGAATCTCCTCCGCCGCATAATCGGACACATGGGAACGAATGCGCTCCGGCAGGTCGACGGCCCAGTCCATTCCCATTCAACCTCCCTGAGCAACTCGCGTTCCAGAAAAAGCCAAGTCATGTCCGAGCCAGCAGCCGGATGATATCGCCCTCATCGTGTCATTTCTCTTTCGCCGCGTCAATCGATGTTGGCATCCGTTTCACCGCATAGGGGTTTGTTCCGATCCCTATATCGGGTAACACCAGACTTCCCTCCGGACCTCTTTGAAGAAGGTCTTCCGGCGAAATTTCGGGATGAACATGATATGATAACTGAAATCCCAGCGGATGTGCGACAGGCCGCCTGCACCCATGGGTATCGTCGTCCTCCCTTGCTTGAGAATGGGCTGGCGAACCCATTTCTCAGTATAGCAATGGAAGATTTTTAATGCGTGGTCGGTATTAACCGGAACGGGTGGCCGTCTTGGTTCGGAATACGCAAATCAGACAGCCAGCGCCACCGCCGAAAAGATCCGTATAATGATTGCCATAACGACAAGCAACGGGTAAACTAAGCTAATAAGACTTAGTTCACGGAGGCGTTTGCATGGCACGCATCATTAATGTTCACGAAGCCAAAACGCATCTCTCAAAAATCCTCGATCAGGTGCGCGAGGGAGAAGAGATTATTTTGGCAAAAGATGGCCGACCCTATGCGAAACTGGTGCCCATGGAGCAGGCCGACAAGCGTCCTTTGGGCTTTGTTCCCGGAAAGATTTCCGAAGCGTTTTTTGATCCCCTTTCCCCGGAGGAACTGGATCGGTGGCAATAAGTGTGTTGTTGGACACCCATGCGCTCCTGTGGGCGTTGGTCGAACCCGGGAAACTGTCGCCAGCCGCTGTAGAGGTCATTGAGGATCCTCAAAACACCGTGGTCGTGTCCAGTGCTTCAGCCTGGGAAATCGCGATCAAATATCAATTGGGCCGGCTTCCAGAAGCACGCTCGGTGATCGACGGCTACCATCGACACTTACGTGTTCTGCGGGCGGTCGAACTGGCCATGAACTCCGAACACGCCATTAGGGCAGGCTCCTTTGACGCAGAGCACCGAGACCCGTTCGACCGAATGCTGGCGGCCCAGTCGCTGATTGAAGGGCTTCCCCTCGTTTCAAAGGATTCCCTCTTGCGCCTGTTCGACGTTACCCTTATTTGGTAAAACAATACATCAGACGACCGTCTGCCCCGAGCCGAAAAGCTGACAGAGACGGCGACCGTCATCAGTTGGGCTGCCGTGGTTCCGAATCCTTACTATGTCAATGAAACGGTCCACCGTCCAAGGGAAAGCCCCATATGACAAAAGCGTGAAGGTCCTTCACACTCGCGAGGGACTCGATGCTTTCCATCTATTCCATGCACAATGCGAACAGGTGCGTGCGCTGCGAAGAAGTATGCCGAAAGTGGGATGGGATCTGAGATCTGGAATCTCGGCTATGTCTATACGACGAGCGAACCGTGCGCGTATAATGGAATGGGGTATATTGGACGGTCCACGCCGCCTTGTCTAGTTCAGACTGCCTCGTTTCATGCGGGTTGCCTTGTTCCGTTCGATTGGTCCAATTGTCTTGTGCACATTCTTGCGCATATGGAAAGGAGAAACGATCATGGGCCGTCACGCAGAGGCGCGGGAAAGATTGTGGAATTCTGTGGAGGGCCTCAATGAAGTCCAGTTACGCAGGCCGAATGCGGATGGCTGGTCCATTCTGCATGTGTTGGAACATCTGCATCTGGTGGAGATGCGCGTCGCCGAGGCCATCATGGGCGTCGTGAAATATCCGCCCATGGAAAACGCGCAGGCAACTGAGTCGTTCGAGGCGCGGCTTCTGGACCGGAGCCATAAGATCAACGCGCCGGAAACCAGCCGTCCGAAGGGCGCCGTTACGACAGTTCAGGAGGCCAAGAGCCTGCTTTCTTCTTCACGGGATCGCCTTGAAACAGCCATCGCATCGGCCCGAAACGCTGGCGTCCTGCACACGCATGGATTCCCCCATCCGGCTTTCGGTCCGATGAGCGTGCAGCAGTGGTACGAACTCATTCCCCTGCACGAGTTGCGCCACGTGGCGCAGATTGAGGAAATGAAAGCGGCGCGGACGGAAAATCCGGACGGCTCCGCAGCAAGTCAGGGAGGTGTCTCATGTTAGAAAAGTCAATAGTCGAAGAAGTGCTTGGTCTGGCGTTGTCGTCCGGCGGAGATTTCTCAGAAATATTTGCGGAAGACCGCCGCACGAACAACATCACGCTGCAAAGCGGCCGGGTTGAAAAGAGCCTGTCAGGAAGAGATTTTGGAGTCGGCATCCGTGTATTCAAGGGTTTCACCAGCACTTATACATACACCACGGATTCTTCGCGAGACGGTTTGCTCAAGGCGGCCAGAAACGCCGCGCAAGCGATGAGCGGCTCCCCGTCGGCGCAAACGCAGCCCTTTGTGACCGAAACCATTTCTCCTTTGCACGCCATCGAGTGGAATCCCATGCAGGTTGCCAAGTCCGGCAAAGTCGGGGTCATGAAACAGGCTTATGAAATCGCCAAAAACTATCATGCGGCGATTCAGCAGGTGATGGTCTACTACTTCGATGAAGAGCAAAACGTCTTCATCGCTAACTCTGAAGGCAAATGGATCGAAGACCAAAGAGTGAGAAGCCGTCTGATAATTCACTCCACCGCGACAGACGGTCATAAAGTCGAGAGTGGATTTTACGGACCCGGCGCCCACAAAGGCTTCGAGTTCATGAAACACCTGGACTTGCAGCATTACGCGGGGGAAGCGTCACGCATCGCCGTCACCATGCTGGGTGCTGCGCCATGCCCAAGCGGCAAGTTTCCGGTGGTGATCGACAATGAATTTGGCGGCGTTATTTTCCATGAGGCGTGTGGGCATGGACTTGAAGCTACCTCCGTAGCAAAACATAACTCTGTATTCTCCGACCGCATCGGAGAAAAAGTGGCGCCAGATCTCGTAACCTACATCGACGACGGAACACTTCCAAATGAATGGGGCTCCATCACCATTGACGATGAAGGGGAAAAAACGCGAAGAAATGTGCTGATTGAACAGGGTATTCTCAAAGGATACCTGATTGACAGGTTCAACGGCCGGCGCATGGGGATGGCTCCCACGGGTTCGAGTCGCCGACAGTCTTACCGTTTCGCTCCCACCTCAAGAATGACAAACACCTTTATCGCTCCGGGTGAGTCGACTCCCGAAGAAATCCTTGGCAGCACCGAATACGGTATTTACGCAAAGTACATGGGCGGCGGCCAGGTCAATACCACAACCGGTGACTACAACTTTGCCGTCATGGAAGGGTATCTCATTGAGAATGGGAAGATCGGCGCGCCCATCAAAGGGGCGACACTGATCGGCAATGGACCGAAAACGCTCCAGCTCGTCGACATGGTCGGCAATAACCTGGCCCACGGCGCGGGCATGTGCGGTTCCCTCAGCGGCAGTATTCCCGTCAATGTCGGGCAGCCGATGCTGCGCGTCAGCGAAATGACCGTTGGCGGTACAAAGGGGGATGAGTGACATGAACGTGGAATCTTTTTCGCAAGAGTTATTGGAAGCCGGCAAGCGGTTTGGCTATGCGGATATGGAACTGTACCATGAGCGAGTCAAAACATTTGGCTGCCAACTCTTTCAGGGGGAAATCGACAATTACAAGTCTTCCGAGGTATCCGGCGTTGCCTTCCGAGGCGTCTTTGAAGGCAAAATGGGCTATGCCTTCACAGAAAAAATCGCTGAGGATTCGATCCCTTTTCTCCTGGAAAATGCAAGAGAGAACGCCCTGATCATCGAGGACGAGGAATCAGAGGACATTTACTCTGGGAGCGAGCGCTACCGCGAGCAAACGTATTACTCCAACGAACTGCAACAGGTATCCATTCAGGATCAGGTCCGTCTTTTGCTCGACATCGAACGTCTCATCCTTGCCTATGATGAACGAGTGACAGGAACCAATTACTGTATGTTGCAAAGCTCCGAAACGGAACGGAGCATCCTGAACAGCAAAGGCCTTGATCTTAAGGATTTGCAAAACTCGCTGACGCTTTATATTTCCGTGATTGTCAAGAGTGGGGGTCATACGAAAACAGGAACGTATGTAAAGGTCACGAAGAATTTTCACTCTTTACATCCAGAGGATATCGCCGAACAGGCGGCTGAAGAAGCCCTGCGGCAACTGGGTTCGCGATCGATCCGAAGCAGGGCCTACCCTGTGTTGTTGCGAAACGATATGGCCGCGGCGCTCATTCA
The DNA here is from genome assembly GCA_021846285.1 of Bacillota bacterium. Classification (GTDB taxonomy): domain Bacteria; phylum Bacillota; class Bacilli; order Alicyclobacillales; family SLC66; genus JAKADD01. Next base: position 9,358 of record JAJZCB010000092.1, read on the forward strand.
AACGTTTTCTCCGATTTTTTCAGCGGAAAATACACAAAGAGGACATTCGCGGCTTCTGGACAAAGTGGGTGCTTCTATTGGCGTATCCGCTTTAAACATCGTGGACGACCCATCCTTGCCCGAGGGTATCTGCAGCCGCAACTTTGATGGAGAAGGGTTCGCGACACAGAGACTGCAGATCGTGGAAAACGGAACGCTCCTTTCCCTGCTTCACAACCGCAAGACAGCCAAAAAAGACAACACGGAGTCGACCGGACATGCGCACAAATCATCGTACAAGGGATCTGTGACCGTCGCACCGTCGAATCTTTACGTGGAACCGGCAGCCAAGGGCCATGAAGAACTCGTTTCTTCCATAGAAGAGGGCGTGATTGTTACGCATCTCGCCGGTCTGCACTCGGGAGCCAATACGATTTCAGGGGATTTTTCCCTCGCCGCCAGGGGCTACTATGTGGAAAAAGGACAAATCCAATTCCCCGTCAACCAGATGACCATAGCCGGCAATTTCTATGACGTCCTGCGCTCCATCCAGGATGTCGGATCCGATCTGGAGTTTTCTTATCCGACGGCAGCATCAGGCTATATCGGTTCCCCTTCGCTCTTGATCGAGGCGTTGAGCGTGACGGTAGAGTGATTTCCCAATCTGCTCAATTTCGATTCATTATTTCAAAATCAAAGAGTGAGCCGCGAAGATCTGTCGCCCACCCACTCTTTGAGAGGTTGTCCGAAAAGGGTCGAGAACTCCGCGCTGCAGGGGCTCGGCTTGCGCCGGACAGGCGTGCTCATGTACCGTACATGTACACTGCGCGCGCCTGCCCGGGCTTCACCAATCCCCTGCAAGCGTCTTACCTCGACCCTTTTCGGACACGCATTTTGACGCCAAGCTTTACGGATTCACGAAGAGCTCTTGGGCACCAATGCGAACGTCACGAAGATTTGCGTAGAGACTTGCGGAGCCACCTGATTCCCGTAGCCATTCATCTGCATCCCCGATACAGTCTGGCTTGTCGGATAAGGACCGGAAACGGACTGCACGTACCCCTGCGCGGCCACGGTCGAGATGCTGACAACACCCCCCAGGCTCTTGTTCGCTTCCGCTGCCAGCGCCTGCGCCTGCGCGCGCGCGCTTTCCATGGCCGCATGGAAGAGAGGTTTCCACAGCACGGCCGGATTGAGCGGGAGGATCTGCACGTTTGAATAACTGTTTTGAACATAGCTGGGCGAATAGCCATTCAACACGTTCAACACAACGGGAACCTGCCCGGGTTTCGTTACCACCACATAGAGTTGCTCGGACGCAGACGGACCGTTGTTTTGATTCAAGTTGTAGGACGACGGGGTGGTCAGGATATCGCCCGCCGGAATTCCAAGTCGATGCAAGGCTTTTCTGATGTGCGCCTCCATAACCGACCAGTCGTGAGTCACGGCGTGAAATGAACTGTCCTGAATATTGAATGAGTACGACACATCGGACACAGGATTGCTGACGACCTGCGTGGCCGCTCCCTCCACCGTCACGGTGTTCGGCAGCAACAGATCCATCCCGCCGTTTTGCGGCAAACCCATCGCACTCGCGGATGTGGCAAAGGGCGCGCACGTGAGGGCGATTGCGCCCGCTGCGGCGAGCAGGGAAACTCGCGCCGCAGGGCTTTTTCGCCCCGCGGCATTCACTCTTGGCATACGATGACCTCCTTGCTTTCCTGGACTCGGGCCTATTTCCAGCCTGCCCGTTCCTTCTGTTACAGACGAAACAGAGCGCCTCCCGGTTACACGGCTGGGGCGGCAGGGAAAAAATTTCTTCTGTAACATTCCTTCTGTTCGGAAACGGCGAACATTTGCGATTAACTAGGCTCCGTTCCGCGGTATGCGGTATAATGGCGCCAATCACGCGAGGGAGGCTGGAACATGCCGATATCGACGTATTTGCGCGAGCTCCGCCAACGAGTGGGATCTTCCCTGCTCTTGATGCCAGCGGTGGCCGCTGTGGTGCGGGATGACGAAGGGCGCGTCCTGTTGCAGAGGCGGAGCGACAACGGAGAGTGGAGTCTGCCAGCCGGATCGGTGGAACCGGGTGAGGCTCCGGCCGAGGCGCTCGTTCGGGAAGTCTGGGAGGAGACGGGACTGCATGTGCTTCCGCGGACGCTGCTTGGCGTCTTTGGCGGCGCCGATTTTCGAGCGCACTATCCGAATGGCGATCAGGTGGAATATACGGTGCTGCTGTTCGAATGCGAGCGACTGAGCGGACAATTGCAGCCGATGGATGACGAGTCTCTGGAACTTCGGTATTTTTCACCCGACAGCATGCCGGATCTTGGTCTGGCCTATCCACGGGAGGTATTCCAGGCCAGTCGCAGCGATCGAACGATGTTCCAGTGGGATCCAGATTGGCTGGCGAGGTTGAAGTGACGGGGCGGTGATCCAATAGTTGATCCATGTCGATAACTTGGTCAAGGAATACAAGCGTCCTGTGCGAAAAGAGGGTCTATTTTCCGGCATTCGCACGCTGCTCAGCAGAGACTTTGCGGTGAAGCGGGCGGTGGACGGCATCTCCTTTCACATTGAGCCCGGAGAGTTGGTCGGATACATTGGACCCAACGGCGCCGGAAAATCAACGTCGATTAAGATGCTCACGGGCATTCTCGTTCCGACCAGCGGCCGCATCGAGGTCAATGGACTGGCGCCGCATAAGCAGCGAAAAGAGTATACCCGCCAGATCGGCGTGGTCTTCGGGCAGAAGACGCAGTTGTGGTGGGATGTTCCCGTCATCGACAGTCTGCGGTTGCTAAAAGACATCTACAAGGTGTCTGACGCCGAATTCAAGCGCAATATGGAACTCTTTTCCGATCTTCTCGATCTTCACGAGTTCCAACACACGCCTGTGCGGCAACTCAGCCTCGGACAGAGAATGCGCGCTGATCTGGCAGGCGCGCTGATCCATACACCTCGCATCCTGTTTTTGGACGAGCCCACGATCGGCGTGGATGTCGTCGCGAAGGAGCGCCTGCGCAACTTCATCAAGGAAATCAACCGGGAACGGAAAGTCACAGTGCTGCTCACCACCCATGACATGAGGGACATTGAAAAACTCTGCACACGCATGATGATCATCGACCATGGACAGATGATCTACGATGGAAGTGTGGAGCAGATCCGGGAAAAATACGGCCGCCACCGCACGTTGGTCGTGCAGTTCGAACGCGAGATTCCGGAATTTTCAGCCCCAAACGCGGAGTGCCTCAAATCCGTTGGTGGAAAGCTGTGGTTCCGGTTTGACCGCCTCGCAACCACTCCCTCCGAATTGATCGCTTATATCAGCGCGCGCTATCCGATCGTCGATCTGGCGGTGGAGGAACCGGAGATCGAAGATATGGTGCGCACGATCTACGGAGGAAGCGAAGCCAGAGGGAAGGAGGCCTAGAGAGTGAGGATATTTTGGTCGTTCGCACGGCAAGCGTTTCAAAATACGGCCATCTATCGGTTTGACTACTGGCTGCAGTTGGTTTCCGTCTTTCTCATGATGTACAGCGTGCATTGGATATGGACCAGTCTCTACAGTCAACACCCCGCAGCGTTTGGCGTGAATGTCGCGCAGATGGTTACATACGGCATCCTGGGCATGGCGCTGGAGGCCATTTTCAATCCCGGCCAAGGGCCGCAGACGTACATTGCCACCCAACTGAAATCCGGCGGGATTGACACCGACCTCGCGAAACCGCTTGATTTTCACCTTCACATGCTGGCAAGAAACGTTGGCGAAATCCTGTTTCGATTTGGAACGCTCGTGCTCCCCTCGGCGTTGATCGGCGGCGCCTTCTTGGGCTTGCAGTTGCCTGCGTCCCCAGTGGCCGCAGGTCTCTTCGCGGTGAGCCTCCTGCTCGGTTACCTGGCGCTTTTCGCGTTGAATTTTCTGCTCGGCATGGTGGCGGTCATCACACTCGACATTCGCAGCATATCCTGGGCCTACAGCTCGCTTGTCCGGTTTTTTTCGGGGCAGATGGTTCCCCTTTGGCTGTTTCCGGGATTTCTCGGCGCTCTCGCAAATGTACTGCCGTTTCGGAGCATCTACGCGATCCCGATCTCAATCTATATTGGAAAGCTGAACGGGAGCGCCGCCCTTGAGGCGCTCATCTTCCAGAGCGTGTGGGTTGTCGCGCTTTTCATCGTCGGGAGGCTTGCATGGAGCGGCGTCCATACCCGGCTTGTGGTGCAGGGAGGTTGATTGGCATGGAAGAATTGCGAATTTATATGAAGCTGATTCGCATCTCCATGCGAAGCCGGTTGCAGTACCGAGCCGATTTTATCACCGGCATCATCAGTGTACTTGTGTTGAACGCCGTCAATCTCGGACTGATCGGGATCCTGGTTCACCGTTTTTCGCAACTGCACGGCTGGACAATCTGGGATCTGGTGTTTCTGTACAGCATGTTCGTGCTGAGCCACAGTCTGTACAGCTTGCTGTTTTGGCACTTCAACATGATGGATACCTATATCGCGCAGGGAACGTTTGATCAGTTTCTCATCCGGCCAATTAGCCCGCTGATCCAATTTCTCGGTCGGGAAATCCAGTACATCGGCATCGGCGATATCTTGGTGGGAGTCGCCGCGTTCAGTTTGGCCTACAGCAACAAGGGGCTGCATTGGCAAGCTTGGCAATGGCTTTTTTTTACTGTCGCCATCCTTTCGGGTACGATGATCGAAATGTCGATCCGCTGGATGATCGCTTCTACCGCGTTTTGGTTGGGCAGATCCCTGTCGCTGGCCAACATTATGAATCGCTTCAACTTGCTCGTGCAACAATACCCGATTGATATTTTTGGAACGTGGTTTCAGGTTGTCGTTACTGTTATTCCGATTTCCTTTTTAAATTACTATCCATCCCTCGTTCTGCTCGGAAAAGCAAACGATGGTACTTGGCTCCGATTTCTGCCGCCGATGGTGGCGATCGTTTCGATTAGCGCGGCAACCTTGGTGTGGCGCGCCGGCATCAGAAGATATGCGAGTTCGGGGAGTTAGCCTGATGTCTGGCCGCAGAAATCATTCCAAAGGCAGAGCAGGACAAATGTCCCGGATTTGATGTTCGAAAGAGAGGGTCAGTTGTCACTATTCGTGTAAACGCTTTCCCGGTAGGATCAGGGTAACGGCAAAATGGCCGAAGATGATGTTCAGGGGGTGCACCCAGTGTCAACTCACCTTCACCCGCCCCAGCATGAAGGGATGAATGAGCATTTTGATCCGACCGATCCTCGCATCGATATCGCGCGCCATCCGGTGCTCGATCGAGTGTTGCGCAGTCGAATGTTTCAGTTTTTTCTAATACTTCCTAATCAGATCATTTTTTGGGTGGTCATGGCCACCGGAGTATTGGGGGCGGCGCTGCCCACCCGCAACTTTGCTTCCGTCATCACTTGGTACATCTGGTTCTGCGTGGTCTTCCTGTTGATGGTGGGAGTTGGACGGGGCTGGTGCGTCATGTGCCCGTTCGGCGGGTTAGCGGAATGGGTGCAGCGGCTGTCGTTTTGGAAGCGGCGTCCGGTGTCTCTGTCGCTAGGATGGAAGTGGCCCAAACAACTGGCTAGGTGGGGATTGCTGCCATCGGTCTGGATCTTCGTCGCATTGACGTGGTTTGAAGAGTACTTTAACATTGCCGGCCCGGGGGCTCCGGCGTATACCACCTATTTGGTTATCTTCATCATTGCTTTCGCCTTGCTGACCTTCCTGTTGTTTGAACGGCGCACGTTCTGTCGCTATCTGTGCCCCCTGACCGCCTTGATCGGCACCGTAGGAGCCACAGGTGGTGTGGCCGGTTTTCGCACCCGCGACCGCAATCGCTGTTTGAGCTGCCCGACCAAAGACTGCATGCGCGGCAGCGAGGCCGGCTATGGTTGCCCTTGGTACGAGTGGCCGGGCAGCGCATCGTCCAATCTCACCTGCGGCCTATGCGCCGAATGCTACAAGAATTGTCCGTACGACAATATCGGCCTTTACGTCCAGCCGCCGCTGACGTCAGTGGTAGCCACGGTCAATCGCAGGGTCGATGTTGCCTGGGGCATTCTTCTGCTATTGGGGCTGGTGCTCTTCCAACAGCTTAATGCGCTTCCGATTTATTCGACTGTCGACGCTTGGCTCAACCGGGTCACTCAGTTTCCAGGGTATCCTAATCCGATCGATTATCTGATCATCATTGTGGCGGTTGCGCTGGTTGTCGCCGGGGCCATATGGACTTTGATCAAGGTCTTCGCCCCGTCGCCAACCTCTGTCGCCTTAACTCCGACCGCTCGGGCGGGAAAAGGTCTGACGGCCTTCGCCGCGCTCGCGTATACGGTGGCGCCGGTGATGGCGAGCGACTATCTGGCACGCCAACTACCCAAGTTTTGGAACCATGCCCTAAGGATTGTTCCGGCGATCTCAAATCCGCTGGGACTGGGATGGAACCTGTTTGGCACGGCCCATTCATCCCTTTACAGCGTCCATCTGTTGTCGCCCTCGGGCGTGGTCAACAGCCAGTTGATCGTGGTCGGAATTGGCACGTTGGCCAGTCTCTATTCGGCCCTGAAAGTGATTGGCCGCGATTTTGACGGAAGAGGCGGACGCCTGGGTCTGCTCTATGTGGTCTGGGCGGTCGGGCTGGCAGCGATCGGCGGTTCGATGATGCTGTTGTACGTCTTCATGAACGGCGCCCAGTGAACATGACGTTGTGACGGATATAAGGGGGAATTGATGTGGCGACGGTGCCTAGACGAGAACAGATTCATGTTGATATCAATCTTGAACGCTGTGCCGGCTGCCAGGAGTGTATCGTGCGTTGCCCGATGGGCGCGTTGAGTCTTGATTCA
>JAJZCB010000163.1 GCA_021846285.1 Bacillota bacterium
ACTGCGCTACTTGGCCCGCCAGTTCCTGATGCGAGGACCCTGCGTAAAGGCGAAACGCCCCAGTTCCCAGTCGCCCTTCAACCATGGCAGCGCCCACCCCCTATTTGTACCCACATTGGAACACGCGAATACAGAATCCGCTTTCACCTGTAACTTTAGCATCTATTCGCGGGATTGTGAATGGCCCTTCGGCCAAAACTTTCGAATCGTTTTCGACGATGTGGCGGCTCCTGAGTGCTCTGAGTGCTCTGGACGCTCCTCGACCGTGGCCGCGGCGCAACAGTCGAACGGTCAGCGCAGCTTCCCGTGGCTGTGGCGCAACAGTCGAACGGTTACCTGGGTTCCCTGCCCGACAGTGCTTGCGATCAACAATTTGCCGTGCATGCCGTCCACGATCCGCTTCGCAATCGCAAGACCGAGGCCTGTCGATGGGCGTGCCACATCCAGCGGCTCAACGCCAGAATCTGCAGATTCCTCGTTTACGGCGGCGTCTTCCTCACCGCTTCGTGTGCGCGCGGCCTCGCCCCGTACAAATCGTTCGGTGACTTTGGCCAGTAACGAAGGCTCCATGCCTCGACCTGTGTCAGCCACTATCAGGTCATAATGCTGCCCTTTTCGTTCGAGGCGCAGGGACAGTGTTCCCCGTTCCGTATATTTGCGCGCATTGTCCAGCAGGATGAGCATCAACTGTCGCAATCTCGAAGGGTCGCCCAAGACGATAACATCCCGATCGATCGCGGCGGTAAACCGGACGTCGCTGTCTTCGAGAACAGGTTCATAGAGACCTGCGATTTCACGGCATAACTCGGACAGGTCGACAGGTTGCAACGACATTGTTCCCCCATGCGCGTCAAGATGGGCCATGTCGAGCAGTTCCTCAACAAGTCGGCGCATCCGCTTCGTCTCAGCATAAATGGGCGTCAGCCAGCGCAACGCCTTGTGTAGACTGGCATCGTCGTCGGTGTGGCGAAGCAGCATTTCAAAGTTTGCCTGGAGGACCGACAGCGGAGTCCTCAGTTCGTGAGACACGTCGGCAATCAGTTCCTGCTCCCGCACGCGCGCCGCCATGATCGGTCGCAGCGTCCACGAGCCAAGAAAGTACGCTCCTGCGATGGTGCACGCAATGCCGAGGATTCCAGCCAGGAAAAACAGATCGGCCAACTGAGTCAACAGTTCGTATTCCGGACTGACGTCTTCCAGCACCTGAATGCGTTCGCGTACACCGTAGTTGACGATGGTCATCTGCAACACATCATAGCGCGCGTGCGCGGTCTGGATCGTGACACGAAGCAGCGGGGCGTCGCTACCAGACGCCAGTGTGCGCAATTTGGCCAATAAGTCTGGCGTCATCATGGTGCTCATCTGCAGTGTCGGCGATGACGATGATGATGCGCCGACACGCCAAATCGCAAACAGCCTCTCCTGATCGGGCGCGATCAGTTTACCGGGTTCACCCATCACGCGTCGGGGTTCACCGAGATCCACAGCCTGGTCGGCAAACAGATGCAATCGCGCGTCAATCGCGCTCGCGCTTGCCTGCGCTAACAAAACATAGACGAACACCGACAGCAAACTCCAAATCACCGCCAGTACGACTGTGCTGACAAGCGCCAGTCGCAGGCGTTGTCGCCGCATCAGCCGCGCGTCTGCAGGCGATAGCCGAGTCCGCGCACGGTTTGGATGACCGGGCATCCGTCACCCTCCAGTCGTTTGCGCAGTTTGGACACGTAAGTTTCCAGAGTATTTTCAAGCACGTCGGCCTCATAGCCCCAAAGACGGTCCATCAACTGCTCCCGGGTCAGCACCTGCCGTGGGTGTCGCAAGAACAACTCCAGCAATGCAGCCTCCTTTGGCGGCAACACATAAGTGTCAGGACCAATCGACACTTCCCGGGCATTGCGCCGCAGAGTCACGGCATCCACGCCGATCGTATCGCCGTCGTCGCCAAAGACATCATGCCGACGCAGAAGGGCGCGCACTCTCGCCACAAGTTCTGTGGTCGCAAAAGGCTTGACCAGATAATCATCGGCGCCTGCGTCCAGACCTTTTACACGGTCCTCCACAGTGGCGCGGGCGGTCAGCATGATTACCGGTACTGTCTGTTTGCCGCGCCGCAGTTCCCGCAAAAGCGCAAACCCGTCTATGCCGGGAATCATCGCGTCCAGTATGACGGCGTCGTAAAATCCGCTGGCCGCAAGATGCAGACCGGTTTCCCCATCGCCCGTCCGCGAGACATCGTACCCTTCTTCACGCAACAACTGTTCGATAGCAACCGCAAGCGCCGTATCGTCCTCAATCACCAACAGTTTCAGCATCACTCACTGTCCCCTCGATAATCAGCATAGTCATCAGCAGTTGGAGCATCACTTACTATCGTATATGGCCACGCTAACCGTTCGGTTGCGTCAGGACCCGTCTCAGGGGATACGTCCGTCCACACCAGTACGTCGTCCGCGCCGCCCGCTTCGGCGACGTTGCCGTCTTCCGTCACCACCAGCACTTTGATTCCCGTCTCTATCCTGCCAGGCAGGCCGCGCAGAAAAATCACCTTGGACATCACCTCAGCCTTTGTTGGGCGGTCCGTGATAACCGTGACTGACGCCAACCCGCAACCTCCCGATGTCATCGTTGCGGGATCGATCAGGTGATGGCGCTGGTTTCCGTCAGGCCCCAGCCAGCGTTTCTTGCTCGCGGCCGATGTACAGACTGCCCCGCGACCAGCGACCTGCAGCGTCGCCGCCAATCGGGCGGCGTCAAAGGGCGATCCCACGCCTATGCGCCACGGTTCGTCTCCTG
>JAJZCB010000007.1 GCA_021846285.1 Bacillota bacterium
GCCGGATCTTTTTTCGCTCGCGGCGAGTATTGCGGTCCTGTACCTGTTTTTTCGCAAAGATATTCCCGCACGCTACAATCCTGCCGACTTGCCTGAGCCAGCCGAGGCCATTGTGCATCGGGGCATGTTTGTGGTGTCCTGGATCATTCTGGGCATTTTGCTGGTGGGATATATCCTGACGGAACTATTGCATATTCCTGTCTCGCTTGTCGCTGGACTTGTGGCGATTGTGTTTCTTGTCGGCGGAAGCCGGTCGGGAGTCATTCGCCCGTGGAATGTGATCCGCGAGGCGCCGTGGGCGATCGTCGTGTTTTCCGTTGGGATGTATGTGGTGGTGTTCGGTCTTCGCAATGTCGGATTGACGAACGTCTTGGGACGCGTGATTCAGGGGGCCACCCATACGGGCCTATACGGCGGGACACTGGCAACCGGTTTTCTTGCCGCCGGGTTGTCGAGCATCATGAACAATATGCCGACCGTCATGATCGACGCACTCGCCATTCATGCAACGAATGCTACGGGCGTCATGCATCGGGCTTTGGTCTACGCCAATGTGATCGGGTGCGACCTGGGGCCGAAGATTACCCCGATTGGCTCGCTCGCCACGCTGTTATGGCTCCATGTACTCAACAAGAGAGGCATCACCATCACGTGGGGCAGATATTTCAGGGCCGGCGTCATGCTGACAATTCCCACACTGTTTGTCACGCTGTCGGGCTTGTATTTGTGGATGACCATCGTGGGCTAAACCGAGATGAACATAGGATTGAAAGGGGACTATCGTCATGCGCAAACGGATCATTTACTTTCTTTGCACGGGGAACTCCTGCCGCAGTCAAATGGCGGAAGGGTGGGGCAAGCATTTCAGCGGCGACAGGGTGGAAATTCACAGCGCCGGCATCGAGGCGCATGGTCTCAATGCGCGCGCCGTAGCTACGATGAAGGAAGCGGGTGTGGATATTTCGCAGCATACCTCGAAGACCATCGATGCAGAACTCCTGAATCGCGCGGATTATGTGATCACGCTGTGCGGCGACGCCAATGACCGTTGTCCGATCACGCCGCCGCACGTGACGCGTTTGCACTGGGGATTTGCAGATCCTGCGAGAGCGACCGGAACGGAAGAAGAGGTTCAGGCGAAGTTTCGGGAAGTCCGGGACGCCATACGGGACAAGATCGAAGGATTCCTTAAGGGGCTTGCGGATCAGGAACTGCGATGAAACAACATGCGTCATCAGTGGCATGCTTCCTCCACAGGCGCGATGATCGTCGATATGTTGTTGTATAGCAGTTCCTCAGGACGTCCGACGCCGTTGCAGGCGGGAGGGCGGGTGGGCGGGGTGTCCGGATGCTGAGGTGCTATAGGCTGTTTGTTGTCGCTGGTTTGGCCGAAATCGGCGGGCTCTGTCAGGAGTCTGCCGAGTCTTGGCTTTGCTTCATTTGCAATGTCGCGGTGCGCAAGAAGGCCTGCAGGAGAGGAGTGTTTTCCTCGGCGCGCGGATAGGCGACATAGAAGCTCCGAGTGGCTGCCAGTTCGTGCACGATCTGAACACGGCCGGATGCGACGGAGTCTTTGGCATCCAGGTTGGACACGATGGCCAGCCCCAACCCGGACTCCACCATGCGCAACATGAGAGACGTATCGTTTGTCAGCAGAGTGTAGGAGATCCCCTCCGGGAAGACGCCCATATCGCGCAATGCTTCTTCGGCGGCGCGGCGCGTTCCCGATCCGGACTCGCGCAGGATAAAGGGGCAACTGTGCCATTCGGAATTGCTGCAGTAGGCTGGATTGGCGATGATGACCAAGCGGTCGGCGGCGATGCGGACTGACTCAATCTCGGAAGATTCCGGTTTGCTTCCCAATATGGCGACATCCACGTCGCCTTTTTGCAACAGTTCCAGAACCTGCTCGGAGTCATGGGAGTGAACCGCCACTTGCACCGCAGGGCAGTCGTTGTGGAAGGCGGGCAGGATGCGGGGCAGAAAGTGTTTTGTCGGGATCGAGCTGGCCCCGATCCGGAGGGCGCCTTGAATCGGTCCGTCAAACTGATGCAGTCGATTCTGAAGCAGCGCCCACTCCGATACGAGCAGTCGGGCCGTCTGATACAGGCGCCGTCCGGTCTCAGTGAGAGCCAGTTCGTGATCTTCCCGGCAAAACAGCGGTGTATTCAATTCCGCTTCCATGCGCTGTATCTGTTTGCTGACGCCGGGTTGGGTCAACCCGAGCCTTTCTGCAGCCAGTGTGAAGCTCTTCAGTTCGCATACTTTCAAAAAGGTGTCGAGATATTTGATGTCCATGGAGGCTCCTCAACTGGTGACCTGTTACCATGATTATAGCTGAAGTGGCCGAGTCAGTTTGAAACGAAGGGGGCAAGTGAGCGAATGACCACTGACAGACTGAAAGTGCGGCTGGCCATTCAAGGCATGACGTGCACCGCATGTGAAAGGCACGTCGAAAAAGCCTTGCAAGGTGTAGGCGCGTATCCCCTCTCCGTCGATTTTCGCCGTGGAGAGGCAACCTTTGAAGTGGCTGAAACAGCTGTTATTGAGGAGGTCAAGCGAAGCATTGCCGCCAGTGGATATACCCCCGGCAACGCGGAGATACTGCCTGTTTCGCACGGAGGTTTTCATACCGATGGGAAGAGCCATGACTACGACCTGGCAATCATCGGGTCGGGGGGAGCGGCCTTCTCGGCGGCCATTCAGGCTGTGTCTCACGGTGCGCGAGTCGTGATGATCGAACGGGGCGCGATTGGCGGAACCTGTGTCAACGTCGGGTGTGTACCGTCGAAAACGATGCTGCGAGCAGGGGAGATCCATGATTTAGCAAGGCAGAATTCCTTTGCTGGGTTGCGGACGTCCGCTGAACCTGTCGATATGAAGGCGCTTGTCGATCAGAAGAAGGAACTCGTTGCCACTCTAAGGCAACAGAAATATGTCGACCTGATTGATGACTACGGCTTTGCTCTCATTCGTGGAGAAGCCAGGTTCATGGACGGAGAGACCGTTGAAGTCGGTGGGCGCCGGGTGACATCCAGACGTTTTCTTATTGCGACCGGCGCAACACCCGTGATCCCGGACATTCCTGGACTCAGGGATGTTGACTGTCTGACCAGCGCAGCGGCATTGGAACTTCAGGAGTTGCCCAAGCGACTGGCCGTTATTGGTTCCGGTTATGTGGCCATGGAGTTGGGGCAGATGTTTCATCATCTCGGGGTGGAGGTCACTCTCATGCAACGCAGTGCCCGGGTGCTCCCGTCTTACGACCCCGAGATATCTGAAGCCGTCTTGCAGGCGTTCACTAAGCAGGGAATTCGGATTGTCACTGGGGCCCGATTCATTCGCGTTGTGCAGGACGCCAATGATAAACGCATCCACATGACGGTGAACGGTCAGGAGCAGATTGTTGCGGCCGACCAGATTCTCGTGGCGGCAGGGCGACGGCCCAACACGGAGACGCTGAACCTGCCAGCGGCGAGGGTGACAACAGGCGACCGGGGAGAGATCGTGGTGGATTCGTATCTGCGTACCAGCAATCCGCGCATCTATGCCGCCGGCGACGTCACGTTCGGGCCGCAATTTGTCTATGTGGCGGCGTATGAGGGACGGATTGCGGCAGAGAATGCGGTTGGCGGAGCCAATCAGGCGCTTGATCTCACTGTGGTGCCGGGTGTGACGTTTACTAAGCCAGCCATCGCGACCGTTGGATTGACGCAAGAGCAGGCAAGAGCGCAGGGATATGACGTGATCGCGTCGGTGCTGCCGCTGGACGCGGTTCCAAGGGCGCTCGTCAATCATGAGACTGTGGGGGTATGCAAGCTCGTCGCCGACGCGCGAACCCGCAAGCTGCTTGGCGCGCATATGGTGGCGGAAAATGCGGGAGAGGTCATTTACGCAGCGACGCTGGCGGTGAAATTCGGCCTGACGATCGAGGATTTGCGTGAAACCATGGCGCCCTATCTGACGATGGCAGAAGGGCTTAAACTGGCGGCGCTCACGTTTGACAAGGATGTATCGAAACTTTCCTGTTGTGCGGGTTGACACTCTTCTCACCGGTCTACTGGTTCGGTCCTGCTCTGCTCTCGCGCCCTCCATGCGGAACGTTCAACTTTTGGACGTGGTCAGTGCTATGATGGTGGTTATGAACGCCACAACAGGCGAGGGCGTCAAGGGGGGCTATCACGGACGGTGGACCAGTAGAGAAGGAGGTAGACCAGCATGTCCCTGACGCCGATTGAGTTGCTGCGATTTTTCCTCGAATTCATCATACTTTTGGGGATCGCTCGCATTCTTGGCGAACTTGCGCGCCGATTGAATCAGCCGCAAGTCATCGGCGAACTGTTGGCCGGCGTCATGATCGGCCCATCGCTGTTCGGCTACGTCTTTCCCCAGGCATTCCACACACTGTTTCCGGCCCAGGGACCGCAAGGGCTTCTGTTGCAGTTGATCGCTCAAATCGGCGTTATCTTCCTGCTGCTTCTGAGCGGGCTGGAGACTGACATCGACATTGTTCGCCGCAAGGCGAAGCCAGCGTTATGGGTCGCCTCTGGCGGCATTCTCATGCCGTTCGCGGCGGGGTATGGGCTGGCGAACCTGCTGCCCAGGGCGCTTGTAGCCCATCCAGATGCGCAGCAGGCGTTCACATTGTTCGTCGCGACAGCGATGTCCATTTCGGCCATACCAGTCATTGTGAAAATCTTGTTGGACATGAATCTGATGCGCCGGGACATTGGCCAACTCACTCTGGCTTCAGGCATCATCAACGACACGGTGGGATGGTTTCTCCTGGCCATGGTTTCGGGAATCGCCGCCTCCCAGCATGTGCCGATACACGCTCTATTGATATCCATTTTTGGCACCATTGCTTTTGCAGCCTTCTGTTTCACCTTGGGCTATCGTGGGATTCGAACGTTGGTGGCCTGGATCGACGACTATTTTGGCGGCGAAAGTCCTGTGTTGACGGCGGTCGTTCTGCTTGGTTTCGCGGGCGCCGCAGTCACGCAGGCGCTGCACGTCGAAGCCTTTCTCGGTTCCTTTCTGGTGGGCGTACAGATGGCGCGCGTTCCGCGGATCACGGCGGTGGTTCGTGCGAAACTGGAAGGGATGACCCTCGCGATTTTTGCCCCCGTGTTCTTTGCTTCCGCCGGACTGAAGGTGGATATCACGCAAATCCTGACACCCCGATTACTGCTGGCCCTGTTCGCGGTCATCGTAGTGGCGTCTCTCGCAAAATTCGCCGGAACGTACGCTGGAGCCCGTTTGGCAGGTCTGAAGCACTGGATGGCCATAAGTCTCGGTTCAGGGATGAACGCGCGTGGGGCTGTGGAGATCATCGTGGCGACCATAGGTCTTCAGATGGGCATCCTGACGACATCAATGTACTCCATCATCGTGATTATGGCTGTGGTGACCTCCATTCTGGCGCCGCCGGCCCTGCGCTTTGCGCTTCGCCACACGGCGCCCGATCCTGACGAGACGGATCGTCTGCGGCGACAGTCATTTGAAGAGAGGAGCTTTTTGTACGGACTGCGGCGCATGCTTGTACCGGTGCGCGATGGACGCAACGCGCTTTTGGCTGCGGGCATCATACAGCGTCTTTCAGGCGAACGGTCCATCGAGGCAACTGTGCTGCAAGTCCAGAAAGCAGGCGATCGACGCGTCACAGAGCCTGCCGGCGGAGAGAACGATCAACATGCCGATGTCGGAGGCGTTTTGGGACAGCGTTTCGGTCGGCAGGCCGCGGGTGACGGGGCTGCCAATATTGAATGGAGAGAGCGACGGGTCGAAGCGAAACCCGATATCGCCAAATCCATTCTGGCTGAGTGCGAACGCGGTTACGATCTGGTGGTCTTGGGCGCGGCCAGAGGGAAAATAGGGTCGGGGCCGTTTGGCGACATTGCCGATGAAGTGATCCTGAACTCTCCCTGCAACGTGTTTGTGCTGTACGCTCCACAGTGGACCGAGGGGATCGTTCGTCTGGAACGCATTTTGATTCCGACGACGGGAACTTCTGCGGATCTGCGCGCGGCCGAATTTGCGATGTCGCTCGCAAAAGGCGCGCATGCGGAAGTGACAGCACTCTACGTGATTGAAGCACAGCCGCTCTCCGCGACTTTCAGCAGTGAGGCGCTCGATGTACGCGCCATGCAATCGGAAGAAAATATTGGCTGGCATTCAATCGCCGAAATATTGCGGTTGGGCGAGGCGTTTGCAGTGCCTGTTGACGGCGCGGTCAAGATTCGCACGGGGAGCAGCGTGGGGAGCGATATTGTCCAGCAGGCGCACGAGAGCCGACAGGATCTTATCCTGCTCAGCGCGGAGCGGCGTCCTGCAGGCGGAGAACTCTACTGCGGGAGGACCGTGGAACGCATTCTGCGATCCGCCAGGTGTCCGGTGGGTGTTCTGTTCACGGAGGCGTGAGGCGTTCCCCGGAGATCGTCGCGTCCCGCATGACTGCGATCATTCACCCGAGCGCCTCATGTGAATGATCGCGGATGAACGGGTTCCCGTTTCAGTGAACGCTGATTTCAGACAAGGTGTGGAATACAGGCGCTTTGAGGATCGGCCAGTGCTTTCCGATGGGCCACCAAAAGACCGAATCACCCGTGGGAAGGTTACGGTGGATGAGACGATAGCCGGGAAGAGCAGGGAGCAGGGGCCAGGGACCTTTGGCGTCCTGCTCCTTGATGATGGCGTGAATGAGCGCGGCGTCAAGGGCACGTTCAGATGCGGGAACGTGCGCGAGGAGTGCGGGAGAAACCCAGCCTGCATAGAGACTGGCAAACGACTGGACGGCGGTCGATGCGAAAACGGGTCCCACGGAGCGAAGGTAGAGATCGGCGTATATCGCTTCCAGATCCGCCTGCGTCAGGTCAGCATAGCGATGCGTCACACGATGCGGCAGGGTGACGGGCCACGGTGTTGTGCAGTACTCTTGCGCAAATGCGTGCAGCACGACAGACGCGACGGTTGTCATGGATACGGGAAGCTGCATACTGACGGAGAAAGCGGGGGCCGGGTTTCGCCATGTCAGGAGACCAGCCGCAAACCAGTTCTTTGAACGAACTGCCCGCGCATTTCCCCTCCTAGTCGCGAAGCGCCAGGAGGGGGTCAAGCGGGCTATCTTTTGGCTCTGGTCTTTGTTCCGGACCCGTTCAGTCCTTGGAACGGTGCGTAGCGTTTCACCGTCTCCAGGCTGGCATGCCCGACACTGCCGACGTAGTAGGCCCGATGCCAAAAGAACGGCTTCCAGTAGAATCGTCGCAGATGATCGGAATACTTGGCGCGAATGCGCCGGGAACTGGCCGTCTTCAGATGGAGACGAAGCGTAACCACCGCATGCGATGAGAAATGGAAATCTTGTCTACTCATGGTGGGAAGTGTATCATAGAATCATGATGAACGGTTACCAATTTCGCCTCTACCCGACAAAGGATCAGGAACAAACCCTCTTGCGTTGGATCGGATGCCAACGCCTGATTTACAATGCCAAGGTTTCGGAAGATCGCTATTTTCGCTCCTTCAAGCGACAGTTCCTTGCCGTTGTCGGGATACCGGTTCCGATCGATCAGGGATACAGCCACTTCAAAACCGAATTGACTCCATTTCTAAGCGAAGTTCCTTCACAGGTCTTGCGCAACGGCGCGGTGCTGTGGAAACAAGCCTACAGTCGCCATTTTCAGGGGCTCGGCGGACGCCCGAAATTCCAGAAGAGAAGTGGTGAGCAATCGGTTTGGCTCACGTCGGAACTGTTTTCCTTCGAACCGCAGGTGGATCGAGAAACAGGCGACATCCTGCGGTACAACCTGCAGGTGGGAACACGCAAATTTCCCGTCGGCGAGATGGACTATGTCAGCCATCGACAACACGAACTTCCCGCCTCCATCCATATCTCGGTTCGCGCCGGGAAGTGGTTTTTGTCCTTTAGCGCCAAAGACGATACGGTGACTGTGCCCGACAACGACCGCGACAGGGAGGCCCTCATCGAAGCGGCCGCGCAAGAGTTGCGCCAACTCCCTGCGGATGCGTTGGCCGCCCGCACCTGCGGAGCGGATCGCGGTGTCGCCAAGCCCCTTGCGACCTCGGACGGCCAGGTGTACGATCTGTCGCCTGTTCAGAAGAAGCGGATCGAAAAGAAGCGCGAGCAAAAGAAGAAATGGCAGCGGCGTGCGGCCCGGCGAAAGAAGGGGTCGAAGAACCAGAAGAAAGCCTACCGGAAAGCGGCCCGCTACCAGCAGTACGAGGCGAACGTGCGCAAGGAGTACGCGCACCAGACCAGCCATGCGCTGGTGGCGGATGATCGCTACACCCTCTATGCCTTCGAAGATCTCAAGATCCAAAACATGACCCGCCGTCCGAAAGCCGAGCAAGACGAGAAAGGGAGATGGGTTCCTAATGGCGCCAAAGCCAAAGCCGGGCTAAACCGCGTCATCCTGTCTTCCGCCTGGGGGCAGGTCGTGCAGTACACCGAGTACAAGGCGCTGCGCGCCGGGAAACTGGTGATCAAAGTACCGTTTGCGTACAGTTCACAGGAGTGCGCCGCTTGCGGCTACACTCATTCGGACAATCGGCTGACACAGGCCGAATTTGTCTGCCGCCGCTGTGGACATACAGACAACGCGGATCACAATGCAGCCGTCGTCATCGCCCGTCGAGGCGTAACGAAGATCCTGTCAGGCGTTCTTCTGACAAAACCAAAGAAGACAGTTCGTATGCGAAAGACGGTAGGGCCGGAACGGTCCAAACCTGTGCAGTTTGCACAAAAACCTGAGGAGACCGACATAAGACGCGATGCGGGTGATCCCTGTGTGGCGCACAAGTCGATGATCCAGGAAACTCCGGCAGCGATGCTGGAAACCCCCGCCTAGGCGCCACAGGCGCCAGGCGGAGGGAGGTTCATACAGTACCTCGGAGTCGATGATCGACACCGTGTGTGATCCATCACGCATGCTTCGCCGCTACCGCGGCGATTTTCCGGGATAGACGGCCATGCCGCGCGCGGCACCATCAGCAGGATGAAAAACCTGCTCCTCAGGATTCATGTGCTGTGCCCGTGGCGAGTTCGGCGTAGCCGTGTCTGAGCAGGGGCACAGCACATGAATCCGGTCGGCAGGGACATTTTCCGGGATAGTCTTGTAGTCTGAAGGAGGAAGTTGTTGATCCCTGTCGAAATTAGTCCACTGGATCCGTAGAATTGGCGTCTTGCCCTCGCTGGCCCAGTTGGCACAATCAATTTTTGGGGGCAGGATCTATCAGGAAGGGAAGTTGTGTTGGTGGAGAGACAAGCGGCATTGGAGATCAGTGAGCAGAACGAGGCGGAATTGGCGGAATTGGCGGATACGACCGCTAGTATCGGGAATGAAGAATCGGCTGGGGGGCTGTCGTTCTTTGAGCAGGTGCTCTGCGGCGATGTGGCCAGTCTGGCAAAGGTTGCTGAGAGAGTGGGGCGGGGGAAAGCGATCGCGAAGCAGGTTGACTTTGCGAATCGGGTGGAGTTGCAGAAGCAGTTGGACGACCTGATCCGCTATGCGGATGAAGCAGCGATACAGGCGCGTGCGCTCAAATCGTCGGTCGATCGTTTTCGGATGGTGGCGACGGAGGCCGATCGGGACGAGTGGACGCGTCTGTTCGTGGCGGGTTGCCATGCCGCGGGACGCCAGGTGGATGGCGAATACCCTCTGTTTCGCGTGTTTCCTGTCGAAGTGAAGACGGATTTCGCGAACGACGGCGTATACATCAACAACCGTCTGGTGCGCATCTTGCACCCCAAGGCCGTGGCGGCTCTTGTCGACCGTGAGATCAGCCGCTTGTATAAGGAAAAATTCAATGCGATGTCTTTCATGCGCGCACTGGTGCGCGCCTATGACGTCCTTTTGGCGGAGCGGCAGGTTGCGGAGTCGGGCAAGCGGATTGTGACGGCCATATCGCTCAAACAGATTCACGCTCTGCTGGCCATTCGCACAGGAACCACAGCCACCGGTTACCCGTTGAACCAATTTGCATTTGACGTCTATCGATTGCGCACACAAACGGACGTGACGCTGGTCAGCGACAGTCGTCGCCTGGTGTTCGCCCCGACGAAAGTCGCCAGGGATGCCATTGTCATCCCATTGCCCGGTGGGCAGAAGGAGCATCTGGGGTCGCTGGAATTGACGGCCGTGGACTCGGAATCAGGGGGTAACGGTTGATGGACGTACTGGACAGTCTCCCGCTGTTTCGGGCGAGTCCGGCGGCGGAAATGCTCTCGGACGGCGATGTGGAGAGAATGTTCGTCGACCCAGGCGGAATCGAGACGTTCTGGGTCAGGGAATACCTCGATGGGTTTATTGATCAGGGCGCCGGAAAAGTCAAGTTTGTGCGGGGACGATCGGGCTCGGGAAAGACGCACCTGTTGAGGCGCCTGAAACGGACTGCCGAACAAGCCGGTTATCTGGTTGTTTCCGTGGACGCGCACATCAATCGACTGGCAGCGATTGATGAACTCTATCGAGCGGTCGCGCAGGCTGTCAACTGGAACAATCTGCTCGACAGATGCACACTGGCGGTCATTCGGCAGGAACTTGGATACCAGGACTATGAGTTGCCTGTAAGTCGGTTCCGGACGTGGGCCGAGGACACGCATGATCGGAGCCAGGCGGCGTTGATGACGGATATTCGCGATGTCACAGACCGCTTTGTCCGGGAACTGGATATCTATGCCGCTGTTCGGCAACCGGTTCGCGCCAGCATCGTGCGCAGGACAGGCGCGGATGCAGCGGACGAAAGCGTTCTGATGAGCTGGCTGCAAGGTGGAAAACTGACGAGACAGGAACGCAGGGCTATCGGAGTATCGACCAATGTGGATCGGCGCAATGCGCGTTCGATCCTGTTGTGCCTGCCTGTGTTGGCGCGTGCGGCTGCCTATAAAGGTTTGCTGGTGCTGGTAGACCATGCGGAGGTTTTGGCCCGGACCGCGCGCACCGAGGGTATCCCCTACTATACGCGCGGCGCGCGGGATCAGGCGTATGAGATGATTCGGGAACTGATTGACGAAAGCTATCTGGCGCCATACCTGTTTATGGTGATCGCAGGCGATCCAGAGCTGTTTGACAATCAAAAGACAGGACTGCCCGCCTATCCGGCGCTCTGGTATCGCATTCAGTCCGAGATTGCGACAAAACAGGTCAATCGCTTTCACGATATTGTCGATCTGGATCGATTGTGGAAGCGGGAGGATTTGACACGGCTATCGAAAACATGGGCGCTCTACGCGTCGGAAGTTGAATTGAACGGTCAGAGTCCAGACTCCGCGTCCGCCACCTGGGGGCTCGAATGGGGAAACGCGCGCCGCGCCGTCGCCAAGGCCATGTCCAGCCAGAATGGAGGAGGCCAGAATTGACAGAGAGAGCCAAGTTTATCGTAGAGGGTCTCAGATCGGGCGTTCCGTACCGTGAGCTGGCCAAGACCATCGCCTTTGGGCGTGAAAAGTACATCGACATCGTCAAGCGCATGATGGAGGGCGTCGAACAGGGGCGCGCTCCCAAACTTCCGTCCCTTGTCCTGCGGGCGAATTACGGTGAAGGCAAGACGCACCTGCTTCATTCGCTCTGGGGGGCGGGCGAGGATCGCAACTGGGTCGTCAGTTTCGTCTCGCTCAGCAAGGAAACGCCGCTGGATCGACTGGATTACCTGTATCCCAAGCTCATGGGTAACACCTATATACCCGGCAGCGCCCAACCTGGCATTGCGTACATCGTTGCCAAGGCGCTGGAGGGCCAACTGCTTCCCGAAGCGCGAACGATGGGCATGTCGGACAGAATCATGGCCGTTCTGGACGGTCTGGTCGTCCATGATGAGGGGTATGACGAGTTGCTCGCCGATGTTGCCGGTGACTTCCTCAGCGTGGCCGACCTCAAACGCATCTATCGTCAGAACCTTGGCAGAGCGCCGCAATTGGCGAAATCCAGTCTGAAGGATGAAGCGTTTGAATACATGCGGCTGATCGATTGGCTGATCCAGAAAGCCGGTTTTGCCGGTTGGCTGATTCTGGTCGACGAGGTTGAGTTGGTCGGCAAGTCGGGAAAGGGCGCCCGCAGTCAGGCGTACGCCAACATGGGCCGTCTGATCGAAGGAAAACTGCCTCACGCGCTGAGCGTCTGGGCGCTCGCGGCCAATTTTTTCAGCGATGTCCTGATTCGCAGAAACGATCGGGAGGAGTGTCCACGCTGGCTGGCTGCCCGTCCGAAGGAGGTGGAGCGGGCGCCCTGGAGTGAAGCGGCTCTCGACGCGCTTCTGGAATCGAAACTGCTTGATCCTCTCACATTGACTCAGATCAAGGCGCTCGTACAGCAGATTCACGGGTTGCACCAGGAGGCGTACGCGTGGTCTGCGCCTTTTGACGGCGAGGATCTGTACGAGCAGGTCAGGCGCTTTGCCCCCACGCAGGACACGCGGTTGCGGACCTACGTGCGCCTGAGCCTGGCGATCCTGGACGTGTGGTATCAGCACGAGGAACCTCCGGTCATTGAGTACCTGGATCCGCTTCAGGACGCGGCGCTGGATGAACAGACGGAGCGGGACATGGTTAACGGCAAGGCCGGCGAGGACGGAAGCGGCGGAGAGGACCTCTGGCACGGCGACGGTCAGCAGGATGGCGACGGTCGAAAGGATGGCGGAGACGGCGAGGCCGACGAAGCGAATTCGGAACCAGATAAGCCGAATATGATCACGAGACGTCTCATATTTCATGACTGACGCAGCGCAGGAGGGGTGAACCGTGGCGCAAGCAGGGGAACTCAGACAAAAAACGGCTCGCGTGTTTGCCCAGGTATTTGTGGACCACCATACATCCGCCGTCCTCCGCGCCGCTCGTGATTTGCCGCGCTACCTTGTCGACTTTCTCGTCGGTCAGTACGGACTCGAAGGCGCAGAGCGCAAAGTTTCGCAACATCTTGCCACCAACCGCACGCGCCAGTTGCTCAGAAGCCGTCTGCTCCAGAGGCGCACGCTGGAGCTTCTGGACTTCGTCGACGTGAGGATCGACCTGAATCGTGGCGAGGCGGTTGCACGGCTGATGGCGTTTCAGGTGGACGGTGTCTACGTCGACCAGGATCTGCTGAACGCTCACCCTGATCTGCTGCAGGGAGGACTGTGGGGAAAGGTTTGTCTCATCTATTTTGGCAGTTTCGAAGGGGAATCGTCTCGCTTTCGCATGGCCATGGTTCATTTCGAACCGTATCAGGCGCTGATCGATCTGGCGTCCTTCGTGGCTGCGAGGAGGCAGTTTTCCACATCCGAGTGGGTTGAGTTGCTGCTGCGGTCGGCTGGGTACAACCCTGACACCCTTCTTGCCGGCAGAGATGGCCGGCGGCTTCGCTGGTTGTACCTCGCCCGACTTCTGCCTCTGGTCGAACGCAATGTGAACATGATCGAACTCGGACCCAAGAACACGGGGAAGACATTTCTGCTGCGCAATCTGTCTGCGCAGGCCTTCACCATGGCAGGCGGGTATGCAAGCCCCGCCAACCTGTTTTACAATCTCGCGACCAGAAGAGGCGGCCTGATCGCAAG
Organism: Bacillota bacterium; assembly: GCA_021846285.1. Taxonomy (GTDB): domain Bacteria; phylum Bacillota; class Bacilli; order Alicyclobacillales; family SLC66; genus JAKADD01. The sequence goes on from JAJZCB010000007.1 coordinate 13,549, forward strand.
CCGGGAAGTTTTGGTGTTTGACGAGGTCGCATACACCCGTTTCACGGACGATTCGGGAACCATCGCGCTGCTTAAGGACTTCATGGAGAGCGGACAGTTCAGCCGGGGTCATGCCGCGCAATCCGCCGACACGTCCCTCGTGTTTCTCGGCAATCTTCAGGTGGACCAGCAGTTGCCGAGCGCTCAGTACGCACATCTGTTTGAACCGCTTCCGGTGGAGTTGCAGGATGCGGCCCTGATCGACCGCATCCATGGATTCATTCCCGGCTGGGAACTGCCAAAACTCACTCCGGCCGATCTGGTTCCGGAGTTCTCCCTGTCCACGGACTATTTCGGGGAAATTCTGCTGGCGCTTCGCCATTTGAGATATGAGGAACATTGGCGCGGCGTTACGTCCACATACCCATTCCACAAGGGGATGACGCGTCGCGATGCGACTGCCGTGGACAGATTGGGACGCGCCTTTTTCAAATTGGTGTTCCCGGATGGTCAGTTTACGGAACCCGAAGCGTCAGAACTGCTGTCGATAGTCGGGGAACTCCGTCAGCGCGTGGAACACCAGTTGGAGATCATGGACCCCGGCGAATTCTTCCCGCACACCATTGGCTTTCAGATGGGGAGTGAAGTGGGGCGCGAGCAGCCCTTTCCGGCCGACTTTCTGCGCCGTTCGACTTACGATGATCTGGATCGGCGGGTCAACGAGAGTCCTGATGTCGGGGAAGTCACGGCATTGACCGTTCTGACGGCCAACGGGCGAGCGTATGGCGGCGCCGTCCAGATGATCCAGGTGTCTGTGATCGATGGAGGCAGCGGCCAGATTCGTCTGACCGGGCAGCACGGTAGGGATATGAGCCACTCTCTGCGGACCGGTCATGATTTGCTGTTACGCCACGCGACGGAGATTGGCTATGGCCTGGAACGGATACGGACCGTCGATCTCGCCGTTCATCTTGTCTCCATCAGTCAGTACCGAGAGGGCCCGTCGGCCGGACTGGCTTTTGTTCTTGCCATGGTCTCGGCGCTTCTGGACAAGCCGGTGCGCCCAGCGCTCGCGGTGACAGGAGAAGTTTCCCTGCACGGCGATATCACGGCAGTGGGCGGGATCCCCCATAAGCTGACGGCGGCCCGCCAGCATGGCAGGCGTATCGTACTGATTCCAGAGGGGAACAGGACAGACGTGGAATCAGTTCCCAAGGGGGTTGTCGAGCGCATGGAGGTGGTGGCAGTCAAGGACATTCGACAGGCGCTTCAAATCGCGTTCGCGGATTGATCAACGTGGATGGATCGCAAAACACCGTCAGCAAGTGCTGCGTTTGGTTTTTTTATTTTTTACTGGCAGGAGCAGCAACCCGAGCGGAATCAGAATGAGCAGGAAGCTGTACGTATAAAAATACTGCAGGATTAAACTGTAGATCGCATCATTCCAAAATGGCAATAGCGAGACAATCAGTGTCACTGCCGCGACTGGCCCTATGGCGGATTTGTACGACGATATGGGCACGGTGTGAGCGATCGTCTCGCACGCCGCAAATAGGAACAGCGTGATCCGAATCAAGCTCCCCGCGGTCATCGTAAACAAGCCATAGATATCGTTCCGATCGAAAATCCCGAACTTGATGAGACGAACTTCTGCTTGACCCGGCCAAGAGAAGTGAGTGGCAAGAGGCATGTCAAACATGGTGACGGGCGACAAAACGGACAGGATGAAAAGGATTCCGTTAAACAGGATAAGGGAAGTCCATCCCTGCGCCTCTCTTTTAAGACTGTACGGCTTGGACCGGAACACCAATACAGAGATGAGTTCCGACCATAGGGAACTGAACAGCAGCGCACCAGCGAGTACGGGCGGCCAACCGTTTTCCAGAATAGGGAATATGCGTACATAGTGTTTCTCCTGCATCAGGTTGGTTCCGACCGTCGTGCCAGTTATGATAATAAAGAGCACAAGGACGATGGCAGTCCTGGCCACCGTTTCGATGTCGCGATACATGGCCCAGGCCACAAGCAGAATGAAGCTGACCCCTATTACAATATATGGAGTTTCCGGCATAAACACAGATGTTACAAATTGTTCCAGACCACGCAAGGTGATCACGCCGATGCTGAAAAAATAAAGGACAAGGAGCGCGGAGATCAGCGTTCCGCCGACAGGGCCCGCCAAATGATAAATGCCGTCGACCAGCGGTGTGCCTTTCCACCGCCTGCGCAGCGCAAGAAGCACCGCAGCGAACAAAAATCCAACCGGGATGCCGATGAGCGCGGAGAGCCAGGCGTCTCGCCCCGCTGTTCTCAGAACATTGGCAATCAATAAGAAGTGTCCCATAATGGGCAGGCTTCCGCATTGGAGCGCCACCCACTGATTGCGCGAGACGACTCGGGTAGACAATGATCCTCAGCCTCCTAAAAGGTAACTTCTTCTTTCAACTGACCGTTGTGCAAAAGCCGGCCGTCCACCTGAATACGAATGGGCGCCCGTGCGAACACTTCAGGCCAATGATCCTGCCAGACCCGCCACTTTCGCGGATACCTGCGGTGCGCATAGTCGTAGAAGCCAAAAACGTCCACCTGATGCGCTCGCGCTTTCTTGATCGCGGCGAGGATCTCGCGACTGATGACTTTATCAAATTTCTTCTCCAACGCCTTGTATGACGAAGGAGTCAGCGTGTAGGAAGTTAACTCGCCGATGTTGCCGATTGGACTAACCTTTACTTTGAAACGGAGTTGTTTGCCGTCGTAGATCGGTTGGATGTCGGTCTTTGAGCGAATCACCTCAATGGCTGCGTATTGGCGCTGCTGTCGCAACGAGACGACCACGATGGTGCTGGCGATCTTATTTCTGAGCCACAGAAGACCCCGCGTTTCTGAATCGTTTAAATCTGCGATCACCTTGCCTCTTTTGATCATTGCGGCGCCGTGGATGTGAAGATTGTCTCTTTCGGATGTGACGCGAATGCGGGGAAGATACGCCGCTTCGTCTGTGCCTGACAATGAACGCATCAGATCGATCACTTGCACTGCGGCGTACTTCCCGTTACTACGAAACGACTTTAGCATCTCGTCGACCATGATCGCCTGATTCTGGTGCGTGGCCGCATCCGTCTTAATCACGGATTCTGCCCGTCCGTCAGCGACAAGCACCCATGCCCGTCCTCTTGCTTCACGGTTTCGAAGCATAAAGTCAAGCACCTGGGCGATGTCTTGTTCGGCGAGATCGTGTCCCAGAGCGATGTAAAGGAGATGTTCATAATACAATTTAAATCCGGACACGGAAATCAGGTTGCGTAACGCATCAAATAAGGTATAGCCACTGGCCTGCAGGACAGCGCTCTGTTTCCCTCCCTGTTGGCCGGAACTTGCGCCCCCCCCGCTCTGTTGCCCCTGAGCGCCGCTAGGTTTGAATATGCGCACGGTGACCAGATACCGTCCGTCTTTGTTCAGGTCGACGCCGATGGCGCCCGCCTTCCGCACAGAGTTTAATTCGACGTTGCTCCAGCAACCCGTAAGTGAGAGCGAAAGCGTAAGAGCAAGTAAGACCAAAGTGAACTTGCGCCTGTGAAATCGAAACCTTGCCATAGTCCGCTTCATCTCCGGTTGTTCCCAAAGGGTTTGTTAGGCGGCGGCGGAACCGAGTCCAGTTTTTTCTGATCGGAAACTTCCATCGATGCGGGGCGTCTTGACAGCCACTGCAAAGGAGCGCGAAAGATGAAGTCCTCCCACTCATTCAATCGCATGGGCGCAAGAGGAGTCATGTAGGGGATTCCGAACGAACGAAGATCCACCAGGTAGACGAGCATGGCATAGAGCAACAGGAAGAGACCATACAATCCAAGCACGGAGACAACAAGGACGGCAATCACCCGAAACATCGCCGATACGTCCTGCAGAGGCGGAACGAGAAAGGTGGTGATGGCGGCTGACGCAATCACGATCACCGTGGGGGCGCCGATTATTCCAGCGCTGACCGCAGCCTGACCAATGACGAGCGAACCGACGATGCTGACCGCCTGGCCGATGGGACGGGGCATGCGAACGCCCGCTTCACGCAGCCACTCGTATAAAACGATCATCATGAGCACCTCTAAGGCGAGCGGAAAAGGAACACCTTCCCGCGCATTGGCGAAGCCCCTGATCAACCCCTCCGGAATCAATTCTTTTTGAAAATTTTCGAGCGCCACGTAAAAAGCGGGCAAGAATACTGAATTCAGAAACGCCACATAGCGAAGCACGCGGGTGAAACTCGAATAAAACGGTCGAGAATAGTAATCTTCCGCAACTTTAAAATAATCGGCGAAAACGGATGGAACTGTAAGCGCGACAGGGCTGGTGTCGACGAGAATGGCCACTCTCCCATCGAGGAGTTTCCCGGCTACGATGTCCGGTTTCTCGGTGTTTCCGACAGTTGGAAACAGGGAGAACGGGGCGTCTTCAATCCACTGCTCAATATGCCCTGAATCGAGAGGCCCCTCAATGTCAATGGAGGACAGCCGCCGTCTTACTTCCGCCACCAGTTCTTTCTTCACGATCCCGCGCAGGTACATGATACAGACTTCTGTGTTCGTCCGGCGGCCGATTACGTATTTTTCTATCTGTAAGTCAGAGCTTCGCAGCTTGACGCGGATCAGGGCCAGGTTGGCGTGTATGTCTTCGACGAATCCGGCCCTTGGACCGCGAATCGTCGATTCGGTCATCGGCTCTGTCACCGAGCGTTTTTCCATCGCTTGCGCATCGACCACAATCACTTGGGTCTCGCCGTCGACAAGGATGAGCGTCTTGGCCTCCAGCAGGTCTTGAATCGCCGAAGAAAGGGACGTTTCGAGGCGAGAGCCTGCCACTGTCAAAACCGAATCAAGAATGTGAGACATGAGATTTTCTTTCGGTGCTTGCTGCATTTGCATCAGGGGTTTGAGTACATTGTCGTTCAAAATGGCAAGGTCCGTCATGGCTTCAAGATAGATCAGGGCCGCCTGAACGGGCTTATCCTGTTCCAACGTGAACTTTCGTTCGTCCAGATCGCTTCTGGCTCCGAGTTGAGCTTTGATGGCCTTTAGGTTGGAGGCCAAGGACAAGTCGACGGGAAGTGCGCCCGCGGTTGCGCCTGAAGCTCTTTTTTTCATCATATGGAACTTGTGTTTGCGAAGGATCGTTGAGATCATGTGCGCACCCCCAGTTCCTGCTTCTGGGTAGTCTATACAAACGTAAGTTTGTCTATGCGCATGGTGTTTAGGTGACATTATCTTGGGTAGGGTTACGCCATGTCAGGGGAAGTTATGACCCAATAGATACGGAACGATCTGAAGGGTTACGGGGATCAGATACGCGCCGAGAACGATCAGCAAGAAGCGCACAATCCGATTGAAGTCATCGACTTCGGTGTCCTGTATATGATCCGGTTGGCTCGGAAGGTCCGCCTGGCTCGTCTGACTCGATCGAACTGGCAAGTTCGATTCGCTTGACCGTCGCGATTGATTCGATTGATTCGCAGCGCCTGCCTGATTCGCTGAGCCCGCCTGGCTAGGTTGGGTTGCTTGGCTGGGTTGCTTGGCTGGGTCAGATCTGCCCGATTGGCGCGACTGATTCAACTGAGCAGATCCGTTTGCGCGATTTGCGGAACTTGATTTGCTCGACAGCTTCCTCTTTTTCCCTTTGAACCATTCTTCGAACTTCATCGGCTTGATCGAATTCATGACGCCACCCGCCTACCACAGATATAGCCTAGTCTATCCAGATGGACAACGGAAGTATGCGCGCCACCGTCGCGCACGATCCTTTTGTCGCGATGCCTCCGACGACCACAAGCGTAAGCGTTCCATGATAAATGCAGGTGTCTGTCACGCTCTGGAAGCCATACAATGAATGTCAGGGGAATCTGCGATGGTGGTGAATGCTGTGGATGCAAAACGTCGTGACACCATTCATGACATTATTCTATTGTTTACTGGCATTTTTCTGTTCCTGTTCTTCTATCTGTTGCCGACTTGAAACTGGAGGGATGGGCCATGGCGTCCAGAGGGCAGTCGCGCACAACTCCGGTCGTGGAAGAGGTTCCAGAACCCAAATGGGTCAAAACCACCCGGAACGCAGCGGGGGTTGCGTCCATCATGGGTATTATTGCGGTGTCAGTGTTTGCGTTTGATTACCTGGTTCCGTGGTGGCAAGAAACGGTCGAAAGCGATCGACGGCGCAAAGAAGAAGGAACCGCTTCGATGTGAAAACCAGACTAGCCAGTCTCACCAAGAGAGAACTCAGCATTCTCGCCGGTGTGTTGCTCGCGGCAGGATACATCAATATCGGGTCCGTCAACATCACGTCGAGAGAATTCATATTTGACCTGCGGGGGCCCTTATTCTGGCGACTTACCAGCGGTCTGCCGCCTCTATTGCATCATCCCGGATCCGATTTCTACGTCCAGCTTGAAGCCTACATGGCCCTTCTGCTCTTTACAGGACACGCGCACGTGGAGGGGCTGGTCGTCGCGGCGTCGGCCGTCATCCTCCGCGTTCGGTCTCCGATGTTCGAGTGGAGACGTCTCTCTACCGAGAGCCGGCTGCACACCCTCGGCGTGTCCAAAGCCGCGCTGGCACTTCTAAATTTGGCCATAGGCATCCAACTCATCGAGGACCGGCTGCCGTTCGTGATTTCTGCAGTCAGTTTTCCGTCTGACAGGGAGATCCGCTTTGTGACGACAGCTCGTACAGTTCAGCGAGAAGAACGCAAATTGCCCAGCAAATTTACAACCCCTCAGGAGACGAACGTTGGCGCGATTCTGCACAAGGTGATCGGCGTGATGCTTACCATGCAGATTCTGCGCATTGTTACGGTATCCATGGGGCGCGGGGGCGAACTGGCTTTCGCGATCACTGGACGCGTTTTTCGCTTCCGGAGACTGCTGTCGCCTTAACCCCTTCACGCCCATCTTTTACGTGGTACATGCCCCATATTTCAGACTGCAATACGGCCGCAAAGTTGAAATGAGAAAATACCGTTGCAACCTCCTGCCATCGCGTCATACTGTAACAGAGGGGCACCCACGTGAGGTGAGGGAGTTGGCAAGACGAAGCAGCGCAGACATGCGATCGCGCAACCTTCTCGCTTCCACGCAGTATTCGATCGACATCATTGCGGCCATCCTGCTGCTGACGGGCCAGATCACGACGACAGGGATATTTTTCGTTCCCGAAGGCTTCTATTTGGGGGCTACGGGCCCTATCCTGGGGCGCGTTCGATCGACGGGACAGTCCGCTTCAGCCAGCGTCATTCTGGATGTTGTCGATGTACTGGCGGGTTTGTTGCTCATCATGAACGCCGTTCGCGTGACGGGGCCATATATTACGAGCCAGCGCTTCTTTCTCGTGTTCAGCGGCCCCCTGTTCGGCATTAAGGAAATCGTCAATGTTCTGGAGCCGGATAAGGGTCATGCGTCCAGTTCGCTGGGGCTGCGCGATTACATTAGAGATACCATGGTAAGTCGGATGCCGAAGTCACTGTGAATGAGGGGGAGAATCGACCATGACGCTTCATGAGGTTCCCACCGTGAGCCCGCCCATCGGGGCCATATTTTTCGCCGCCGTTTTCCTGGGGTTGTTTTATTTCTTTTTTACGAAACCGGAATCGCCAGAGAAAAGTGTAGCACGATAAGTTGATATCTTCTCCGTGAGGCTGGCGGACGTCCGCAGCTCAACGACTGGCCCGCCTCAGAAAATCATCAAATGTGATGTGGAGTATGATATGATATAATCCGATCGTATGCACACGCCAGACGGTCCGTTTTATTCTGGGTGTGTGATGTCCAACCATATGCCAACGTGCCAAACAAGTATGTTGCATTCCTGCACGGTTACAGATGGGTCGTTCCGGTCACAAGTGAATACGGCAGAGAAAGTGTGCACAGTCAACCCGAGTTATGACCATATCTCACTCGCATCGGAGGAGATGTACATGGAAATCTCCAGTTGTTGTGGGGCTCCCGTTATCATGGAGCATCAGTCTGATCTCTCGAATTTCACCGATGGCGAATACGACCTGAAAGTGCCAGCCAGAGTGTGCTCCAAGCGCGGCGCGGCGGTGAACGGGAAAGAGACTCGGCATCCCAGGGAGTCCGATTAAGCCCGTGAAACAAGGAGGAAAAGCAATGAAACTCCAAAAGGCGCTGTCCTACAGCCCCCGAGCTGACTTCATCGTCGAAGTCATTCAGATGGTGAGCGGCCTTTTATTAGTCCTGTTTTTGTGGACTCACATGCTGTTCGTGGCGTCGATTTTGATTGGGTCGAACGCCTTCAACAGTCTGTCGTTGTTTATGGAGAAGAATTATCTCTTGCCGGCGGCGATCGTTTTTCTGGTTCTCGTTGGCGGCGCCCATATCGGAGCGGTCATCCGCCGCATTCCGAGCCGATGGGCAGAGCAGAAGATTGTGTGGAAACACGCCAAGCTGATTCATCACGCCGATACATGGTCGTGGTTGTTTCAATCGGTTACAGGCGCCGCAATACTTGCTCTTGCGATTATCCACATCGCCGTGGTGACCTATGGCGGAATCGACGTGATATACAGTTCGGGGCGCATAAAACACGGGTTTTTGGTGTTTTACGCGGTGCTTCTGCTGTTGGCGGAATACCATGCCAGCGTCGGATTGTATCGTATCTTTGTCAAGTGGGGATGGGTCAAGAGGCATAAACTGCACTGGGTCCTCGGCGTGATCAGCGTGCTGACCGTTGGCATTGGCGCAACGGTGTTGTGGATTTTCTTTACAATGGGGGTACATGCATGAGCCGCTACGACAGTTTCGTAACCGATGTGCTGGTCATTGGGGCTGGTCTTGCAGGGGAACGGGCTGCCGTAGAGGCGGCGACTCAGGGTCTCAATGTTATCCTGCTCAGTCTTGTGCCGCCGCGTCGATCACACAGTTCTGCGGCGCAAGGCGGTATGCAGGCGGCGCTGGGCAACAGCGCCATGGGCAAAGGCGACAGCCCCGACGTTCATTTTGCGGACACCGTGAAGGGTTCCGACTGGGGCTGCGACCAGGATGTCGCTCGCCTGTTCGTGGAAACCGCTCCGATTGCGGTTCGGGAGATGGCCCACTGGGGTGTGCCGTGGACGCGCGTTACGAAAGATGAGCATGTATACGACGGCAAGGTCATTCATGAGGATCCCGCAAACGCTGGACTGATTACGGCGCGCAACTTCGGCGGCACCGCCAAATGGCGGACATGCTATACATCTGACGGAGCCGGGCACACCTTGTTGTATACGCTGGACAGCATGGTCCTGCGACTGGGTATCACGGTTCATGATCGCGTCGAAGCCCTCAGTCTGATCCATGACAGCGAGCGCTGTTACGGCGCGGTCGCGCGGTGTCTCCGGACTGGGGAACTGCGGGTTTACACGGCCAAGACGACAGTCATTGCAACCGGAGGTTACGGACGGTTGTATGGGGCGTCGACAAACGCCATTATCAATGAGGGCAGCGGCTTGAGCCTGGCCCTGGATACGGGCGTTGTTCCACTGGGCAATATGGAAGCCGTGCAATTCCACCCGACCGGCCTGGTTCCGTCCTGGATTCTGATTACCGAGGGCGCGCGTGGAGACGGCGGCTATTTGCTTGACAAGAACCTGCATCGCTTCATGCCGGACTACGAGCCCGCAAAAAAAGAGTTGGCCTCGCGTGACGTTGTGTCGCGACGCATTATGCAACACATCCGGGCTGGATACGGCGTGGAGAGTCCCTACGGGGATCACGTCTGGCTTGACATTCGCCATTTGGGCGCTGAACACATCAACACGAACCTCCGTGAAATTGCGACCATCTGCAAAAACTTCCGCGGTATCGATCCAGTAAAGGATCTCATTCCTGTCAGGCCGACGCAACACTATGGTATGGGCGGTGTGCGCACAAATATAGACGGGCAGGCATACGGACTGAAGAATCTCTTTGCACTCGGTGAAGCGGCGTGTTGGGATTTACACGGCTTCAACAGACTCGGAGGAAACTCACTCGCAGAGACGGTTGTCGCCGGAAAGATCATCGGCGAACAGATCGCAAAGTTCACTGCCGAAGCGTCGCTGGATGTGAAGTCGTCTCTGGTAGAGGAACACCTCCAGAGGCAAATGGATCGCGTGACGCGACTTCGCGAGTCCAGGGATGGAACAGAATACGTATATGATCTGCGCCGGGAAATGGAGCAGATATTGAGCCACCACGTGGGCATCTTCCGGTCGGAAGACTCGCTCCAGGACGCGGTCAACCAACTGAGCGATTTGCACGAGCGCGCCCAGCGCCTTGGGCTTCGCGGCGGCGGTCACGGCGGAGATCCAGAATTGGACGCAGCCCTGCGCCTGCCTGGTATGATCCGTGTGGCCTATTGCATCGCGAAAGGCGCGTTAGCTCGCAAGGAAAGCCGCGGAAGCCATTTCAGGGAGGACTTCCCGCACCGTGATGATGCGAATTGGTTAAACCGCACGCTCGCTTACTGGCCTGAGGGGGCCGATGAACCTGAATTGCGCTACGAGCCAGTCAAGATAACAGAATCTCCTCCCGGAGACAGAGGGTATGGAGAAGCAACTCGCGGCCCAGATTCGGCAAAACCGTAAGGACGGAGGTTATTCCAGGTGATTGAACGCGAATTGACGTTTCGCATTATGCGATATAATCCTGATGAACCGGAGAAGAAGCCGCATCTTCAGGAATTCCATCTGACAGAGGAACCCGGGATGTCTCTGTTTGTCGTCCTCAATAAGTTGCGTGAGGAACAGGATCCCACTCTTCGATTTGATTTTGTGTGCCGCGCTTCCATTTGCGGATCATGCGGAATGTTGGTGAACGGAAGGCCGACTCTTGCCTGTAAAACACTCACCAAGGATTTGCCCGACGTCACCACGTTGTTGCCGTTGCCTGTGTTTAAACTGCTCGGGGATCTGTCTGTGGACACAGGCGTCTGGTTTCGCGATATGTCATTTCGCACGGAGTCCTGGGTTCACACGGACGAGACGTTTGACCCTGATGCTCCGGAAAAACGGATGGACAACGCCGTAGCGCTGGAGATTTACGAAGCGGAACGTTGTATCGAGTGCGGGTGCTGCATCGGCGGATGCGCCACCGCAAATATCAAACCGGATTTCATCGGGGCCGCCGGCGTGAATCGGGTCGCCAGATTTATGGTGGATCCGCGCGATAAACGGACAGAGCGAGAGTATTTTGAGGTGGTGGGCAACGAGGACGGGGTCTTTGGCTGTATAGGGCTGATGGCCTGTGACGACAACTGTCCCGTCGGCGTTCCGCTTCGCGATCAACTTGCCTATGTCCGGCGCAAAATGGCGTCCGCAGGATGGCGCTATCAAAAGGTATGAGTGCTCGGTGCGCTGGATGTTCACTGAACCATTGAGAGACTTGCCGTCATCCGGTGTGCGCTGAACCGTCCTGTGGGCCGCAGGGTTTCTAAATGCATCAGAATATCTGTCGTGCAACGTCGTTCCAGCGCAACCTGCGCAGGAACGACGTTGCGTTTTCGAGAGGACGAAAGAGACTCCATGACTCTATGCAATTCCTGTTTGCATTTTCAGACATCTTGTGATAGTATTATGAGAAAGAAAAAGGCAAACTCGTCGAAAGGCGGGGGCGCAAAGCTATAGGGGCTACAGCACATTGCCAAGCCAGCCAGTTGCCGATCGATACGATATCATTCGGCATGGCGGGGAGAGCCCGTCATTTTATATTCCAGGAGGGATGATTGGTGCGAAAGGGCATATTGAGTGCCATGGTTGCTGTAATGCTTGTGGGTGCGGCGAGTTCTCCTGTTTTGGCGGACAGCCACTCTCAGAAGGGTAGTAGTGAATGGGCGAAGAAGGAGCAGCGCCTGGAAAGTCAGATTTCCAGCACCATACAGACGTTTGTGCCCAAAGTGGAGTCTGTAGACTCTACTCTCGCGTCGCAACTGGGTGGACAGTCTGGAACGACCGTTACAGGCAGCGTATATCTTCCACCATCCATCACGACCGATGTATCCACGATTCAGGCGAGTGCGGCCCAACTGCAAACGTCAGACGCTGCTCAGTTGCTGAAACAATTGCAAAAGCTGGAGCGCCAGATCGAGCTTACCAAGGAAGCGTTGAATCATGTCAAGAAGCACTCTGGTGAATCCGCGAAAAGCCAGCAGAACAAACTGACCAAACTGACAAAAGAATACGCCCTGTTCGAGCAGGCGGTTTCCGATCTGAAAACGGCCTATCAAACGCTTGTCGCCGCTCCTACAAGTCATGCGGATTATTCGGCGGCCAAGCAGGCGTGGAAACGCGTTGAACACGATGGCAAGAAGATTGAGGAATGGAGTCGCGAGTGGTCCTCCGCAAAGGGAGGAAACTAGGGTTCCGGGCACAATCCCCTGTGGTGCTGTTGATGGGGGATTGTGCCCCACTGCATGAATGTTGTCCATAGTTCGAATTTCATTTCGTGTCAACTTTGCGAACTCAGTGTAATTACAGCTAATCTCAAGGTATTTGCCCGAACATGGTTGAGAAATCAGTCATGGAGGGGATCAACATGCGACGTGCTGTATGGAACCGATTTGCAGGATTGGCGGTTTTAACCATGCTTGCGGCTGGTGTTGGATCGGCTACGACTGCGTGGTTCGATGCTTCTCAGTTCAACACAGGTCGCCAGGCGCAGTCAGGCGCCGCTCCGACTTCTGCTGCGAGCGCCGCGACTGGAGCGGTTACAACCAGTTACACACTGGGGCCAAAGGTAGTACAGGTGAATATTTCCGACGCGATTGTTCAGGCCGTTAAAAAGGCAACCCCCTCAGTTGTTGGCGTACTCAATATGCAGGATCTCCCGAACTCCTATGGCACGGGGTATTCGCTTCAGGAAGCGGGGGTTGGATCAGGGGTGATATTTAGCCCTGAAGGCTATATTGTCACCAACAATCATGTGGTGCAAGGAGCAAACCAGGTCCAGGTGGTCATCGATCAAAAGCAGAAGGTGACGGCCAAGGTGGTTGGCACCGATCCTTACACGGATCTCGCCGTTCTGAAAGTGCCCGCCAGTGACGTGCAGCCGAGCAATGTGGCGACATTCGGGAATTCAAGCAATCTCAACGTTGGAGAACCTGCCATCGCCATCGGCAATCCCGCTGGTTTGCAATTCTCCGACACAGTCACTTCCGGGATTATCAGCGCTACTTCGCGCAGCATGCCTGTCATGGATGAGGCGACCGGACAGACGCTTGGGATGCAAACCGTGTTGCAGACAGACGCAGCCATAAACCCCGGGAACAGCGGCGGGCCGCTTCTTAACATCGAGGGGCAGGTCGTTGGCATCAACAGCAGTAAAATTGCTGCGCAGGGATTCTCCGGAATGGGATTTGCCATTCCCAGCGCCCAGGTGCAAAAAATCATCAATCAGATTTTAACGTCTGGGCACGCGCAGCACGCGGCCTTGGGTATCTCCGGATTATCGCTCAGGGATCTGCCAGCAAACTATTGGCCCAATGTTCCGGTGAATTATGGGGTATGGGTTTCGGCTCCAAGGACTGCACAGGCGAAGGCGGCGGGATTTGAGCACGATGACGTCATTGTCGCAATCAATGGTCATAAAGTGACGGGCATCGGCAGTTTGCAGACCGCTTTGCAACAGTATCAACCCGGGCAAGTCGTTTCCGTCACTGTGTATCGCGGTAAACAACAGCTGACACTGCATGACACGCTGTCCAATTTGCCTCCATTGCAGTTGCAGAACAATGCGGGTGGATCCGTAGTCGGTTGAGTATGGCACAGGCCAAAACCCAGTCGCCCTTGAGGCGGCTGGGTTTTTCTTACTAGTTTATTGCGCATGGATTTGCTATTGTTTTCTCTGGGGGACAGTTGATGGGGGGAGGCGTTTCTTATCCAAATGAGAGTATTGGCAGGTGTTGATATTGGGGGCACCAAATGCGCGATCAGCCTTGCCGAGTTCCATGAATCCGATGTTAAACCCTTTATGCGCGAAGTGTTTCCGACTCCTGTTGGATTTCAGGCGACTTTGAATCAACTGCTAGAGACCCTCCAAAGAGTGTTGGGTCAGATCAGTGACTCGGAACTGACAGCGATCGGAATCAGTTGTGGATCACCATTGGATGCCAAACGCGGAATCATTCTCTCTCCGCCCAATCTTCCTGGGTGGGATAGCGTCGACATCGTGACACCGTTTCGCCATACGTTCCATGTGCCCGTGGCCTTGCAGAATGACGCCAACGCCTGTGCGCTGGCCGAATGGCGATTTGGCGCTGGACGCGGTGTGAACAGCATGATTTTTTTAACATTTGGAACGGGCATGGGAGCCGGCCTGATTTTAGACGGCAAACTCTATGGTGGCGTGAATGGCATGGCGGGGGAAATTGGCCATGTTCGCATGGCGGACACCGGCCCTGTTGGTTATGGAAAAGAGGGGTCTTTTGAGGGGTTTTGCAGTGGCGGCGGCATAGGACGTTTGGCCAGGGAACGGACGGCAGCCTGGTTGGCGGAGGGGCGCAGCACCAGTCTCGCCGAGAGTTCCGTAAGGATCTCCAGTATTACAGCCAAAGACGTAGGGTTGGCGGCGCAAGATGGGGATGAGTTGGCCGTGGGAATTATGGCGACTGTGGGGCAATATCTGGGACGGGGACTCGCTCTGCTCGTGGATTTGTTCAATCCGGAGGTCATCATCATCGGAAGTATTTATGTTCGCCAGCAGTCGCTTCTGGAACCGATCGTCATGTCCGTTCTAGGCGCTGAATCGCTGTCCCTGTCGCGATCCGTCTGTCGGATTTTGCCGGCGGGACTTGGCGAAAATGTCGGTGACTACGCAGGACTGTCCGTAGCGCACGATGTATTTCTGGACAGCCGTTTAACCGGAGAATGAATGAACGTTTGTCGTAATCTACGGGGGGTATACACTCATCATGCCTGACTGGTTGAATGGACTGATAACCGCTTATCCGGATCTCCAGCCATGTGCCGAGAGTATCGAAGAAGCGTATGGTATTCTTCATAAACAGTTCGAAGCCGGCAATAAATTATTGGTCTGTGGAAACGGCGGCAGTGCCGCAGATAGTGAGCATATCGTAGGTGAACTCATGAAGTCGTTTGTTGTGGATCGTCCGATTCCGGCGCAACTGCGGGATCGACTTGCACTGACGCCGCACGGCCCCTATCTATCCAATCACTTGCAACGGGCGTTGCCGGCCATTTCGCTTGTGAGCCAGAGCGCCCTTGTCACAGCCTTTGCCAATGACGTGCAGCCGGATCTTGCGTTTGCTCAACAGGTATATGGCTATGGCAAGCCCGGAGATGTGCTGTTGGGTCTCAGTACCTCGGGAAACTCAAAGAATGTGGTTTATGCGTTGGAGTTGGCCAAGGTCCTGGGAATGCGCACGATCGGGATGACCGGGAGCGCAGGGGGAGCGATGGCGCCCTTTTGCGATGCCTTGATCCGGGTGCCATACGAGAGGACTGCCGATGTCCAGGAGCGCCATTTGCCGATCTATCACGCACTGTGCATGACCCTGGAAAGAACGTTTTTTGGCTGATCCGTGTGCCGTCTGACATTCGAATTTGTATGTCCGGAACCATGATCTTATGGCATTGTGATGTGCGTCACGTTGTCTCGGTGAGGATGGCCGTATAGTGTTGGAGACAGCACGACGGCCTGAGCCGTCTGCCTACGGGAGGAGAACTTGCGATGAATGGTTATGCGGCCCTGTTGGATGTGACGCAGTACCCGCCGCGATTCAAACACGAAGCGATTTTTGCCGTCTTTGAGACACTGGCGCCGGGTCTCGCCATGGAGATCATCAATGATCATGATCCTAAGCCTCTGCACTATCAGCTTGAGGCGGAATATTCGGGGCAATTCGATTGGCAGTACATTGCCGAGGGACCAGAGATCTGGCGAGTGCGCCTTGAACGCCGCGAATCCTCATGAAATCGGCCCGACTATTTATCGTACTGGCCATGGTTCACTTTGCCGTTGGGGTGACTATGGGCGGATTGATGGCCGTTGACACGTCCCTGTGGGGACCACTTGCTCCCATCCACGCCGAACTCAATCCGTTTGGATGGCTGACCATGCTCATCTATGGCATGACGTATGCCGTATTGGCTTCCTTTGGGAATTTTCGCCCGTTACCTCCGAGAGCTGCGTGGGCGCATCTGCTCTGCGCCGAAACAGGCGTGGTGACCATTGCGCTTGGCGGAGGACTGTCCTTAAGCGGTTTGGCGGAGATGGGATGGTTATTGCAGGCTTTGGTTCCATTGCTGTTTCTACGCAATATTTTATGGATCATTCGTTCTCGCCAATCAGTTTCTGCTGATCGTCCGTCAGAGGGAAGCACCGTAGTGTCGGGAAATGGGGTGAATGATAACGGGTTGCTGACACCGGCTGCCTATGCGGGTTCCACTGATCGCGTTGCGCAGCGAGGCACCAGCCTGGCGTTATTGTGCTGGATCGCGGCGGCGGTGTGGATGGCTGTGTATGTTCTGCGGTCTTCTGGACCCATCACAACCGATATGCCTGTTGGTGTACAGGCTTTGGTATACTATGGGTGGATTGCTGGAACTGTATTGGCCGTTTCGCTGCACTTGCTTCCGCGCTTTGCGGGGAAGGCATGCGTGGGTCCTAAGCAGGGTCTGCTGATCCAGATGATGTGGATGACGGGTGTTGTGCTTGCTTCAGTCACTTCGGAACCGGGGGGCGTGGTCGGACGCATTGGGTATGGGCTGATTGGTCTGGCACTCGTATGGAATGCCAGTCTTTATGTGTGGCAGATGCGCCGTGACTGGTTCCACCGACTCGGTCCGACCTCTGGCGCAGCATGGTTTGCCAGTTGGTGTTTCTCGTGGGCGTTGGGCGCACGGCTCGTAGGGGGGGGCGATCCCCTGTCCTTGGTGTCGCTGCATCTTATGTTTCTGGGCTGGATTACCACACTCGTCTATGGAGTGGGGTACACGCTGTTTCCCCGCGTGTTGCATCGCAACGTGCGCTATGGTTGGGTTTCGCCCGTACAAATGACGGCGTCTTTGATTGGCGCCGTAGTGATGCCGCTCGGATTTTCCCTGATGGATCGCGGTTCGGTTGCCGGGCCTGACATACTGGCTGTCGGAGGGGTGTTCGCCGGACTCGGCGCTCTCTCGTTCCTAGCAGTCTGGTCTGTTTCGAAGCGGGAAGGAGACGCAGCATGACGGGTATAGAGGAAATGCGTCGCATGGTGTTGTTTCACGATCTGACAGACGCAGAATTTGCACAATTGGCGAAACTGGTGACTGTCCAACGCTGTGCGCGCGGCGATTACATTTTTATGGAGGGGCAAGCCCGGGAATTTGTGTACTTTATCAAACGAGGTCTCGTCAAAATTTTCAAGGTTGACGCCGAGGGAAGAGAAAACATCGTCAATATTCTCGGCGCCAAGGCCATGTTTCCGCATGCGGGCCTGTTTGACGACAGTCCGTATCCGGGCACCGCAGAGGCGTTGGTCGACGGGGTTCTGTACGCCATTTCCATCTATAAATTTGAAGAACTGCTTCTGCAGCATCCGGATATGATGCGCAAATTGCTGCGAGTTCTTGGACGTATGATTTTGAGCTTGCAGACAAAATTGCAGGAGGTGTCGGTGTTTGACGCCAAAGAACGCGTGGAAGCTCTGTTGTGGCACTTGGTCGACGAGCACGGTCGACCTGACAAAGACGGTATTCATTTGTCGCTGCCGGTAACCCATACAGAGATGGCGCGCATGATCGCGCTCTCACGCGAATCGGTCAATCGCACATGGAACGAATTTCGCCGCGAAGGGATCATCGTGGGCGACAGAGACGACTGGATCGTGAGTCGGGAGTGGTTCGACCGTCTCCGACGTTGACCACGTGGCAGCCGTTCAGACGCGGCACAGCCGTCGCGGTTATTCGGTGTGCTGCGCCATAGGCTTGCCACATTATGTCCACTCGATTTCAATATGTCCGTCGCGGATGCGAATCGGGTAGGTTTCCAGCCGAATCACGCAGGGCATGCGAGTGGCCCGGCCGGTCTCTATGGTAAACGCTCCGCCGTGACAGGGGCAGACGATCTCCTGGCCGTCAATGTCTCCTTCCGTGAGCGAACAGTCCTGGTGCGTGCACGTATCCGCAGTTGCGAACCATCCCCGCTCCAGACGGTACACAGCGATAGGTTCTCCATCGATCACGTATTGCTTCATGTCGCCAATGGTCAGTTCGGACTCCTCGCCAATCGTCTCCCATGCCATGTCTTTGACTCCTTTCACAACGGATTCCTTTTTGTTTAACCATACCACACTCGCCTCAGGGAATCCGGGTGGGATTGACGGTCATTCAGTTCATTCGCTCTCCCACACGCGGGCGCAGTTCACTCGCCACTTTTCGCGGATTGATGACGTACCAGATTTCCGCGCAAAAGCTGAGGATCGACAACGAGACCAACAGGCAACCTGCTATGACACCCCATTCGAATTGTTCAGTCAAGCAAAATGACGTGATGATCACACCGGCAGAGTATGCCCAAAACACCGGTCGACTGTAACGAAGCGGCAACAGGTCCGCCATCATCGGAACCTTGCCTTTGCCTGTGCCCGCCTGATGTCCGTAGCGCTCACTCCAAACCAGAAACGGAATGATTTTGTACGTGTAAGCCATCACTGTCAAGGTGACGCAGCCCCAAATATAAAACAGAATGATGCTCTCCAGAGCAACCGTAGCGCGCCACGCCACTACCTGAATCAGCAATGCGCACAAACCCGCAAAACCAGCGGTTGCGGCGGTTATGACAAAACGGATCGGCGACTCGACCATCTTGCGCATGCGGTGCTTTATGACTGTGGCCGCGTAGACGAGATGGTTCGCAAAACCCAACACGCCAGCCAGTGCGCCCAACCACAAAAATGGGGCTGCGCCAGACCAGGCGCCTGCGATGATCATCCAGACAGCGGCGTGAAGAAGAACAAACGTCCATTTCTCACGCCATGTGGGGTAGCCATGAGAGAGCGTAAACATCGGCAACAGTTTGATGCTGAACCCCATGAGCAAGAACGTGAAAAACCCGCCCGCCGCCAATACGATGTGAGTCGCAAGCAGTGGATTCATGACGGCGTTCAGGCCGTTGGTGACTCCTGCGTCCGTCAGGACGAGGAAAATACCGGCCGTGATGGCCAGCGCAAGATAGCTGTGCGCGGAAGCGACAAACCATACGATGGGTCCGCGCACTGCGGTTTTCGCGATGGAGGCGAGGATTATCCCGCAATACACGAAGATGGCGAGCGCCATCGCGCTGCCAAATACCAGAAGACCTGGGCCAAACCAAGTCTGCATCGACCACCAGAGTCCTGCGAGGGCGATCAAATACAGCCAGAAGTTCCATCTGGCGAAGCGGACGACCACCACTGGGATCAGAAACGCAACTGTCGCCAGTTGGTAGACGGCGCCCATGACAAAAGCAAGTATTGCTCCGAGTGTCAGCAGATGTGTCAATGCGATGACGGAAGGCTGTGTGGGATCCTGGACCAGCGCACCCGATTGGACGGTCAGATCGACAGCGAATAGTCCGAAGCACAGGATGCCAAGGATCATGTATCTCATCGGCAGTGTAAAGGGGGGCGATTGATTCGTACGAATGCCGCTCGATAAGGATGCCGCTGGTCTGGAAACGGGTGTGGACGCTGGCTTGGAAATTGACGGTGGGGTGTGTTGCTCTTCCATGGATCGATCACTCCTTGATGATCATACTCAGACATAGAACCATACGCGGATTGTAGCAAAGCGCGGCGCAACGGTTTGTGCTTCAGGTCACGAAATGGGTTTGGCCGCGTCGCCGCCTAGAATTGCTGATGGTCGCCTCCCGACTACACTTTCATCGCTGAGTAGGGGTACAATATGACTAAGATGTGCGCTCGATACCCGTGATCGGGTGGTTCAAAAAAACCGGGAACTGTAGATCACGGGATGAGTACGAACACGCGCGTCCAACACCTGTAGTTCAGAATCAGTCAGGAGGTCATGAAAGTGGATTTTCATTATTCTGTTGTGACAGAAAAGACGATCGATGCGGCCATTCGGGCGCTCGAGGAGACGCTTAAGGCAAGGAAGTTTGGCGTTCTCTGGCAAATGGACATTCCTGCGAAATTGCAAGAGAAGGGCGTTGACTTCACTATGCCTTTTCGGGTTCTGGAGGTCTGCAATCCGCACGAAGCGAACCGCGTGCTTACGCGAAATCCTATGGTCGGTTATTTCCTGCCCTGTAAAATCGTTGTCTATGAAATGGATGGTCAAACACATATCGGAATGCCGAAACCCAGCGTATTGATGGGAATCATCGGCGATTCTTCGCTGGAGGAATTGGCCCACAATGTTGAAGTCAATTTGCAGAGCGCCATTGACGAAGCCAGGTAGACCGTGCCCGGTCTGACGGAAGACTGTGATAGACAGAGCGCAGTTTCTCACGCGAATACGGTGTGAGGAACTGCGCAATCATGAATCGCCAAACGAATGTCGTTGCGTATCGGGATCATACGTCCAAATCTGTGATGTGAAACACAACCCTGCCGCCACTGGCGCGTTATGATGAATGAAGAGGCACGGTGACATGGCGCGTTCCTCGACACTGGCTGCATTTTCGGGATCGTTACGGACGCAGGAACTGACAAGTCTGTGGGAAGTAAAGACAGGCGAATGGGGTGGGGTTGATGTTTCAAACGACCGATACGTTAGGTGAAGTGGTTGCGCGGTTTCCGGATGCGGGGACGATTTTTACCGACGAGAAAATCGATTTTTGTTGCCGCGGGCAGCGAACTCTGGGCGAAGCGGCGCAAGAGCGGCAGATTGACCCGGCAGCACTGGTCGAACGGGTGAATGCGGCGTACGCCGGGATGATCAACGAGTCCCGTCAGCGTTCGGATTGGCAAGAGGCGTCGTTGGAGAGTCTGATTCGCCACATCGTGAACACGCATCATGCGTATCTGAATCAAATATTGCCCGAATTAAGCCAATTGACAACGAAGATTTTGCGAGTTCATGGAGCGCGTCACAGTGATATTCTGGCCCCTGTTCACCGTATGTTTCACATGATGAAACTGGATATGGAACAGCACATGATCAAGGAGGAAGAAGAATCATTTCCGATGATCATCGCTTATGAACAGCATCCAGACGGGAAGTTGCTGATGCAGGCGATCAAGGCTGTCGAAGAGTTGGAGAGCGAACATCGCGACGCGGGAGACATATTGAAAGAGATTCGGAACAAGACGGGAGACTATCATCTGCCCGAAGACGCGTGTACAACGTTTGCACAAACGTATCGGAGACTTGAGGAACTGGAAAATGACATGTTTCGGCATATACACATGGAGAACAACATCCTCTTCCCACGGCTGCGCGCGACGAGCGCTGAGCCCGCAGCCGAATCTGCGGCTTCCCCCACGGCTTGATTCGCAAGGGCTGAACGGAACGGGCCCCTGACCGCTTCAACAGAGATACAGTGGCCGTAACTGACGATATCCTGTAAGGGGCATCCATCATGGATGCCCCTTACAGATGTTATCCGTGCCTATGTCCGCGGGACTTCGCTGCCTCACGGCGGAGTCCGAATGGATCATACATAATCATGGCCCTAAATGGCTCCTGTGGATCATGTGTCGAATCGGGGAGGCCAACTATACTGGTCTTGAATAAGAGACCGATTATCTTCCAACGACGCTATTCACCAACAGATGAAAGGAAGGAACACGATCATGTTGAACGATTTGCTGACCCCCACGCATTTGATTTTCCTCCTGGTGCTGGCCCTCTTGATCTTTGGCCCCCGCCGCCTCCCCGAGATTGGTTCGGGCATGGGCAAGGCGCTGCGCGACTTTCGTATGGCGCTCACGCGCATCGATCAACCGGACCGAGATCAGGCGCCCCCCGCCGCAGAACCGCCGAGAGAGGATGAGCCGCAACATCGGTGAGTGGAGTCCGTCCAACGAGTGAAGGAGGGGAGTCCGACATATGGACAATAACAACATACCGCCTGCAGAGCCTTCCGGCGGCGAGAGCGATCGGCAACACGATGAGCCTCTGGCTACGCGAGGGCAGGTGGTGGCCAAAGGCGTCGCGCTGGGCCTCGGACTGGCTGCGCTCTCTCTCGGGCGCCAATCCGGCCGCGCACAGGCCGCCGCATCGACAGGAGGGCCGCATCTCGATCCGACCGCGAACATGAGCTGGGAAGGTTGGGACAATCCGCAGCTTCAGGTTCAGGATGGGTGGGAGAAATGGCAAACCATCCTCAATCCCGAACATCTGCCGATTTATCACGATCAATTTGAGAAGATTGACGTCGCCCGTCCCAGACACCACTGGGTCATGGTCATTGACCTTCGCAAGTGCGTCGGATGCCAGTCCTGCACAGTGGCGTGCAAGTCCGAAAACAACGTGCCCCTGGGAGTCTATCGCACGTGGGTGGACGTCTATCAGGAAGGCCGGACCGTTCCCGACCCGGCCGGCGATATCGTGGTGGACGGTCGGCGCTACCAGATGGATGTAAATGTCATGAATGTTCCCAAGCTCTGCAACCACTGTGATGATCCGCCGTGCGTGGAGGTCTGTCCGGTCAAAGCGACCTACAAACGCCAGGACGGCATAGTCCTGGTCGATCCGGAAGTGTGCATTGGCTGCGGCACATGCATTAACGCGTGTCCCTATGGTGCGCGGTACATGAATCCCGTTTCGCATACGGCAGACAAATGTACGTTTTGCGTCGAAAGGGTGGATCAGGGTCTGCTGCCTGCCTGCGTGCTGAGTTGCGTGGGGAGGGCCCGCGTTTTTGGAGACGCCAATGATCCGCAAAGCGATGTATCCCGTCTGCTTGCGGACTATCCCCATGTGGTCCGCCATGCGGACTTGGGAACGGAGCCCCAGGTGTTCTACATCGGGATGAGCGGCGAGATCGCGACGGCCGATGATCCGGATATCCAGCACATGGTGTTCACGTACACCAGCAACGCGAACAGCATCGCGGCGACGGACTAGCGTGGCGTGACACATAGAAGGGAGGGAAAGACATGCCGCTTGACACGACTCCATTAGTGGGGCTCGAACACGTGTATTGGGGCATTTTGATCGTGATTTATCCGTATCTTTCAGGACTGGTCGCGGGTTCCTTCATCGTGGGTTCGCTCGCCAAGGTCTTTGGAGCGAAGAAATTTGAACCGTTGGCGAAGATCTCGGTGATGGTCACCCTGGCGTTCCTGTTGGTGGCCGCCATGGCGCCGCTGGCCGATGCGCGACAGCCCTCGCGGTTTCTGGAACTATACTCTCGCCCGCATGTTCCGTACGCCCCGATGGGACTGTTTACGCTGATCTGGACCACCTATGTACTCCTGGTCCTCGTCGAAACGTACTTTATCTTTCGCGTCGACAATATCTATCTGGCGACGCACGCTGCAGGATGGCGGCAGACCTGGCACCGCTGGTTGACGCTGGGATCCAGGGATACTTCCGACGCCACCCAAAGACGTGACCACACCGTGCTGGTGGTGCTGGCCGCAATTGGAATCTTCTTGGCGTTCGCATTCCACGGCTATATCGGATTCATCTTTGGCGCCTTAAAAGCGCGGTACCTCTGGAGCAACCCGCTCATGATGCCGCTTTTCATCGTCTCCGCCATCGTCTCCGGGATCGCTTTGATGATTCTGGCCTATGTCGGCATTCAGGGCGGGCTGGTGGGGCGCAAAACGCTGAACACGGAGATTCTGGACGGTCTCGCAAAACTCTTGATGTGGGTGATCTTTGTCGATTTGTTCCTGGATATCGTCGAGTTGCTGAACAGCAGCGTTTCGGCGTACACCAACGAGGCGGTGTACGAGGGATTTCACACCATCTTTATGGGGGGGCCGCTGACGTTTATGTACTGGGGTCTTCAACTCGGCTGTCTCATCCTCGGCATGATGTTGACGTTTTTCCGGCGCCTTCGTCAGTCGCCGTTGTGGGCCAGTCTTACCGCGTTCGTTGTGTTGATCAGCGTCTTTGCCATGCGGTACGACACCGTCATCGGCGGCCAACTGCAGCCGAAGGTGTCGCAGGGGCTGGTGGCCTATGCGCTGCCTTGGCTGGGTCGGGACAGCGTGCAAACCGCCGTTGGCATCTTCGGGATTGTCGTTCTCCTGTTAAGTCTCCAGCTCTTGTTGTTGCCGTGGGAATCGACATGGATCGCGGTCTGGGCGCGGGGGCGCGGCAGGATGGCAAAGAATGAGGAGGCGCCGCAATGAGTTGGAATGACACGGAAGTCTCCCGTCGCATGTTTGTGGTGGGATCGGTTGGGGCCGCAAGCGCCCTGGCGACGTTGTGGGGATCTTGGCCATGGCTGCCCGGCATGTTCCATCGCCGGGGAACGTACGTTTATCCTATGCGCACCGAGCTCTGGAAGGGCGTGGATGTCCGCTACAGCGTCTGTCGGCAATGCCGGAGCGACTGCGGTCTTGAGGCTCGGGTGTATAACGGCGTCCTGATGAAACTGGACGGGAATCCCTATCACCCCAACACGACGGAGCCGCAATTGCCGTACGCCACCTCTGTGGAGGAATCGCTCAAGGTCGCGGCGCCGCACTCTTTGTGTGCCCGTGGTCAGGCCGGGCGCCAGACTGTGTACGATCGCTACCGCGTCTTCTTCCCGCTAAAACGGGTCGGTCCCCGGGGGGCGGGGCAGTGGCAGACGATCGGTTGGGAGCAGTTGATTCGTGAAGTGACCGAAGGAGGCATGCTCTTCAAGAACGCGCCTGGCGAGGAGAACCGGTACGTGGAGGGGTTTGCGGATCTATGGCGACAGGGCAATGGCCCCAATACGCCAGTTGATCCGAAGCACTCTGATCTCGGACCCGTCACCAATCAGTTCGTGCTGTTCTGGGGCCGATCCGAGCCCGGTCAGGCGACGTTTCTCACGCGATTTGCCACCGCCTTTGGCTCCATCAACGCGCTGCCGCACGTCGGCATTTGCGAACTCAACCATCACGTCGCGACGATGCAGTCGCTCGACGGCAAAATCGCCATGCTCAAACCCGATGTCGCGAACGCCGAGTATGTGATCTGGTTTGGGGCCAACATCTACAATGCGAATTTCCCCATGCAGACGCTGGCCCGCAAGGTTGCGGAGGCGTCCGCCGACGGTTCGCTCCAGTTCGTATTGGTCGACCCCAATACGCCAAATAGCGCTGGCCGGGCGCAGCGCCATGTGAAAATTCAGCCTGGGGGCGACGCCGGTCTCATCATGGGCATGATCCGGCGCATCATCGAACAGCACCGCTATCGGACAACGTTTCTTTCGGTTCCAAGCTATGAGGCTGCGCAAAAGGCGGGCGAACTCGATTATACGAACGCCAGTTGGCTGGTCATTCACGATTCGAAGAATCCCGATGAGGGTCAATTTTTGACGGCAGCGGCCGCCGGGTTGGTTCCTGTCGCCGATCCCGCCGCCGCTGATCCGGTGGTCATCGACGCCGGATCGGGCAAACCGATGCGCGCCACGCAGAGTGTCGTGGGGCAACTCTGGCCGACAGGGAACCTGTCGAACCGGCCCGTCACGGTGAACGGAATCGCGTGCCAGACCGCGTTTCAGGTTCTCTACGAGGAAGCGGCCTCTCATTCTTACGCGGAATACGCCCAGATCGCCGGCATTCCAGAGTCGACCATCCATGAGTTGGCCACGGAGTTTACGAGCCATGGGCGCAAGGCGGTGGCGGATTTCTACCGTGGACCTGCCATGCATACCAATGGCGTCTACACCGGCCGCGGGATCCTGACCTTAAACTTTCTCATCGGCAACATCGATTGGGCGGGCGGATACATCACGGGCGGCAAAGCGGCGGACTTCATGGGCGCCTATCCTGGAGCGCCTTACGACCTGGGCAAATGGCCTGGCCCCAAAGGCTCCCTCCCGGCAGGCGTTCCGATTTCGCGTGAGAAGAGCTTTTATGAGAAGACCTCACTCTATCAGGAGGCGGTCACAGCGGGCAAAGATCCCTTCCCGACAAAGCGGCCGTGGTATCCGTTCGGGTATGGCATCTGGCATGAGATCTTTGCCGGAACTTGGAACCAGTATCCGTATCCGGTCAAGATCCTCCTGCAGCACGAGGCGAATCCGGCGTGGTCTGCGCCGCCCGGCATGAGCGGAGCGCCGGATGAGTCGTTGCCGTGGTTTCGGATGATTAAAGACGTCCAGAAAGTGCCGCTCTACATCGTCAGCGATATTCTGATTTCGGAGTCTTCCCGCTATGCGGACTATATTGTTCCAGATACCACGTATTTGGAGACATGGGGTATGCTTCCCGGGTTCCCCACGACGCCAACCGGAACGATCGGCGTCCGCCAGCCTGTCATTGAGCCCTTGACCGCCAAGACACCGTCGGGGGCGGCGATGTCGGTGGAACAATTCCTGATCGACGTCGCGCGAGCCCTGGGGTTGCCTGGATTTGGCCAAAACGCGTTTCAGGAGGGCGGGTCGCTGACAAGGCGTGAGGACTATTACCTCAAGATGGTGGCAAATATCGCCTACTATCCGGACTATCACGCCAAGCGAGGATCGCAACTCGTAAAAATCGGGCCCGTGCCGGATGCGGCCACCCCGCTTGAGCGAAACGCGGCGGAACGCTGGCAATCGCAGTATGGCAGCGCACTCAGCCCGGACCAGTGGCGGAAAGCGGCTTATGTCCTGGCGCGCGGAGGACGTTTCGAAGACTATGATGCGGGCTATGTGCCGGGCGCACTTGTACCCACCCAAATGACGTACCAGTACGGTCAGGCAAAACTGCCCTGCCAGATTTACAACGCCACCTTTGCAAAGACACACAACACCCTCACCGGGGAACGGTTCACGCCCGTGGCGCATTGGGAGCCCATTCGTCTCTTTGACGGCACTCCCTTGGCGACGGTGGACGATCCCAGGAAGTATCCCTTCCTGCTTTCGACCTATAAACAGCCGATCCACAGCAAAGCCCGCACCTGGGCGGACAAGTGGCTGGTGGAACTGATGCCTGTGGGCTATCTGGAGATGAATCCGCTGGACGCACAGCGGCTGGGGTTGAGAGACGGCGACTGGGTTCGGGTGTGGTCGGCCACCTATCCAAAAGGCGTCAAGGGGCCTCTGCGGACGATGCCGGGGGTGCGCCCCGGCGTGGTGAGTTTCCCTCAGTCGTATGGACACTGGCATTATGACGCCGGACAGTGGACCATCAACGGGAACACCTATCAGGGCGACCCCCATCTGGTGACGCCCGTCCGGCTCAACGCCTGCATGCGGCTGGATCCCTCCCTTACGGACGCCGAGGGCTGGGGTACTTGTATGATCGATCCGGTCGGAGGCGGGGCGGACTACTACAGCACACGGGTGCAGTTGGAGAAGATCCCGGCAGAATCGGTCCATGCGCTGCAAGTGTAAATCAAGGAGGTGAAGGGGCGGGCCAGCCACTCGCCCCGGATGATGGGAAAAAGCATGGGAAATAGCGCTGAAAACTCCGAACTGACGGCGTCGGTGGCCGACGTCCTGTGGCTCTTTGCCGCTCTTTTCGACGGACCCCCGCCAGCGCCTCTCTGGGTGGCTCTCCGCGAGACGGTCTGGCCTCACCTCAGGCAGGCAGTCGACGCGCCCAGCACAGCGCTGGAATTGCCCGCCTGGGACGCGGATCGACTTGGCGTGGAGTACGACCAGTGGTTGGCCATTCCCGTGGCCGGGCAGGGCGCCTTGGGCTACCCGCCTGAGCGCGTTGTAGAACAGGGGAACGAGGACAGCGTGGAGGCGATGGCGCGTCTGGCCGACCTGTTGGGCGTGGAATGGGAGAAACCGTCATTCCGGCCTGGGAGCGCCTTTCCAGTGCGTCCCGACCATCTGACGGTTCTCTGGGGGCTGTGGGCGATCCTGCTGACGATGCCCGGGACCGATCAACTCGGGGAGCGCCGGGTGGAGGATTGGTCTCAGACAGTCTGGTCGCTGATCCACGCGACGTTGACTCGACTACAGGAGATCCTGCCAGCGGAAACCGCGTATGCGGCCATCACCCGTATAGCCTTGGCGTACGGCGTCGAAGCGGCCGCCTGGCAAGAGATGGGCGACATGGACGAGATGGACGAGATGGGCTCCCATAGCGAGTGAGGAGAGGAGGAACAATCATGGCTACACTTTTGCGTGGTCCCAATCAGCGCCATACCGTCGCCTCCAACAGGAATAAGGTGATGACGGTCACGCAGCACCTGGGCGAACTGCGTCGTCGGCTCTTGTGGGCGATCGCCGGCACCGCCGTGGCGGCGATCGGGCTGGCGCTCCAGTGGCGCACTCTGCTGCGCGGGGTGCTGTTTCCGCTTCTCTTTGCCAAAGCGGGCCACCTCACCTGGGCAAGCTGGCGGCAGGCGTGGGAGGCGCCGTGGCCCGCGCACTCTCCGCTCCTGACGCTGTCGCCGACGGAGCCGATTTTCACCCTGATCAATCTGGTGTTGGCGGCGGCCGTCGTGGTGAGTTCGCCGCTCTGGCTGTACGAGGCCTGGGCCTATCTCGCACCCGTCTTACCCGCCCGCCATCGGCGCTGGGGAGGCGGGTACCTGGTCGGGGGCCTCGGCCTTTTCTGGCTGGGCACCGCCGTGGCATTCCTCGGCATCATTCCGGTGTCGCTCAAGTTTTTGCTCACCTTTTCGGGCGGTCTCTTCGCGGAACAGGTGCGAGCCAGCGCCTATCTGGGGTTTGTGACCAGCTTCAGCCTGGCGCTGGGCCTCATCTTTGCGCTGCCGGCCCTGTTGGCGGCGGCGGTGAAACTGGGCCTGCTTCGCGCGGAGCAATTGCAGCGCGGACGGCGGGTGGCTCTGTTTGTCAGCGCGTTTTTGGCGGCGTTGGTCATTCCCTCCCCGGACCCGCTAACGCTGATGGCGGCGACGGCGCCGATCTACGCGCTGTATGAGGGCACGGTGCAACTGGCGCGCTTTATTCGACCGCTCGGCACATTCCGGGGGGTTTGACAGAGAGGATGTTTGCATGGATCACGGGAGTCTGCGATAATATATAAGTAAATGATTATATTCCAAAACGCGCAAGGCAGCAGGAGTATCTGCACGAGCTCGCCCAACGGCACTCGGACCGCATCCTTGCAGAGTGCGAGGCGTCCGATGATGAGGTGATCGGTGTCGCGGCCTTGCGGAAGGTGGCCAGTCAGATCTTTGCCTCAGCGGGCTATCGCTTCCATACGATACGTTGACAAATGCTTTGCCAAGATGTCACTGTTAGAATGAACAGGTGATGGAACGAGAGCTTGGCGCAGCAACAGGGCAAGGGAGAACCCGATCGAAAGAAGCAGGGGCCTTTTAAGGGGTGATCAGCGCTGAAACGAAGCCAAAAGATCGGAATGTTTTCTGCCGGCGCAGTGGTCGTTTTGTTCGCGGCCGCTATTGGGATCTGGCGCTGGTCCGTGTACACGCAGCATCAGCAGACAGTTGCTGCGTATCAGACATGGATGGCGGCCGCGATTCAGGACATACACTCGAATCAGTTGGAAACAGCCCTCAGGAAGGTGCGTAAGGCGGCGCAGTACGAGAAAACGAGTGCTGTTTTAACCATGGAAAACGTTCTGGAGAAGACGCGACGGCGAGGGCTTAAGCTGAACGGCGGTCCGTACCCTGCGGATCCGTTGGTGGTTGACGGGGGAAAAGTGGTGCAGGGCAAGTACGATATTGTTGCGTTGGCCAGTAGTTCAAAGGACCTTCAGAAATACAGGAACAGCATCATGAACAACCTGGATTTTCATGCTTTTGTCGATCGGGAACCGATTGGCGCGACGGTGTACGCTGTGGTCATACTTCCGGATGGCGCACAGCGCACGGTAAAGGCAACCGTCGTGGCGATGTCATCCGGAAGTATTGGATTCACTGGCTTGTATACGAACCAACGATACGGGATGTCTGTGAATCTGCCGACTCTCACGACAGATGCCATATCCTATGGCTGGATTCCGTCTGCCCGTCCTACGGACGGTGACGGAAGAGTGTTTACTGATCCGCTGAATCCACACATTACTGTAGTCGCATATGGATCAAATAACGTCTTGAATCAATCGCCAAGCGCCTATATTCCTCTATCCGCCCACATTTTGAAGAATGTGCAGATTGGCGTCTATCCGGCGATTATCTATGCCAACGTCCAATCCGTGCAGGGCATTCCTGTCTATGACGAAAGCATTGTAGCAGGCGCTTCGAATCTGCAATCATCCAACGAGGTCGATGTTGCGGTTCCGCGAACCCTGTCAGCGCAGTGGCAACCCATAATCGACACCGTCATCGGTTCGTTTGAGCCGGGGAATCTGACTCAGGCATATTAAAACCTCCTGGCGCGTGAGACACCATGACAACAGTCCTCAGAGTGGACCAAGTGGGGCCCTCTTAGAGAGTGCCGTTAATTTCCATGAGTATTGTTTTGGTACAAAATTTCGCAGGTGATGGCAGGAACCGTGACCGTTCCCTGTGCGTGGCCAAGCGTCCGTTCGCCGACTTGCCCGGTTGTTCCTACGATGTTCCAATGACCGGACGGTAGACGGAAGGCGGTTTTGCCGCCAGGATTGTAGATGACAACGATATTCTTCCACGGGTCTCCGTTCGCGTGGTTGATCAGTTCAAATGCCACCGTGTTATTGGGGCTTGGAATGAACTGCAAATCTTTTTTGATCTGCAGGGCGGTTGTCATTCGAAACGCCGGGTGATCGACGCGTAGATGGATCAACCCTGCGTAGTAGTTGAATACGTTCAGATATTGCGCCTTTCGAGCCCAGTTAAACTCATTGACGGCGTCTCCCGCGTTGTAGCTGTTGCCGTTGCCGTTTTTCGTGCGCAGCATCTCTTCGCCGCCCTGCATAAACGCTATACCTTGCGATGTCATCACAATGCTCTGGGCCAGTTCATCCATTTGAATGCGCAACGGTTTCGGAGTGCTCGGGTTGCTGAGTTTGAGTTTGTCCCACAACGTGTAATTGTCGTGGCTTGTCACATAGTTGACGGTTTCTGACGGTGCGGCGGCGAAGTCGTGAATCTGGCTGTTGTAATTGATGCTGCCGACAACGCCATTTTCGATGGCAGGCACATAACCGACCCCGCCCATGGCATACCCGAGAGCGGTCGGTTGAAACACATTGGCTTCAATGGCATTGCGAAAGTTGTCATTGAACACGCCAATTCCAAGACCTTGCTGACTCCCCTTGACTAACAGCTGGCTCGGCGCCAGTCCGGATGTTCCGCCGGTCCACGGTTCGCCATAGAGGATAATGTTTGGATCAATGGCGTGCAGTTCCTGTGACACCTTTTTCATGGTATCAACGCCCAGCAACGCCATCAGGTCGAAACGAAAGCCGTTGACATGATATTGGGTCACCCAGTATTTGAGTGAATCGAGGATGAATTTCTGAACCATGGGGCGCTCGCTGGCCACTTCATTGCCAACGCCGGATCCATTGTAATAATTGCCCTGATAGTCGGTGCGCCAGAAGTACCCGGGAACCAATGTGTTAAGCGCGGATCCCTGGACAGCGAATGTATGGTTGTATACGACATCCATGATCACCCCAATGTGCGCCTGGTGCAGACTCTGAATCATCTGTTTGAGTTGCGTGATGCGCGCCGCGCCCAAGGGTGTTGTGGCGTACATGCCTTCTGGCGCGTTAAAGTTTTGCGTATCATAGCCCCAATTGTAAGTGTAGCCAGGGTCGGGGAACTCCTGAACAGGCATGATCTGCACGTAGTTGACGCCGAGTTGCTTGAGACTGCCAACTCCAGTCTTGACGTTGTTCGGTCCGCGCGTACCATGCTCCGTGAAGGCCAGGTATTGGCCCGGGTGCTTGAATCCGCCATTGGGATCCATCGAGAAGTCCCGCACACTCACTTCATAGACGACCGCATCCACAGGATTGGGAACACCCTGATAATGATCGTTGCTCCAGCCCTCGGGATTGGTTTTTGCGAGGTTGACAATCATGGCGCGGGTAGCGCCTGGAGCGATGGCAGTTGCGTAAGGATCGACAGCGGTCTGGGCTTGCCCGTCTATGGTCACGCGGTAGAGATAATACCAGCCGTCGAGATTCCCTGGTACAGTGACGCGCCAGGTGCCGCCTGTTCCCTGTTGCATGGGGATTTGCTGTTTTAGTGGACCCGCGGCGCTGGAGAACAACTGCAGTTCCATCTGGCTGGCTGTGGGCGCCCATACGCGAAACGACGTCCGTCCCGGCGTCCACACGTTGCCAAGAGTGCCTCCGTAGTAGTACTGAGGAAGATTCAGAACTCTGCGGGGAACCACCTGTACAGACGTAAAACCTGTCGCGTGCAGCATGAGCGTGTGCGTGACATTGGGTGCGGCGGCGAGTGTCAGTTTGAGGAGAGTCGTTGAGTTGTCAGGCGTCACGGCCGTGACAGGAATGGTCGTGTGGCTGGTTTCATCCGTCACGGAAAACTTGGCGCCGGACGCAGGCACGGGACTGTCCAAACTCGCATAAATGGTGTGAGCGCCGTCCAGAAACGCGTTCGTGATACTTGGCTGCAGCGCCTGCGTGGCGGCCGCTTGCGAGTAATAGACAGTCGGGTTCCCTTCCACCAGCCAAATCTGAGCTTTGCCGTTTGTCACCCTGATATATCGATTCGCGGACACATCTTTTGCCTGCCAGTTGCCAAGCCGGACTATGACGCCGACTTCCGTGTTGTTGCCGGGCACCTGCGCGGTCGATACTACGCCAAAGGAGTCGGTTCCCGTGAAATTGTAGGCGGCGCCATTTAAACTCTGCGGCTGATAGGGCCACAGCCATAGATTCCACCCGGTGTAATTGTTGTCGAATCGGTGATAGTGAACAATGACTGTGGTCTCAGATTGTGCGGCGGCCGGCACTGCAGCCAGTGATTGAAATGAAAGAAAGACACCGACCAGGGCCGTTCCAAACAGGTATAGCACGCGTGACCACCGGAAGCGTGCAAACAGTCTCAAAGTCATCCCTCCTGGTTTTTGTGACCGTTCGCGTGCAGGTAAGGTTATTTCGCATGGACTGCCGTCATTGTTGATAATCAGAGGTGTGAAAACGTTTGCGCAAACAAGTATTGAAGAAGCTTCATAATCTTTTATGCCCTTACAGCGATTGTGCGAAAGAATGCCAGTCTTGTCAAGAGTCTGCAAAAACAAATGGCAGACTTCCATGTACGTTGGCCCGTTCAGTATGACCGGGAACGCAGTGTCGCGATTCAGTCTGTAAAGAGGTCGCGTTTCACGAAGGCGGATCGCGCGAATCGCCACAGGATCTTTCTCTTGGTCAACCAGACGATGTGGGCTCCAGTGTGGTGATTATGCAAGATCTTGGTCACCAGAAACCGCGCCACAGTGTCAGGGGCATCGCCGAGAATATTAAAAATGCGTTTCGTGTTATGGCCGTTCCTCAATTCACCGGAAGGATCCTTCAGAAAATCTGTCACCATCATGCCTGGACTGAGCAGTCCAATCAGGATGGGGGTGTCTGATGTTTCTTTAGCGCATGCGGTGGTGAAGTGGGTTAGCGCACGTTTGGTCGTACCGTAAAGGTTGAGGCCCTTTCGCTGCATGTCGTTGCTGCCGAACCCTTCAACATTGAAAATTTGGCCGTGGCCCTGCTGCAGCATGCCGGACAGGGCGATTTGTGTACCAAAGATGGCGCCGCGCAGATTCGTGTCCAGCACACTTTGAACGTCCTGCGCGGACAGGTCATGCAGTGCGTGCCCCTGCTGATTGACGCCAGCGTTATTGATCCAGATATCGATCGCGCCCCATCTGTCAACGGAACGTTGCCATACCTCCACGATGTCGTCGCGATGCCGCACGTCACAAGGTACGCCCAGCACTGTCTGGCCGTGGCTGGACAAACTGTTCACCGCCTGTTGGACCTGATTCTGGCTGCGACTGCAGATCGTGACGTTGCAATTTTTCTGCAGGAACACTTTTGCCATGGCATAACCTAGACCGCGAGAACTGCCAGTGATTACTACGGTTGTCATCGTCCATCCTCTTCTTTCCAGGTAACCGTTTCACAATCCAGTGTAGCAGACTTTCAGGATGAGTTATAGAATTGATGATAAGATCGCATGAGTGGTACACGGCAACGGAACGGAGTCAAAGAGATGCAGGAGCATGAGGCGAACGTACAGATAGAGGACGCTCGGAAACTCTTAAAACGCTATTACGGTTACGATGAGTTCCGTGAAGGGCAAAAGGAGATCATCGAAGGCATACTGCAGGGGCGCGACACGATTGGGATTATGCCGACCGGAGGAGGCAAGTCGGTCTGTTATCAGATTCCCGCGTTGCAAAGCGAGCGACTGACTCTGGTCATTTCGCCTTTGATTTCCCTGATGAAAGACCAGGTGGATACACTCGCGAGTCTCGGCATCGCCGCGACGTTCATCAACAGCACGTTGCACGCTTCGCAAGTTCGGGAACGGTTGCAGGGAGCGGAACAGGGAGCGTATAAACTGCTTTACGTTGCGCCGGAGCGCCTGGAATCCGAGTCTTTTTTGCACTTTATCGACACGCTTCGCCCTGAACTTGTGGCCATTGACGAAGCGCATTGCCTGTCACAGTGGGGACACGATTTTCGCCCCAGTTATCGTTCTATCGCGCCGCTTCTGGCAGGGCTCAGTCATCGTCCTGTCGTGAGCGCGTTCACGGCAACGGCCACTCCGGAAGTACTGCAAGATATCGTCCAGCTTCTGCATCTTCGCGATCCGCATGTCTGTGTCACGGGATTTGATCGGGAGAACTTGACGTTTTCCGTGATTCATGGGCAACCCAAGCGTGATTTTGTAGTCCGGTACATGGACAGTCATCCTCACGATGCGGGGATCATCTACACCGCAACGCGCAAAGAAGCAGACAGTCTGTACGAACTGTTGAAACAGAAGGGCAAGTCCGTGGGCCGTTATCACGCGGGACTCAGCGATGAGGAACGAAGTGGCAGTCAGGAACAGTTCCTGTATGACGAGACACGCGTGATGGTGGCTACCAACGCGTTTGGCATGGGGATCGACAAGTCAAACATACGATTTGTCATTCACTACAACATGCCAAAAAATTTGGAATCCTATTATCAGGAGGCCGGGCGTGCCGGACGAGACGGGGATCCCGGCGAATGCCTGCTGTTGTTTAGCCCGCAGGATATCCAGTTGCAAAAGTTTCTCATCGAACAGACGGTGTCTTCGACTGATCGCAAGTCGACCGAGTACAAGAAATTGCAGTCGATGGCGGATTACTGTCACACCACCCAGTGTCTGCGCGCCTATATCCTGCGCTACTTCGGCGAGACCGCGCCAGAACGCTGCGACAGTTGCGGCAACTGCAATGACTCATTTGACCTGCGCGATATCACTGTCATGGCGCAACAGATCTTCTCGTGCGTTCATCGGGTCAAGGAGCGGTATGGGATCACACTGGTGACGGCTGTTCTCAGGGGTTCTAAAGACAGACGGATCCTACAGCTTGGACTGGATCGACTGCCAACGTACGGCTTGCTGAGGGGCCGGCCTGAAAAGGAAATCACAGGGTATATACAGACTTTGATTGCGGACGGTTATCTGAAGGTGACTGAGGGGCAGTATCCCGTAGTTCAATTGCAGCAAAAGGCAGTGCCGGTGCTCAAAGGTCAGGCGCAGGTCTTCGTTAAAGTGCTTCCACAGATGAAAACGGAGGCGCCGGACGATGCGCTGTTTGAGCAACTTCGGATGTTGCGCAGAGAGATTGCGCGCGCGCACAATGTTCCTCCGTATGTGATTTTCCCCGACAGTACGCTGCGCGAGTTGGCGGCGAAGTGTCCCCAGGATCGGCGGGCCATGCTCGCTGTGAAAGGCGTCGGCGAATTGAAATTCGAGAAGTACGGACCGGCGTTTTTGCGCGTGTTTCAGGAGCGCGCAGCCAGAGTGGGAAAGTGATACAATTGACTGATACGAAACATATGTCATATGGTCGGTGAGGGGGGATGGCTCCGTGCCGAGAGCAGAGAATCGCAAACGTCCGCCGAACGTGCCGGGAGGCGCTACAGATGGCCGCCGCAACAAGGTGGTTGACGCCCAAAAAGCGTCGGAGACCCAAGGGGCGCAAAATAGAAAGCAAGAACTGATTGAAAAGATGAAGAAGATCCAGGAGAGAAAAAAGGCGGGCAATAAGCCAACCTCGTAAGTGTCTGTCTTGGAGCGATGCGCATGGGAAAGCGAACCTGCCAGCGGGTTCGCTTTCCCATGCGCATCGCAGTGAGAGTGAGTCATACATTTCTGGCTCTCTGGCTCTCA
Organism: Bacillota bacterium; assembly: GCA_021846285.1. Classification (GTDB taxonomy): domain Bacteria; phylum Bacillota; class Bacilli; order Alicyclobacillales; family SLC66; genus JAKADD01. The sequence goes on from JAJZCB010000007.1 coordinate 49,825, forward strand.
TCCATGCGCTTCATCACCTATGCTCATGGTATACTGAAACGATTAGCCTATACAACGTGTAAAGGGAGAAAGAACGAATGATTCGCGTAAAAGATCTGTCGTTGTCTTTTGGGAGTCGCATTTTATTTGAAGGCGTCAATATAAGTTTTGATGAAGGCAATCGTTACGGACTGATTGGAGCGAATGGATCTGGCAAGTCTACGTTTATGAAGATCCTTGTCGGAGATTTCGAGCCGAGCACAGGCAACGTGACCGTTTTACCGGGAGTGCGGGTCGGCGTCCTGCGCCAGGATCACTATCAGTATGATGACTGTACAGTACTGAACACGGTGCTGATGGGATATCCGGAATTTTGGGCCGTCATGCAGGAGCGGGAGCGGATGTACGCGCTGCCCGAGATGACGGAGGAAGACGGTATGCGGGTTGGAGAACTGGAAAGCGCGTTTGCGGACATGGACGGGTATTCTGCCGAGTATTTCGCTGCGGAACTGCTGGAGGGACTCGGAATCCCCGTGGAGAAGCACGGGGATTTGATGAGTTCGATGATCGGCGGATTTAAACTGCGTGTCTTGCTGGCGCAGGTGCTGTTTGGCCGTCCGGATGTTCTGTTGCTCGACGAACCGACGAACCACCTGGACCTCGACACGATCCGCTGGTTGGAGAACTTCCTGCTCGCGCACAAGGGAACCATGGTCATCATCTCGCACGATCGCCACTTTCTCAATACGGTCTGCACCCACATGGTCGATGTGGATTATAAGCAAATCTCCGTGTTCTCAGGCAATTACGATTATTTTGTGGCGGCCAGTACGTTGGCCCGTGAGCAGTTGCTCGCCGACAATGCGAGAAACCTGGAAAAGATATCCGAACTGCGCGAGTTTGTGGCCCGATTTTCTGCGAACAAGAGCAAGGCGAAGCAGGCGACAAGCCGGCAGAAACAGATTGAGAAAATTGAGATCCAGGAGATCCGCCCCTCGTCGCGAGTGTCCCCCTACATCAAATTCACCTCCCGGCAACCACTCGGGAAGCAGGTTGTCGTTCTTGACAAGGTGGACAAATCATTTGGCGATCTGCACGTGCTGAGATCTGTCACGCTGCAGATTGTGAATGGGGAAAAGGTGGCCGTCCTTGGCGTCAATGGCATTGGCAAGACCACACTTCTGAACGTGATGATGGGGGAGTTGACGCCAGACAGCGGGGTCGTGACGTGGGGGAAGTCGGCGGAAGCCACGTATTTTACGCAGGATCACAATGAAACCATCCCGAAAGACACCACGGTCTATGAATGGCTGAAGAGCTTCGATGATGAGGCGGACCAGCAGACGATTCGCAGCATTTTGGGGCGGATGCTGTTTTCCAAGGATGATGTCCACAAGTCCACCGAGGTTCTGTCCGGGGGCGAGACCGCGCGACTGATGCTGGCGAAGATGCTGCTGCTGCAGGGCAACGTTCTGGTGCTGGACGAACCGACCAACCACCTGGATTTGGAGGCGATCGACGCGTTGTCGAAAGCGCTGGCCGAATTTGGAGGCGCGGTCATCTTTGTTTCCCACGCGCGCCAACTGGTCACGGATGTCGCCAACCGCATCATCGAACTGACGGCGGATGGGGTTGTCGACTTTTCGGGAACGTACGATGAATACCTGGCCAAACGCGATACTCTGGTGAGGATCTGACCATGGCGACGGACAGGAAGTGGACGGTAACGGAACCTGGTCTCCTGCTCCCCTTTTTGCTGCAGAATCTTCCCGAGAAGGGCCGCAACAAAGTGAAGGCGCTGCTGACACACCGACAGGTCGCCGTGGACGATCGGGTGATCACGCGCCATGACCATGCGCTGCAGAGTGGTCAGTGCGTTTCCGTTCGCGCAGCAAGCGGTTTTGCAAAAGCGACGGGATCCATGGAGGGGGTCCGCATCCTGTACGAAGATGCGGATATCATCGTGATCGACAAGCCGCCGGGCCTGCTCTCCATCGCGTCTGATGAGGAGCGGGAGCATACAGCGTACCATGTGCTGACGGAACATGTGCGGGCGCATGATCCGGGAGCGCGCATATTTATCGTGCACCGCCTGGATCGCGACACCTCCGGCGTCATGCTGTTCGCCAAGCGGTACGAGGTGCAGCAGGCGCTGCAGCTTGACTGGCGCGAGACGGTGCTGGAGCGTTCCTATGTCGCGGTTGTGGAAGGGTTGGTGAATCCGCCCGAGGGAACTCTCCGGTCGTGGCTGAAGGAGACGAAAACACAATTGATGTACGTCAGCCCGATACCGGGAGATGGGCAGGAGGCAATCACGCACTATGAGGTGTTAAAGGCAGACAAAGACTATTCGCTGCTGAAAATCTGGCTGGAAACGGGGCGCAAGAACCAGATCCGCGCGCAGATGCAGAGCATTGGCCACAGTGTGGTGGGCGACAGGCGGTACGGAGCGGCCAAGAATTCGCTTGGGCGACTTGGGCTGCACGCGCGAGTTTTGAGTTTCCGCCATCCGGTCACTCACCAGGTGCTGCGGTTCGAGACGGATGTTCCACCCGCTTTTCGCAGAGTGTTGTCGGGGGCGGCGCAATGATCATTGTCGCCGCTCGTGGAGTCATAGATCTCTCGGTGAGGTTTGCAAAACCCGACGGCGCTGGATATTGTTACGCTTTTTATGAACTCGCTTATGGTAGCCATCGTGGGGAACAACCATTCGGTACGATGGTTACTTAAGAGATGGATGTCTGCAATCTGGCTCCAGTTGGGCAAACAATTTGTCCTCCTCTTACCGTTGGGACAGCCTCTTCTCCTCCTCGTACAAGCGCTCGATCACAAATTGCTTCAACAACGTCTGATACCCCTTGTGTTTTTTCTCGGCTAATTCTTGTAATCGATCGAGCGTGTCCACGTCCATACGAATCGTTATCGTCTTTGCATCAGTTCTCCTAGGTGGCATTTCAGACTCGTCCAATGGACGCGCGTGCGACAGAAAGTCTTCAGTTAGTTCATGAGTATCCCAATACTCGGCAGATTCTTTATCCGTCATGTGCTTCGGTATTTCATTAGGGTCATTGACAGGTTTCATATTCATTAACGACTCCCCCTGCGAAATGCCTGTTTTTCTCTGTCATTTAAATCCCTGGCTGTAATTACACGATACATGCCATCCTGGATTACATAGACTACAAACAATAGTCGCCCATCTTCTGTACGTCCGACAATACCTTTTTTGCCCTTGTCATGTACATCAAATCCAACTCGTTCGGGATCTTTCATTGCTTCCTCGGCTTCATAAGGCACCACGTCATGTCTTGATATGTGTTCTTCATTGTCTGCGTTCCAATCAAATTCACGTGGCAAAGGCGCACCTCCGAGGTATGCCAATTACAATTATATTTATAATTGTATGTTCAAGGAGCGATTTATTCAACCGTGTGATATTCGAGGCAGGATACCATCTCTAAAGGATCCCAATTAAAATCCCTTCTGCGGCCTGTTGACTCGTATCTTTGACGGAAAATCGGTTCATAACAGGCCGCTCCGTTTGTTTCGTGCTACAATATTCCCGTTCCGAATTCACCATATTTCATTGCCCCGAGAACCGTAGTTGCAGCGCTGCTAACGCCACTTTTTCAATTCGCCGAAAAAGTGGCTCCGGTACGGTGAACCGCCTCCCTGGTTGGTATGAATACAAGTCGAATTCGTCTTTCAACCACTCTTTACGCTCCCCGGCAGCCAGATCCAGCGCGTCAAAAACCTTCGCCGATGAAAAGGGGATTATGGGCTCGGCTGCAACAGCGAAGCATTTAATGAGATTGATTGCCGTGCGCAGGACCATGGCAGCTTCAGTACGGTCCGTCTTGACAAGGTTCCACGGAGCCCGCCGGTCGAGATACACATTTCCGAGCGACCAGAGTTCGCGAAGCGCCTGAATGACCTTGCGAAACTCCAGGGTTACGAACTGGCTTCGATATGCCGCCAATACTCTCTGGCAATCCTCCTTCAGTTTTTCCTCCAGTTCTGACGGCGAACCGCCGTCGGGAACGCGATCACCAAACTGGGCAACTGTCAGTTTTAGCGTTCGATTGACGAAGTTCCCAAAGTTTCCGACCAAGTCTTTGTTCAGCATGGTGGCAAACAGATCCCAGGTAAAGCTGGCGTCATCCGTTTCAGGCGAGTTTGCCAGCAGGAAATACCTCCAGTAATCAGGATCAAACAACTCCAAAGCATCATCCAAAAAGATCCCGCGTTTTTGGCTGGTGGAAAATTTCCCGCCGTAATAAGTCAACCAGTTAAAGCTTTTAATCTGAGTTGCCATCGTCCATGGCTCGCGTGTTCCGAGAATCATCGCCGGGAAAAAGACCGTGTGGAACGGAACGTTATCTTTGGCCATGAATTGCGTATAAGTCACAGCAGAGGCGTTCAGCCACCAGTCTTTCCAGTCACGGCTGTCCGGGTCCCGGTCAGAGTACTCCTTTGTAGCTCCGATGTACCCAATTGGCGCATCAAACCACACATAAAACACCTTCTGCTCAAACCCGTCACGCGGAACGGATACGCCCCACTGGAGATCGCGCGTGATGCAGCGTTCATTCAACCCTTCGTCCAGCCACTTCATTGCGATAGACTTGGTCAGACGCGACCACTTTTCGTGGGATTCAACCCAGGTTCGTACCTGGTCGCCAAGCGCATCGAGTCTGAAAAACAGGTGTTTGGTCGTGCGTACTTCGAGTTCGGTGCTCCCGGAAACAGCTGATCGGGGGGCGAGTAAATCCACAGGATCGAGCACCGAAGTGCAATTTTCGCATTGATCGCCCCTCGCCGCTTCATAGCCACATTTGGGACACGTGCCGATCACATACCGATCGGGTAGAAAGCGCTCGTCCTTTAAGGAATACACCTGACGAATTGAACGTTCCTCAATATAACCGTTGGCGGCTAAACGTTCGAAGAAATGCTTGGTCAATTCATGATTCTGCAGTGAAGATGTCCTGCCAAAATAGTCAAACGACAGTCCGAATTCCTGGTAGATGGACGCCTGTTTCTGATGCATGATGTTGCAATACTCCTGAACCGATAAATCCGTCTCAAGTGCTGACAATTCTGCCGGTGTGCCATGTTCATCGGTTGCGCAGACGAATAAAACATCCTCACCCTCCAGTCTCAAGAAGCGAGCGTACGCATCTGCAGGAAGCAATGAGCCCGTAAGATTTCCAAGATGTTTAACACCATTAATGTAAGGCAGCGCACTGGTAATCAGAAACTTTGCCATCTCGAACCATCTCCTCATCGTTTAATAACCGGAGCAATAAAACACGCCGCAGGCAAGTGTGCCCACGGCGTGTGTAAGGTCTCATTTGTCAGTCTATAGCGACTGCCATCGAGTCCTCAACCGCGAGCATAAATGTGACATACGCATGGAACGCATCATCATTCGCATGTTCGTCATTCGTGCCCACGTCCTTTCCACAATGTTTTGCAATTGTTTGACAGTATATCACTGAACATGGTGGACAGCAACCTGGTGGTAAACGGTGCTATTTGCGTCTATTGTCTTCTTGTTTAAGCCACCACCGAATTCCTCTGCCTGCAAAAGGTTCGTCATTGTAGCGGGGGATGACGTGTAGATGTGCATGAAAAATCTCCTGTCCTGCAACGGTTCCGTTATTCCAGCCGACGTTGTATCCGGCGGGGCTGTATCGCTCGTCGAGTAAGCTTTTTACCTGTTGTAAAAGATAAAACGTGTCGCTCCACTCCTCCTTTCCCAAGTCAAAGACAGTCTCTCTGTGTGATCGTGGGATGATAAGTCCGGAGCCAACGAGAATGGATTGTGGAATCTGTGTGAATATACAATATTTGCTTTCCAATACGATCTGACTCTTGTCGGGGTGACAAAACGGACAATTCATACCGGATGAATCCCTTCATGATTAATAAAGAAAATATTGGATGACTTCGTTGAGGGGCGGTTATTACGAATTGCTGTTATAGCAACTTGTCATCATCAACCGGGATACTCAGTGTCCATGTAGGACCCACTCGTACTGTTTCTCCATACTCAACCACAATTCTATCATATTCTCAAATTTGATCCGCAATAGCCTTCGACTCCAAATCGGATACGGGTCATCCTATGGGTTGGCGGCCGTCCGATTCCGTTCCATCCAATCGACGGCGAAGTCCACAAGCGCTCTCTGGCGCATGAGTCTGCACTCTGCGCCCGCGACGGCTCCGATTCGCACTGCCTCTGTCGCTCCTGCAACCGCCTCAAATGCTGTTCCGACTGCGCTAAAATCATCAGAGTCGTAATCGATGTCCGAGAATGTGACCCACTGCCGCTGTCCATTCACAAGAATGGGCGCGCCTGCCGTTATCGTCGTTTTCCCATGATAATGGGCCCGATATTCGGCCAGATGGATCGATGTATTGTTTTCGTGCGATACACCAAGCAGGAGAACCCAGGCGTCGAGACGGTATAGGGTTCCCAGCGGCGACGTTTCGCCGAGTCCGTTTGGCAACGCATGGTCGGCGGTCAGCGCGGCTGCATGTTTCCCCCAGACGGCGAATGACACCTGCGGATGCGCGCTGCGCAACACGCCGGGGGCTTTGCGGAAGCATTCCGCGATGGCGCCCATCTGTCGGGTCGGAGTGAAATCGGGATCGTATGGCGGCATCGTGCTTCGAATCGTCTCCCACCATGTCTCGGGCACGGGAGGTCTGCTCCAGCCGGCGGGATCCGACAGTTCGCTGGTCTGAGTCGGCATGACGAGCGTTCCATCTGTGGTAAGAACGCGCTGCAGCGCCTGGATGACGGCCACGGGTCCCCCACAGACCCAGCCGTCGAGCGATTTCATGGATGAGTGCACGATCAGGGTCATGCCTGGCTGGAGCCCGAGCGCCTGCAGATCACGCGTGAGCGAGTAAGTGGTGATCAGGCGTGTTGGATGCGGGGGCGTGTGCGTATCGTCTTGCATTGTCTGGCCTCCCAGTTCCGGAACTCTGGTGTTCCGTTTCTTTTGTGCTCTTGCGTGACCGAACGACAAGCAGATGATCTACTGAATTGTATCACAGCGAACTCAGTTTCCATGATTTGCGGCGTTTCGACCAAACAGGCCATACCGTGCCATCAGCAGAATGAAAACTCGCTCTGCCGGGATCGTATACTGTGCCGAGGCGAGTTCGGCGGAGCCGTGTCTGAGCAGCGGCACAGTATACGATCCCGGCAGAGCAGGCGCATTTTCCGAGACGGCCGACGTCAAAGGATGTCGGCCAAACGGCGAATCCCTTCCACAATGAGTTCTTCCGGAGTGCTGGCGAATCCCAACAACAATCCTTTGCGTTCGCAGCTGTATCGATAAGGCGCCAACGGATAGATTCCTACCCCCACCTGCGCCGCCGACTGAACTGCCGCCTGTTCATCAAAACCCCGATCGGCTTCCAAAAATACATGCAAACCGGTTTCTGCACCCTGGATGCGAAATCTGCGGTTCAATCCGTAATGGGTCAGTGCATCCATCATGACGCGATGCCGATCGCGGTACAATTTTCTCATGCGGCGCACATGCTTTGTAAATCCGCCGCTATTCATGAAGGTTGCGAGCGTCATCTGCGGTGCGGCGGGAACCTGCCGATTGGTAAGCGAGTGGACAGCGGCAATTCGCTCCACCGCGTCGGCGGCGCCAACAATGATCGCCATACGGATACCTGGGGCGAGCACCTTCGACAGTGTCATAATGTACAGGACATGGGAAGGCGCCTCCGCGAACAGAGAGGGAAGGGGGCCTCCATGGTAGCGATATTCCCCATCAAAATCATCTTCCACCACCCACGCTCTGCGCGCCACCGCAAAGTCCAGCAGTTGCCTGCGCCGATTGACTGACATCACTGCGCCTGTCGGACGCTGGTGAGCGGGGGTGACAAATGCCAACCTCGTCGTGTCCGGAAGGTTATCGATGACCATTCCTTCGTCGTCGACGGGAACCCCCACGACATTCATGCCCCTGTAGGCGAGCGTCAAACGGGCGCCAGGAAACCCGGGATCTTCGCTCGCCACTGCGTCGCCCCTGTTCAACAACGCCTGGGCGATCAGGTCCATGCTTTGCTGAGCGCCCGAGGTGACAAGAATTTGTTCGGGTTCAACGGAGATTCCTCTGGCCTGCGCAAGGTAATGCTTCACCGCCAGTCTTGTCTCCCAGGCCCCATGACCGGGCAAATACCCCCAGTGCTGCGGGGTCATGGCATCCAGCGCCTGGATAGTGGCTCGTCTCCACGCGTTTTGAAAGACGACATCGACATACGGTTCTTGGTGACGAAAATCGATTGGCGCCGGATGGCCTTTGTTTACTGTGAGCCAGTCGCGCAATTGTGCGTGAATTCCTTCGCAGTCGCGATTGCAAGGCATGTCGAAGGTAGTCGAGAATGTGCGGTTCGCAGTGGCGACAGCGACGTTGGATCGTGCGATCACGCGTGTGCCGCCTCGGCCAGCGGATTCCGTGTAACCGCGGGCGGTGAGTTCCTCGTATGCGATCTGTACTGTCGAGCGCGACACGCCAAGTTCTGTCGCGAGCACGCGGGAGGGTGTCAAGAGTGCGCCTTCGCGAAGCAAGCCCCTGTCGATCTGAGCGATGACAGCGGTCACGATTTGCTGCCACAGAGCACTCTTGTTCGCTCTGTCAAGGTGTAAGAACACGATTGATCTCCCTTAGGCTGGCGATTGGATTGAACAATCTATGGTCGATTGGCTATAGTATACCATCCAATTCTTCTATATGGTCGAAATCAGATGGATTGGCAAGAGTGAGGGAGATCAATCATGCTGACAAAGGCGCAGGGCGTTATAACCGCAGCACTCTTTCTCGTTACCGTGTCGATCAATCTGCAGGTGCCGCTCTACCTGACCTACGCCAGAGCAGCCGGCATGGGAGTGGGTGTGACGGCCCTTGTCTTCTCGGCTTACGTAGTGGGAGTGCTTCCCGTTTTGATTGGTCTTGGCGGGGTGTCGGATCGCTTTGGGCGTAAACCCGTCCTTCTGGCCGGTTTGTGTTGCGCCCTGATTGGCACAGGCATGACCATGGTGTTTCCGACGATGTACGGACTTCTTGTGACGAGATTTGTTCAGGGCATTGGCGTCGGGCTGAGTGTCGCCACGGGTACGGCCTATCTGTCGGATCTCCGGCAGGAACATGGAATGGATGGCGCACGGCAGGCAGCAAGACAGGTCGCTCTCGCAACGTCACTCGGATTTGGCGTCGGACCTCTGTCGACCGACATCGCTGAGTTGATTCATCCGAGTCCGACGCCACTCAGCTATGGGATCGTGTTAATTTTACTGCTCGCATGCCTGGCGGTCGTATCTCGACTGCCAAGTGTTCCGACACCGGGTGGAGCGCTGGTTCGTCTTCCTCATTATCCGCGCGGATCGATTGCGGTCGGGCTCGGTATCGCCACGGCGTGGGCCATCACTGGAATCGTCATCACAGTCGTGCCAGGACAGCTTCTGCGCTATGGGCTTGCCGCGTGGTCGCCGATTGCGCTGTTTCTTGTCAATGGCGTGGGCGCACTGGCGCAACCGTTGGCTCGGCGACTCGCAGACAAGACATCCATGCGGGTCGGATATGTGTTTATGAGTGTTGGCACGCTGTTATTGACGGTGGGCACCTGGATCGGAAATGTTTTGCTCCTGTTGGCAGGTGCGGCTGTTGCGGGAGCAGCCTGTTATGGCTTCACCTATCTCGGGGGACTGGCCATCGTATCGAAACTCGGGGGAGAACGGCGGGCGGGTGCGGTCGCTGGGTATTATCTGTTTGCTTACGTTGGTTTAGGCGCACCCAGTGTATGTGTCGGCTTTTTGGCTGACGCAGTGGGAACTGTTCACGCGCTGATTGGGTTTGCAGCAGTTGTGCTGGTTGCCTCGGGTGCGCTGGGGATGCGTAAATGAGTATTCTCCGATCCCAATTACTCTGATGCGGAACCTGTTGGGTACATCCTCTGTTTAATTGCTCGGGAGCAAATCGGCGCGTCAAATCCAGGTCCGCATTTGATCAGGAGGCGGCAAATAACCATTCTACTCCGCAACGGTGCAATTGTGAACTTGTCGACGGAAACAGGGGGAAGCGCTGATGAGCGTCTCCCCCTGTTATAGTATGTCGGCCGTTCTTGTCCGCTTATCGCATCGGTGGTATGGGTAGCAAACCGGTTTTTGCGGACATTCGCACAGTGTCCATCACTGCCTGAACGTATGCTGCGTCGTCTAGGGTCGGTACGGACCTGTCTGTAAAACCATGGATTTTTTCGGCCAGTCGTGTATACAGTGTCCATTGCGGGTGCACATAGCGCTGAATTTCTTGGGCAAATCCCGAAACATCCATGGATTGTTCCATCTCTACGGGTTGGAATCCTGGCGCAACGATGGTTGCCTGTGTAAGTGTTTCGCCTTCCAACACCAGGGTTCCCTGGGATCCGAATATTTCGATGCGCGGTTCACGTCCAACCGCGACGCCAGTGAATTCCAGTGTGCAGGAGCCGCCTTGCGCGAATCGACCGTGCAGCGTGAAACTGTCATCGGCGGTGGATACGGTGTGGGCGTCTTCAGAGAGGCGGGAATGGACTCGACTGACTGTGTCTCCCTGCACCTGCGTGAAAGGGCCGAACCAGTGGCGCAGCGCGTCGATCATGTGTGATCCGACGGCTCCGAAGAAGCCGCCGCCGTGCGGTTCGCTCCAAAGCCACTTATGTTGCTGATCGCGAATTCTCGGCCACATGGTCGCCGATTCACTCCAGCGAACGTGAAAGATTGCGCCGAGCGAACCTTCTGCCAGAACACGGGCGATCGTCGTTCGCTCCGGGAGATAGCGCCACTCAAAGTTCATGGCCGCCACGCGGCCGCTTATTGCAGCGGCGTCGCGCATGGCGAGAGCTTCCCCGAGATGGAGCGCAGGAGGCTTCTCGCATAACACATGGAGTTTTGCCGAGAGTGCTGCCAGGGTCATGGCCGCGTGCTCGGCGGGATTCGCCGCGATCACCACGAGATCAAGGCCAGCTTCCCGGATCATGGCGGCCCAGTCATCATAGGGTTTGACCCCAGCCAGCGCTTCGACTGCCTGGCGCGCCCGACCAGGCCGCAGACTTGCCAGCGCGGCAAGCTGATAATCCGGATGTTTTTGCAGAATGGGTGCGTGGACTCGTGCTCCGTACCCAGTTCCGATGATGCCGACGCGCAGGGTCATAACAGTCGCCTCCCGATAGAAATTGGGTGTACTTACAAAAAAAATACGGGCATCCCCGCCGTGTCCGAACAGGTCGCGCAAGGCGGTCAGGTCGATTGCGGCGCATGTTCCTCCAGCTTCTCTGACATTCGTTTCAGCCACAGGCCCATGAGAGACGCATGGCCGGCAAGGCGATGGAAAATTCCCTCCGCCACAGCAGATCATAGGTGTGACTGGTCAAATTACGATCATTCGCCATTTCGAGTGCATACTCTGTTTCTTCTACAGTCAGTATTCCGACTTCACGGCACGTTCGTATCACCTCGTTCGGCGACCCAACATCCAGTCCTGCATATGTCCTCAGAAAATGTCGGCCCGCCTTCCAAGGCCAATTTTACACGCTCCATCGGATTCCTTCCTTTCGAACCTTATCCCGCAAAGTTGCGGAAGCAGTGTTCAGGTCAACCACATCTACCCGATAAGGGATGGTGGAATCTTCAAACTCCTGTCTTAAATTTGACAGTTTATCAAACGGCACTGTGGTTGGAGCCTCAATACCCACATCGATGTCGGACGATGTTTGCTCGTCGCCCCGCGCAAATGATCCAAACAGATAGATGGTGCAGGGGAATCCTTGCATAGCCTTCAGGGCGATTTGTCGCACCCTTTCAAGAATTTCCGCCCGTCGATCTTTACGGGCCATTGACATGTGGAGGTCCACTCCTTAAATAAGTCGCTAATTTTATTATACCTCTCTATAACCAGTCGTGAAATACTGCCTCAGGAGTGCGAAAAATAAGATTCAGCCTATCATACTTGCGCCGTCCGCGATTCGGTGTCAGGCATGGCTGACGTGAGACTGCCATATGCAACATTTGATCCAGACTGCAATGATTTCGATGACGGTTTCGAGAGGGCGCCGGTTATGATGGGAACAGGGGATCAAGAGAGCAAGAGAGCAAGATTAAAAGGGGGTTGCGGCGATGGCATACACATTTTTCGGGATCGATCATGTGCAGTTGGCGGCGCCCGCTGGCTGCGAGGCGGCTGCACGCATATTCTTTGGCGATCTGCTTGGCATGACGGAGATTACAAAGCCGGAGGATTTGCGCAAACGGGGGGGCGTCTGGTTTCAGTGCGGCGGGCAGCAACTGCATGTGGGCGTGGACAGCACGTTTGTTGCGGCCAAAAAAGCGCATCCTGCGTTTCATGTTCAGAATCTGGCTGCGCTGCGGGAACGGATATTGGCGCAGGACATTCCTGTGCAGGATGACGGTCTGCTGCCAGGGGCGGAACGGTTTTATGTGACAGATCCATTCGGCAATCGGCTGGAGTTTCTGGAATGGCGGGATGATCGCGATGCCCATTGACTTTCACTCGTCGCAAAATCGACTCAGTTACACAGGGAGGACCGCAGACAGGACTTGGCGGGATGGCATGCAATCCGCAGTGCAGGCGGCAGGGATGCGCGTCGTGGACGTTGGTTGCGGCGGGGGGATTTACGCGAGAGCGTGGGCAGAGCTTGGCGCAGCCCAGGTTACGGGTGTGGACTCTTCGGCGGTTATGGTGGACGCTGCAAGGGAGTGTTGCGCCGACCTTGCAAACGTGGATTTTCAGCAGGCGGACGCGTTGGCGACAAAACTTCCGGACGGTTCGGCGGATCTCGTGTTTGCACGGGCGCTGATCCATCATCTGGCGGACCAGTCGGCCTTTTTTCATGAGGCGAGACGTATGCTGGTTGCGGGCGGCGTTCTTCTGATTCAGGACCGAACTCCAGATGACGTGTTGTCGCCGGCGTCGCCGGATCACATACGGGGCTATTTTTTTGCCTGTTTTCCGCAGTTGGTACAGGTCGAACTGGCGCGGCGCAAAGCGGTGTCCGATGTATCGCGGGCGCTTTTCGCCAGCGGGTTTGTGGATGTTCAGTCAACTACACTATGGGAAACGAGGCGTGTATACGATTCATTCGCAGAGCTCGCGGATGATGTGCGCGCCCGCACGGGTCGATCGATTCTACACGAACTGTCGGATGGGCAATTGGAACGGCTCATTGATCACATGCGTGCACAACTGCCCGCTGACGGACTGATCGTGGAACGGGATCGCTGGACGGTTTGGCGTGCATACGCCAAAGTTTTATGATTCTGCCAAACTATACCCCCAGCACCAGAACTGCGCCCGAAAACTTCCGCAGATCCTCAAGATGGTGCTCGATGATAGACTGCAAAATTTCCACATTACTCGGCATACATACTCCCCCTCTCGGTAATGGCTTTGAAAATGCATGCCCGTTCATCATTGAGCAACGCGTAGTCCTTGAGAACGCGCATCTGAAATTCAGCGATGCGAGCGGGATCCCCACTTACCAGCAGTTTTCCCGTTCCAACAATCTGCGCCTGAAACACGGTATTGGCTGCTCTGAGATCGATCAGATCCACGTCGCGGTTGAGCAACAGCGCCGTCTGCTGCTCCAACAGAAAAAGTTCGTACATCGATATGCTCCGATCGGACAGAAATGCGAGATCGATGTCGCTGTCCGTTCGAAGCCGTGATCTTGCCCCCGATCCGAATAGATAGACTGCGTATGGTGACAGGGTGCTGTCCAATAATTGAATCGTGCTTGCGAAGTTGATGTCGGGCGGCGCCATGCGATCGTGCTCCTTTGCAGCGTTGTAAGGTGGCGAATGTCGATGCACTGGAAGTATCGAACGAAATCTCATTGTAGATGAGTCCGGAATCGTCTGACAACTTGTCAAGCGACTGTTCGCACGCCATCGGGAAAACACCTCGGGTGCTGAGGACTACCTTCGTTCCTGTCGCATTCCACTAGTTGTACCAGTCAGTCACATTGGCTTGCATCTAAATCCCTGTCTGAATGGAAGTAATCGAATCGTCCGGAGCCCCGCGATCCTTGAGTGGATTCATCTTGACAGACCTTCATATACTCAATGTGTCTGATAGGATAGTATCAGACAGAAGAGGATATTGTGATTACAAGGCATCTCGTGCCAGCTAACTTTCTCACAAGCTGTTGGTCACTCAATTGTTACGGTTCGGGTTTGGCTTGTCGGTGTGTAAGTCCTCTTTGGACAAAAGCCTTTGTGAATGTTCAAGTTCTTGAATTCTGAGCTTTTTGATGTAGGCCTCAAATCCCCCGGCTTCCTGAAGCAGCCGTTCTCGAGTTGCTCGGACCTCTTCGACTATGGGGTCATTCCATTTCATGATCTGTTCCTCCCATCAGTTCAAGTGGGGTTACAATCATCGGCTCATGCAATTCATTTATGCGATTGTATCGGTGTAATTTTGTGCGGACTCCGCCATGAGCAAGGTGCTTGCAATTCCACGTTAGTAAATAATCGACTTCGTATGTCACGGCAACCGACAGATGGATCGCATCAACCTTGGCCCGTTCGGGAATTTCAAGAATTTGAGCGTACGTTTCTGCAAGCTTGATCACTTCATTCGTAATTCTCAGAATCGGCAACTCCGTGATCACGCTCATCCGTCTTTGTGCTAATTCTTGATCCTCGCTCCTACATTCATCTAACACAGCTTCCGATACGTAGAGAAGAAAGTACGGACGCGATTCATCCCACCACTCTCGAGTGAGTTGCTGTTGCGCAGCCTCTTTCCATTTATTATACCTCAGATTCATGATTTTACTGTAACCACACTGGTGATACGTGCAGAGAATCTGTATCCGACCGGACAATTCGCGGTGCACCTGTAGCGCCGCCTTCGTACGGTCGTCGTCAAAATGGGCGAGATTGTCGACCGTAACGCGGAAATTTCTATAGGTCTACGCAAATTTTGCGCGCCCGCGCAGGGCGATCGATGCTGCGCGTGTGTTGATGTCGGATTTGATGCGCAGGTTCGTGCTTCTGGTTCATGGTTCCGGTACTTGACAATGTGGGGCCGCTCCCGGTAATATACTAATTACCTTATTTCTTATCAAAATAGTAAGGATTAAATCGGGCGGTCATCAAAAGGGGGGATGGTTGCGTGACACACGCATTTGCCTTGATCATTGTCTCTGCGCTTGTCGCGTATACAGCCGTGTTGATTGGCCTGTCAACACGCGCCAAACGGCGGGTTGGAGAGGGCGAGGCCTATTTGCACGGCGGGCGCCAGTTTGGTTTTCGAAACGTGTTCATCCTTGTCACGGTGATGTGGGCGTCGTCCATTTTTGTGGTTGAACTTGAGACAGGGTTCCTTTCCGGTCTCTCAGCGGTCTGGTTTGGCATCTCCGTGATCATCATGTCGGTTCTTGTCGCAAAATTTCTGCTGAAACCGTTTCGGGATGTGGGGTATGTAACCAATTCGCGACTGCTTGGACAACGGTTCGGCGCGTCCGCCCAGCGCATTTCCGCCACTGTCATTGCGTTGACATTTCCCATTTTCGCGATGTCCAATGTGCTTGCCGCCGCTGAGTTCCTTCATGCACTGTTGGGGGTCGGCCTGCCGGTCACGCTTGTGCTGACGACGGTGATCATGCTGGCCTATATCGGACAGAGCGGGCTCTGGTCGCTCGCCTACACGCAGACTGTCAATCTGGTCACGCTGACCGCGGGAATCGGGGTTGCGGGGTTCTTCTTTCTGCGCATTCCCGCAGCGTCGCTGCATCCCGTGGCGGTGCACGGATTCACCTCTCTGACGGGCGTCGGAATAGGCGCCATCGCTGTGTGGCTGGTGATGAATATCCTCAACAGTGTGAGCGCCCAGGCGGAGATGCAGGCGATTGCCGCCGTGAAAGACACAAGGCGAGGCCAGCGTGCGGTGTATGTTTCTGCGATCGTGCTCGTCGCATTTACCATCGTGCCCGTGTGGCTTGGCATGAGAACGCGGGAACTGTATCCACAGGCCACGAAAGGTCTGGCTGCGTTTCCTGCGGCGCTCGCGCACAGTGCGCCGCCATGGGCGGTGCTGGTGGTGGCGCTTGGCGTGTGGTCGGCGGCCCTGGCATGGTGCGCGCCGCTGCTCTTCTCAGGCGCGTCCAGTCTGGGCGCCGATCTGTTTCGGGTACATGCGCGCGATCGCGAAGATCGTCCTGCGAAGAGATCCGACGTACGGCGTCTCACCCAATATGGACTGTTGATCCAGGGCGCGCTTGTGATTGTCGTCGCGCTGCTGCGGCCTGATGAGTTGGCTTGGTGGCGCGTGTTCGGACAGACGATTCGCAGCGCGGCCATTTTTGCCCCGACCATCGCGTTCTTTCTGTGGCCGGCAGCCACGAAACGCGCGGTTCTGTGGTCGATGTCGCTCGGTGTGGCCAGCAGCCTGCTTTGGAACGCCTGGACTGGATTTTCTGCAACCAAGTTTCTATGGGGCGTCAACCCCATGTGGGTTGGGCTCAGTGTCTCTGTGATCGTCCTGGTGGTCGCAACTGTTCTGGAAATGGCGGGAACGGGTCAACGCATGGAGTGGAAACGCAGCAATCGGGCAACAATGCTGTTAGCGTTCGCGGCGATCTTCTGGGCAACACTCGCCGCTTGGTGGTCGTCAGCGCCAGGGCTTCGGGGAGCGCTGTTTTGCAGTGGCGTCGTCGTGGCGTTCATGGCGGTGACGATGGGCGTGCGACAAAAGGCAGGGGATGTTCCCAGTGTGTCATCAGAGTCGATGATCGCGACGCAACCTACTCAGGCGGGGTGATCTCCGGTCCTTCAATGACGTGCAGACAGGGAATGCAGAACTGTGGAACGTAGAGCTATTTTCAGCAAACTAGTGTATAGTCTTTTGTATATACACTAGTTTGCGCTGTTCATGAGGTTGTTCGGCGGAAGAAGGGAATGGTGGAGTGTCGTGTTTTTGGCTGGCTCTGTCAAAGAACTCATTCGATTGGCGTTGGCCGAGGACATCGGACGCGGGGACTGTACGACGGACCTGGTTGTGGGCGTTGACGCGCAAGCGAGCGGTCAGATATGGATCCAACAGGCGGCGTGTGTGGCCGGACTGCCACTCGTCGAAGCCGTGTTTCACGCGCTTGATCCTGCGGTGCAGGTGACGATGCGCGTGTCGGATGGTCACGATGTGACGGAGCGGGAGATCGTTTGCGACGTGGCAGGCAATGCCCGCGTACTGCTCTATGGAGAGCGTACCGCATTGAACTTTCTCGGTCGTTTGAGCGGTATCGCCACATTGACCAGAGAAGCGGTGGAGTGCGTACGGGGAACTGACGTGAAGATTCTCGACACGCGCAAAACCA
>JAJZCB010000093.1 GCA_021846285.1 Bacillota bacterium
GAGTATACGCTGTAAAGGCGTATCGAGGGTTCGAATCCCTCTCACTCCGCCACAAACGTGTACGAGGTGCTCTTGCGCTCCGGTGATTTATCCCTTATACTTTCCCAATAACTCACATAGCGCACGAGGAACGACGGCAGTACCCGAAACAGCGGACCAGAGACTTGGCGGCAGGTGCGAGCCAAGACCGCATAGATCGGGGAATCTCAGTCGGGAGTGATCGGTTGGTCTCCATATCGACTGCATGAGCGAAGGGGTCTGATCATCCAGTGTCTGGATGATTAATCAACCCCTTAAGCAGGGTGGTACCGCGGGTAACTCTCGTCCCTGATGTGGGGATGGGTTTTTTTGTGTATAAGCAGACTTGTTCAGACAAAAGGGGGTTCCGGCAGTGGTGGTGGCTGGTGCAGTCTATGAGGCAAGAGAGATCGAGGTACGCTGGCGCAGAGCGTGGGAACAGCAGGGGAAGCATCGCGCGGTCGACGACGCAGCGCGGCCGAAGTATTATTGTCTTGACATGTTTCCCTATCCGTCAGGGGCGGGTCTCCATGTCGGGCATTGGCGGGGGTATGTGCTGTCCGACGTGTGGAGTCGTTACAAACGTCTGAACGGGTACGAAGTGCTGCATCCGATGGGTTGGGACGCGTTTGGCTTGCCGGCGGAAAACGACGCCATCAAAAAGGGCATCCACCCGGCTGTCGGCACTGCGCGCAATATCGCCAATTTCAAGACGCAATTGCAGAGCATGGGCGCCATGTTCGACTGGAACCGGGAACTGAGCACCAGCACGCCCGAATATTATAAGTGGACGCAGTGGATATTTTTGCAACTTTTCGACATGGGGCTTGCCTACCGCAAGGAGATGCCCATCAACTGGTGTCCGAGTTGCAAGACGGGCCTGGCGAATGAAGAAGTGGTGGACGGGGGTTGCGAGCGCTGCGGCACGGCGGTCACCAAGAAAAACATGAACCAGTGGATGTTGAAAATCACCGCGTACGCGGATCGTCTGCTGGAGGATCTCGACAAACTGGAGTGGCCTGAGAAAGTCAGAAAGATGCAGGCGAACTGGATCGGCAGGAGTGTCGGCGCCCGCATTCGTTTTGCGGTTCCCGCCCTAGGTGAACAGATCGAAGTATTCACGACGCGGCCAGACACCCTGTACGGCGCTACTTATATGGTGCTGGCTCCGGAACATCCGCTGGTCAGCGCGCTTACGACGGCCGCGCAGCGTGACGCCGTGGAGCAATATACCGTTTCGGCGTTGGGCAAATCCGTATTGACAAGGCAGATTCAAGACAAGACCAAGACAGGTGTGTTTACGGGGGCGTATGCGAAGAATCCCCTGAGCGGTCAGGACATTCCCATCTGGATCGCTGACTACGTGCTGATGGACTATGGTACGGGAGCCATCATGGCGGTGCCCGCTCATGACGAACGCGACTTTGAATTTGCCGCCGCATTTTCCCTGCCCATTGTACAGGTCATTGCGCCAGTCGGCCAGTCGGCCGGGAGCGACGCCTCCGCTGATTCCCGCACGCCTGGCACGCCTGGCAACGGCGGCGGCAACGCCGACGCTGGCGCTGACGAACTGACGCAGGCCTATACCGGGCCGGGTGCGCTGATCAATTCGGGGCTCTACAGCGGACTGACGGTCGACGCTGCAAAGCGGCAGATCGTCGCAGACCTTGCGCAGTCCGGAATGGCCGAGGAAACGGTCACCTATAAGCTGCGCGACTGGGTGTTTGCCCGCCAGCGTTACTGGGGTGAACCGATCCCTGTCGTGCACTGCGACACCTGCGGCATCGTACCGGTTCCGGAACGCGATTTGCCCGTGCTGTTGCCGGACGTGGAGCGCTATGAACCCACCGGAACGGGTGAGTCGCCGCTGGCGGCCATCGCGTCCTTTGTGAATACGACGTGCCCGACATGCGGTGGGCCCGCGCGCCGGGAAACGGACACCATGCCGCAGTGGGCGGGCTCGTGTTGGTACTTCTTGCGCTTCGCGGATCCGCATAATGACCGGGAACCGTTTGACCGCGACAAAGTGAATCACTGGCTGCCGGTGGATATGTATATCGGCGGCGTCGAGCACGCGGTGCTGCATCTGCTGTATGCGCGTTTCTTCACCAAAGTGCTGGCTGACCGAGGCGTGATCGGTTTTGACGAACCATTTTCACGCCTGTTCAATCAGGGCATGATGACACTGAACGGCGCAAAGATGTCGAAGTCAAAGGGCAATGTCGTCAGCCCGGAAGATTTGGTTGAGAAATACGGGACAGACACTCTGCGGCTGTACGAAATGTTCGTCGGGCCGCCGGAAGTGGACGCGGAATGGAATCCGCGAGCCATTGAGGGGGTGCACCGCTTTCTCAGCAGGACGTATCGTCTCATGATGGAGGCCGCGCCTTCTGCGCCACAGGCGGAGTCGGAGGAGCTGACCAAGCTGCGCCACCGCTTTGTCAGGCAGGTGACGGAACGCCTTGAGAGTTTTCGTTTCAATACAGTGGTGAGCGCCTTCATGGAATATGTGAGCGCGTTGCAGGACGCGCCAGAGCGGCCTGATCGTGCGACACTCGAAACGCTGGCGGTGTGCATCGCCCCTCTGGCGCCTCACCTGGCGGAGGAATGCTGGCAGGCCCTGGGGCATCGCGAGTCGGTCTTTGACTCCTCGTGGCCCGCAGTCGATGAGCGCTATCTGGTCGACGACACGGTGGTGATCGTCCTGCAGATCAACGGTAAGGTGAGAGAGCGCGTGTCGATTCCGCGGGGAGCGAGCGAAGACGATGTCACGCGCGTCGCGAGTGAGCATGCGGCTTTTCAAAGTGCGCTTGGCGGACGGACCGTCGTGAAGCAGGTCTATGTGCCTGGCAAGCTGTTTAATGTGGTCGTACGCTAGTCGGGAGCAGGTAGTGAACGGCAGGCGGGGTAGGGAGCGGCAGCAGGTAGTGGGAGGCGGGCGCAAGCACCGAGGGCGGGGAGAGATCGCGTTGAAATTCGCAAAAATGCATGGGCTGGGCAACAATTATATCTATGTTAACCTGTGGGAGGAAACACTGGCGCAAGAGACTCTGGCGCCACTGGCCATCGCGATCTCCAATGTCAACACGGGGATCGGATCCGACGGGCTGATCACGATGGGTCCGTCCGCGGTTGCCGACGCCAGAATGCGCATCTTCAACGAGGACGGTTCCGAGGGCCAAAACTGCGGCAACGGTCTGCGCTGCGTGGGGAAGTATCTCTATGAAAAGGGCATCGTGGCCAGTGAGCGCCTGACGATTGAGACGAAGGGCGGGTTAATGCGCCTTGAACTGCACTTGAGCGCAGACGCGGCCATCGTCGAAGAAGTCACGGTCGACATGGGGGAACCGGGACTGAACCGGCGTCAACTGCCCATGCTTGGAGGCGATCCGAACGGTACAGCGATCGAAACCGTCGTCGACGTTGCGGATCGGCAGTTCGTGGTGACAGGTGTGTCCATGGGCAACCCGCACGCGGTGCTGTTCGTCGATGACGCCGCGCAGGCCGATGTCCTGGGCGTCGGGCCCGCGATTGAGCGGCATGAACTGTTTCCGGAACGGGTCAATGTCGAATTTGTCAGCGTCAATACTAGCCGTGACATGGATTTTCGCGTCTGGGAACGGGGATCCGGCGTTACGATGGCGTGCGGAACGGGCGCTTGCGCGGCTGTTGTCGCCGGAGTCCTGACCGGACGTCTTGAACGCGGGGAAACCGTGGTGGTCCATCTGCAGGGCGGCGATCTGCGGATCGCGTGGCAGCCCGACGGACACGTCTACATGACAGGGCCTGCAGCGTGGATCTGTGAAGGCGAGTGGTTGTCCGAACAAGCGCGGGTGGGCGAGTGAAACGACTGGCGCCATACGCCGTGTTGCTGCTTGTCAGCGCTATCTGGGGCGCCCATGCGGTGGTGGGCGCCACCGTGATCGCCGCGCTCAGTCCGCTTGCGCTGGCGACCTGGCGCTTTTCGCTGACGGCCGTCCTATACGCGCCTGTGCTCATCCCCGCTTTGCGCCGAGTGAGAACACTGTCCAAGGGGGACTGGGGGCTGCTGCTTGCGGCGAGTCTTTGCTCCGCCGTGCTTTATCCGCTCTTTTACTATCAGTCGCTGGCGACCCTGCCCCCGGTCGAATCGCTGTTGATTATCAATGCGGCGCCTGTCCTCACAGCGCTGTTTGGTTATTGGCTCTATCGTGAAACGCTCACCAGGGGCCAGGTCGTCGGTCTGGCGGTTGCGCTCATGGGAGTCGTCATCATCAGTTCGCAGGCGGTCGCTCGCGGCGATCAGAGCATAGCGGCCATCGGCGACGCAGCGATTGGCACCGCCGCGTTTGCGCTGTACACGGTGCTGTCGCGCCGCCTGTTCCGACGACTGCCGCTGTTCGATGTTTTGGCGGTGACTTCCCTCCTGGGGGCGGTCATGCTCTGGGTTGTGCTTGTCGTTACACGCGCTTTCCCGGCTGCGACGGCGCTGGCCTCGCTGAATGCGCGCGAATGGTTCGCCCTGCTCTTTATCGTGATTTTTGTCAGCACCATCGCGTACATTTTGTACGGCTACGGATTGGCGCGCTTGCCGGCAGGCGTCTCTGCGGCGCTCACTTTCTATCCACAGGCTGTATTTGCCGCGCTGCTGCAGTGGATCTGGCTCGGTCGCGCCATTACGCTGATCACTGTGGCAGGCGGCGCAGTGATACTCACCGGGAGCGTTGTCATGCAGCGGTTCGCGCGATAGACTTCCATGCGGCTAGGCATTCACCCATCAAAATGCGCCGGCGTATACTGGGGCATTCCCCACGTAAGCGGGTGACCGGTTGTGCAGAAAATGGATCCGATTATTGATCAATTGGCTCGTGGGCGGCTTAGTGTTCAATCGTCACTGGAGCAGTTGCGACAGGCCTACAGACAGGACGCGCCGCGCGGTCGATCCGGGCTGACGCGCTTTGGCGCGCCAGAGCAGGGCGACAGCGTGTTGCGCGCGAGCCCGCCCGGCGTCGGCGTCGATCCCGTCGCAGCCAAAGAGACGCTGCTGCGGCCCCTGCGGGATCTGATCGGCTTGAGCGAAGTGAAAAAGGTGATCGATGAACTGTACGCGTATCTCGCCGTTCAGACATTGCGGCGCCGCATGGAATTGAAGGCGGACGGCACGGTTTTGCACATGATCTTCGCAGGACGTCCGGGCACTGGCAAAACGACGGTCGCACGCCTATTGGGTCCCATCTTCGCCACGCTCGGCGTCCTCACGCAAGGCCAGGTGATCGAGGTTGAGCGCGCTGATCTCGTCGGCGAATACGTCGGACACACAGCGCAAAAGACGCGCTCGCTGCTTGATCGCGCCATGGGCGGCGTCCTTTTTGTCGACGAGGCGTATGCGCTCGCGCGGGGAGGCGACAAAGACTTCGGGCGAGAAGCGATCGACACTCTCGTCAAGGGCATGGAGGATCGCAGCGGCAACCTCATCGTGATTCTCGCCGGTTACGAAAATGAAATGAACTACTTCCTCTCCCTGAATCCGGGACTATCATCCCGGTTTCCCATGCAGATCTCCTTTCCCGACTTTACGGAACGGGAACTGCTTCAGATCGCGTCGCAGATCCTCGAAGAGAGACAGTACAGGCTGTCGTCAGACGCGCTGTCTGCTCTGCGGCAGAGCCTGCGCAGCGAACGATGGGGATCTGATTTTGGGAATGGGCGAACAGTTCGCAATGTGATCGAACGGGCCATTCGCAGGCAGGCGCTGCGGGTGATGGGGTGCACACAGCCGACGCGGCAGGACGTCATGACGCTTTTTGCCGCTGACTTTCGAGAGGGGAATGATCATGCGCCAATGTCTGGTGATTGGACGCCCCAACGTTGGTAAGACACTCGTGTGCCTGCGTCTGGCGCAAGCGTGCGGACTGAAATGGGCGTTTATCATGCATGAGTTGCCGGATGGAGGTGTGCGAGAACGGGTGCTTACGATTCGCGACGCGATGGCCACACTGGTGAGCGCGGCGCGGTACACGACGGTGGGCATCCAGACAGTAGGCGTAGGGATGAGTTCGGCCATTGGCCAGCGTATGGTGTTGCATGACAGCACGGGGCTTAGCGAGGACTCCCACGACAATGCGCTGATTCGCAGAGGTATGGCTCGGACCCTCACGCTGATGGTGCAAAGCGAGCAGATCGTTCATGTGGTGGATGCGGCGACACTGGACAAAGGCGCGTTGTCCCCCATAGACAGTCTGATTCTGGATGTTTCGAAGGCGCGCGACGTTCCATATACGCTCGTCTTCAACAAGATCGACGCGCCTGGCGCCATGCGCCAGACCGAATTGTACCGAAAAAGCGATCGGCGAACGCGACCCCTGGTTGTGTCAGCGCTGCGCGGTCAGGGCATTGACGACATTCAACGAGTGTTAATCAGGACAAATGTGGTAAACTGAATATAGGATGATTTGACAAGTCAGGCGATTCGTTGCCTGGTGGGTAGGAGGAAGCGAATCTGTCTGTATATGATGTAAGAGGGCGCACTGAACCGGAGCGAGCGTTTTTGATGCACGTGTACGAAGCCAAACAGAGCATGGACGAACGGGAACGCATGCGCGCGGAACTCTCCAGTCTCGTCATGGCGGCTGGAGCGGTTGTGGTGGGTTCTGTCAGTCAGGTGGTCGAGGAACGGCGATCGGGAACGTTGATCGGGAAAGGCAAACTGGAGGAGTTGGCCAAGGCGGCGCAGGCTGAGGCGGCCGACGTCGTGGTGTTTGGCGTGGAACTGTCCGGCAGTCAATTGCGCAATGTGGAAGAGGCTTGCACGATCCGCGTGATCGATCGCACGCAGTTGATCCTCGATATCTTCGCGACGAGGGCACAGAGCTTTGAGGGCAAGGCGCAGGTGCGTCTCGCTCAACTCTCCTATATGCTGCCGAGGCTGATCGGCCAGGGAACGGAGATGTCCAGGCTTGGCGGGGGCATCGGCACGCGCGGACCCGGTGAGACGAAACTTGAGATCGACCGAAGAACCATTCGCAAGGAGATCGCCGATTTGCGCAGACTGGTGACCGCGGAGGGGGCCCGGCGAATCGAACTCCGGCGACGCCGTGAACGTCAGGGCGTGTACTCCATCGGCATAGTCGGGTATACCAACGCCGGCAAGACCACACTGCTGTCCAGGCTGGCCAGGCGGTTCGGCGAGAAGCGGCTGGATCCAGGACAGGACAGGCTATTTGATACGCTTGATCTGACGGTCAGACGCGCGACGTATGCGGGGCGAACATTCGTGTTCACCGACACGGTGGGCTTCATTCGCGATTTGCCTCACCACCTGATCGACGCTTTTCATGCGACGCTGCAGGAGGCCGTTGATGCGGACGTACTGGTGCACGTGGTCGACTCTTCGTCGCCCTTTATTGTCGAGGAAATGGAGACCGTGTACGCTGTCCTGCGCGACATACTCCATTCTCATCCGCCGATCGTGACATTTTTCAACAAACTGGATCAGGTCGCCAATGCGTCCTTGCTGGTGGACCAGCGGGCTGCGGCGACCGTGGTCGGCTCTGCGATGAAGGAGCAGAGTGTTGAGGAGTTGCTCGAAAGCATCGACCAGGTTCTTGGACGCCGGGTGGCTCTGCATCTTCAGATTCCGCATGAGCGACCGGACGTGCTCGCGCAGGCGTATCGGGTTGGCCGAGTGGACAGCGTGCATGAGTCGGATGCCTGTTTGCTGATGGATGTGCAGATCGATGAGCGGGAAGCGTGGCAGTTTGCCGCATTTGCCGATGGATCCCTGCAGGAGCAGCCGCTGCATGATCGGTGAACGCGACTTTTCCTGGATGGAAGAGGTAGAACGGACGATCCGTCCGACTCTCGAGGAGATCGACCGGCTGATCGACCGCAATCAATTAAAGGTACTCTCCGCTTTCGCAGGCGCAAGAGTCAGCGATGCGCACCTGTTTGGTTCCACGGGCTACGGACTGGGGGATCGCGGCCGCGAACAGCTTGACGCGGTGTTTGCCGCCGCCTTTGGCGCGCAGGCGGGACTCGTGAGACCGAGTCTCGCTTCCGGCACGCATGCGCTGGCGGCCGCCTATTTTGGACTGCTGCGTCCAGGCGATACCCTGCTGTACGCGACGGGTGCTCCGTATGACACGCTCGAGACGGTGATTGGTCTGCGTGGCGCGGGCATGGGATCGTTGCGGGAGTTTGGCGTCCTTTACCGCTGCGTGGAACTTCTTCCCGACGGCAGTGTGGACGTCGATGCTGTACTCGCCGCGCTCGATGAACGGGTGACTGTCGTGGCTTTCCAGCGATCACCCGGCTATCGCTGGAGGCGGGCGCTGCGAGTTGCGGAACTGGGCCGGGCGATCGGCGCCATCAAAGCGGTGCGACCCGATGTGCGGACTGTGGTGGACAACTGTTACGGGGAATTTACGGAGACGATCGAACCGAGCGCCGTTGGGGCCGATCTGACAGTGGGCTCGCTGATCAAGAATCCTGGCGGAGGTCTGGCGCCTACAGGCGGTTACATTGTGGGCGCCGTAGACGCGGTGGAACGCGCGTCCTACCGCGTGACAGCCCCCGGCGTCGGCGCCGAAATGGGCTCTTACGAACAGTATCGGCTGTATTTTCAGGGGCTGTTTCTGGCTCCCCATGTGGTTGGACAAGCCCTGAAGGGCAATGCGTTTGCCGCTGCGGCGCTCACGCGCGCCGGGATCGACTGCGCCCCCGGAACCGAGGAACAGCGGGGAGATATCGTGTTGCGGATTCGGCTCGGCACTGCGGAACGCCTGGTCGCGTTTTGCCAGGCGATCCAGCAGGCGTCGCCCATCGACGCCCATGTGGCGCCGGAACCTTGGCAGATGCCAGGCTATGGCGATCCGGTGGTGATGGCCGCGGGCGCCTTTGTGCAGGGTTCCTCCATCGAACTGTCGGCGGATGGACCGCTGCGTGAACCGTACATCGCGTATCTGCAGGGGGGGCTCACGTATTCGCACGTGAAAATTGCGGTTGCGAGAGCACTCAAACGTTTGGGGCTGCTGCCCTGAACTCCATGAACACACCGATCATAACATGAATCTAACAATAGGTGTTACCACTTCGTTGACGTTACGTGTAAGGTATGATACGCTTTGTTTCGCGGAGTGGTCGCGGACCGAAGCCGCAAACGAAGGAATCGCCCGCCCACCGAAGCGTTGGCCGAGGGCAGTCCATGCTGTCGCGCGACGCGTATGCGTTTTCTTCACTCGCTTATACCCTGCTGACCGACGTCAGCGTAGATGGGGGGGTCTAAAATGGACGATACCACTCGGCGTAAACTGGCTCTCTTTCCAATCGGGATCGTGCAGCGCCTGACGGATTTGACCGCACGGCAGATTCGTTATTATGAACAGCATGGGCTGATTCATCCGGAACGTACGCACGGAAATCAGCGTCTTTATTCGTTCAATGACGTGGAACGGCTACTCGAAATCAAGAACTTGATCGACAAAGGGTTAAATATCGCCGGAATCAAAGCGGTGATTGGGCAGCCTCTGGAAGACGGCGAGTATACGCCTGCGCTTCAGGCCGCAGCGCAAGAGGTGCGGGCTGAACTCTCGGAGTCCGATCTGCATGAGCTGTTGCTGCAGGAACTGGCGGGGCGGGCAGGGCAAAGAGGCAGTCCGGCCTCCATGATTCAGGGTGAGCTGTCGCGGTTTTTTCCGGGCAGCCGATAGAAGGCTGATCGGGCGTTCCGGGGGCGACCGCCTGCAGCACATTGTGGTTTGAAACCACGTCAGTCAGTTCTGAAAGGGGAAGTATACAATGCGCAAGGAATACACGCGTGAACAGATTGTCACCATGGCCAGGGCCGAGGATGTCCGCTACCTGCGTCTACAGTTCACGGATCTGCTCGGTGTGATCAAAAACGTGGAAGTGCCGATCAGCCAACTCGAAAATGCGATGAACAACCGGATCATGTTTGACGGATCGTCCATCGAGGGGTTTGTACGCATCGAGGAATCGGACATGTACCTGTATCCTGATCTGTCAACGTGGTTGGTCTTTCCCTGGCACGGCGATCAGGGTAAAGTGGCGCGGCTGATTTGTGATATCTACATGCCCGATGGATCCCCGTTCGCGGGCGATCCAAGGGGAATCCTCAAACGGGCGCTAAAGAAAGCCGAAGACCTTGGCTTTTCGGCTATGAATGTGGGGCCAGAGCCGGAATTCTTCCTGTTCAAAATGGACGAGCACGGCAATCCCACCACGGAAATGAATGATCAGGGCGGTTATTTTGATCTGGCTCCCGTGGACCTCGGTGAAAATTGCCGCCGGGAAATCGTACTCGTGCTTGAGACGATGGGGTTTGAGATCGAAGCGTCGCACCATGAAGTGGCGCCCGGTCAGCATGAGATTGATTTCAAATATGCGGGCGCTCTGCAAGCTGCGGACAATATCATGACGTTTAAACTTGTCGTGAAAACGGTCGCACGCCAGTTTGGTCTGCACGCCACATTTATGCCAAAACCCATCCACGGCATAAACGGGTCCGGCATGCACTGCCATCAGTCGTTGTTCCGGGGCGGAACAAACGCCTTTTACGATGAACACGACGAAATCGGACTGAGTGAAACAGGCAGGCAATATCTGGCTGGTATCCTGCGCCATGCGCGCGGTTTTACCGCCATCACCAACCCGATCATCAACTCGTACAAACGGTTGGTTCCGGGCTACGAGGCGCCGTGCTACATCGCGTGGTCAGGAAAAAATCGCAGTCCTCTGGTGAGGATTCCCGCTTCGCGCGGGCTTGGAACGCGGCTCGAAGTCAGAAACCCCGATCCAGCGACCAATCCCTATCTGGCTCTCGCGGCTCTGCTGCGCGCCGGTCTGGACGGCATTGAGCGAAAACTCGCCCTGCCTACGCCCGTCAACCGCAATATCTATATCATGAACGAAATGGAGCGCTTGCGGGCTGGAATCCACAGTCTGCCATCGAATCTCAGGGAGGCGCTGGACGAACTGGCCAACGACGAAGTCATGCGCGACGCCCTCGGGGAACACGCATATTCCCATTTTTACGAAGCCAAGATGATCGAGTGGGATATGTTCCGCACGGCCGTACATCCCTGGGAGCGGGAGCAGTATCTTTCCATGTACTAGCACTGGGGGATTGCGGAACTGCGACGTTGCAAAATCGCGGGATCGCGCGTCGCAGTTCCGCAACGTCGCAGCACCCGCACAGACGTTGCGGCGATTGGCTGAGACCATGTAGCGATCCGCTGCTCCGCAGGTCGTGCGCCCCGCAGGTCGCCCTATGGCAAGGTGCGCCACAAACCGATCACCTTGCCCAATATGGTGACGTGCGGGAATAACATGGGCTGTAGCATCCTGTTTTCCGGCTGCAACCGGATATGGTCCTTCTCTTTAAAAAAGCGTTTCACTGTCGCTTCGTCGTCTTCGGTCATGGCCACCACGATGTCGCCGTTGCCTGCCGTGCTCTGGCGACGGACGTACACGATATCGCCGTCATGGATCCCGGCGTCAATCATGCTGTCGCCCACTACCCGCAAAGCGAAGATGTCGTGACCGTTCTGACCGTGCGGCGGCGCGGGCAGATACTCTTCAATGTCTTCCACAGCCGTGATGGGGCTTCCTGCAGTAACCTTGCCCAGCAAGGGAACCGTGGCTTGACCCGCCTGTGCGCGAAACGTGTCGTCGATGATCTCGATCGCGCGCGGTTTTGTGGGGTCGCGCCGAATCAGCCCGCGTTGCTCCAGTTTCGACAAGTGGCCGTGCACTGTGGATGTACTGGTCAATCCGACGGCGTCGCCGATCTCCCGAACCGACGGCGGATAACCCCGGGAGCTCACCTCCCGTTTAATGTATGAGAGTATCGCTTCCTGCTTGGCTTTGGCATTGGCTCGGACCATCAGCGCAGTCTCCTCTCCAACCAAGTCTTGCTAGAGAGAGTATAGCACGCCATGTCCAGTGAGCGCAAACACATGTTCGGATCGGAGTGGTTGAAATGTCGTTCGGCGCACTTTTGGTTCCGTACTTGGCGGTCGTCAACGTCGTTACGGTACTTATGATGCTCAGCGACAAGCGTCGGTCCAGGCGGAGGCGCAAACGTCGTGTGCGCGAACGAACCCTGCTGGCGCTCACGGTTGCCGGAGGCGCACCCGGCGCCTGGATCGGCATGGCGGCCTTTCATCACAAGACCAGGCACAAGTCATTTCGGATGTTGGCGCCCGTGTGCTCCATCTTATGGGCGGTATTTGTATTGTGGCTGATGTACAGGGGCGTTACGATATAAGTGTCTGCGCAGGCCGGCGCGCGAGATGCGCGACAAGCGCAACCAGAACGAAGCAGAGACCCGTCGCGCAGGATCCCGCCCAACCCCATGCTCCGTACGCAGCGCTGCCCAGCGCAGATCCACAGGCTCCGCCGATAAAATAGGCCACCATGTACACGCTGTTCAGACGACTGCGCGCTTCCGGCGCAAGGGAGTAGATCCGGGCCTGATTGGAGATTTGGCTGGCCTGGATGCCAAAGTCGAGACCCAGAACACCGATGATCAGCAACAGCAGGTCGCCATCCCCAAGCAGCAGATCAAGATACGAGGCGAGGGTAAGCGTAATGCCCACGCCGACCATAAAATAGGGCCCCCGTCGATCTGCGATCCTCCCTGTGAAGGGCGCGCCGAGCGCTCCCGCAATGCCGACGAGACCAAACAGGCCAACGACGGCGCTCCCGAAATGATACGGACTGGCAGACAGGCGAAAGGCGAGTACGGTCCATAACACACTGAAGGCGCCAAACAGCGATCCGCCGATGACACTCGATTGTCTCAGCAGTGGTTGTTTTTGCAACAACCCCCACAGCGACGCAAGCAGAGCCCCGTAATGCATCGTCCACTGCGCGGGCAGTTTGGGCAGACGCAACCACATGAGCACCCCCAGAAGCACCATCACCAGCGCGGCGACGTCATAGACGGCGCGCCAACCAAGCACTTCCCCCACAGCGCCGCTGATCATCCGCGCAGCCAGCACACCCAGCAGCAGTCCGCCCATCACGGTGCCAATCACCTGACCGCGCCTCTCAGGCGGCGCAAGGTTCGCCGCCAGCGGCACGATGATTTGCGGTACGATGGTGATCATTCCTACGACAAAACTCGATGCGGCAAGTTGAAACGGCGACTGTGAGAAGGCGATGGCCACCAGTCCGAGAGCGCAGAGCATGGACAGGGTCACAATGAGACCGCGCTTGGGCAGCGCGTCGCCAAGCGGTGTCAAGAGCAGCAATCCCACCGCGTAGCCAATTTGCGTGAGTGTTGGGATGAGTCCCATCTGCGCCGAGGATTCGTGAAACGTGCGACCCATCAGCACCAGCAGTGGTTGGCAATAGTACAGATTCGCGACGGAGACCGCCGCGCCAAAGGCGAGCAGGAGTGTCAGCGTGCGCGTCAGGCGATGTACAGGAACCGACGCTGCGCTCGTTGCCGAAGATGTAGTCATGGTACGCCAGCTCCGATCCCAGTTGCGTCAGTTACTTCAGTTATTATAGCGACAAATCGTGAGAACATGATACCACTGTCTTTTGGCGGTCATTCAGCGGTCATTCAGCATTTTTTCAGCCTTGGCTGGTACTTTCCTGGGGTGAGGAGACAGGGAGCGGAGGTGAAACACAGCGCGACATCGCCGCGATGAAGCGAAACTCCGCCACACCTGGAGAACATTTTGGCTGATTCGGCCGTCCTAACAAATAGAGAAGCTGTTGGAACAGCAATCCGCGGCCAGTGCGTCAATGGTCGATCGCAAAGAAAAGGACGTGAGTAGGCCGGATGAGGGGACATACAGAAATCGCGAACTGGGTGCGCTCGTCGTTTCGGGCGCTTGGTTCGCACATAGAACTGATCGCAAGACCACTTTTTTCGGGAGCGGCGGATGCTGATCTGGCGGCGTTGGTACAGGCCGAGTTTACTGCGTGTGAGCGTGCGTTGTCGCGTTTTTTGCCAGACAGTGAGTTAGTTCGCCTCAACCAGTCCCTGACTCAGCGAAAGCCTGTGTCAAAGAGACTGTGGGAGGCCATTGTCCTGGCTGTCGACGCCTATCACGCCACAAAGGGTGTGTTTGATCCGCGCGTAATCACCGCCCTCCATGGCCTGGGCTATCAGGGCGCGGCGTTTGACGTAGCCGTGGGGGCGCATGGCATGACCCGCAAGGAATGTGTGAAAATGTGGCCCGAAGATGAGTCTGTACTGCTCTATGCGCCGATTGATCTGGGCGGCGTCGGTAAAAGCTATGCGTTGGAACGCGCTGCCGCGATCCTCGACCAACACGCGCGCGACTACCTGTTGTCGGCGGGCGGCGACATCGTGTACGCGGGAACCGGATCAGGAGACGAACCGTGGCGCATAGGCGTAGGATCGCCCTTTGACGCCAGTCGGTTGGCGGCGACGCTGCAGGTCGCTGGTCGCGGGGCAGTCTGTACATCGGCGGCGAGCAAAAAACGCTGGCTGGGGCCTGACGGAAATCAGCGCCATCACCTGATCGATCCCGCAACGATGACATCGGGAGGTTGCGGGTTGGCGTCAGTCACGGTGATCACGGACCGTCCAACAAAGGCCGAGGTGATGTCCAAGGTGATTTTTCTGCGCGGCTTGCCGGGCAGGATAGAGACGGGAATCAAAGTACTTGTGGTGACGGAAGACGGCAACGTCGTCCGAGCGGGCGGCGCGGAAGACGCGGACGACGCGGACGACGCACTGGTGTGGACGGACGTGTCCCCTGAGATGGGTCCTGGCGCAACAGAACGGTCAGACTGGCCATATACGATAGTAAGAGATGCTCAAACTGCTGATGACTATGCTGATTATCGAGGGGACAGTGAGTGATGCTAAAACTGTTGGTGATTGAGGACGATACGGCGCTTGCGCTTGCTATCGAACAGTTGTTGCGTGAAGAAGGGTACGATGTCTCCCGGACGGGCGATGGGGAAACCGGCCTGCATCTTGCGGCCAGCGGATTTTACGACGCGGTCATACTGGACGCGATGATTCCCGGCCTAGACGGCTTTGCGCTCTTGCGGGAACTGCGGCGCGGCAAACAGACAGTACCGGTCATCATGCTGACCGCCCGCGCCACCGTGGAGGACCGTGTAAAAGGTCTGGACGCAGGCGCCGATGATTATCTCGTCAAGCCTTTTGCGACGACGGAACTTGTGGCGAGAGTGCGCGCCCTGCTGCGTCGGCACGATGTCTTTGGCGACGACGGCGACACGATCGGCGTGGATGCTGTGACGCTGCGGCGCAATGCCCGGGAAGTGTCGATTGGTCCTGATACTTATGTGTTGCCGCCGAAGGAGGCTGCATTGCTGGAGTTGTTCTTGCGACATCCACGGCAAGTGCTGACCCGGGAGCAGTTGATGGACCGTCTCTGGGGCTATGAGGCCGATGTGCTTGAAAATACCCTGGAAACCTACGTGTCCAAACTGCGCAAACGACTGGAGGGTGACGGATGCCCGGTCATCCAAACCGTGCGCGGACTCGGCTATCGCCTGCAGACGCGCGGCTGATGCGGCGACAACGCCTGCGACTGGCGCT